>DHFK01000189.1 GCA_002400365.1 Anaerolineales bacterium UBA4826 | reverse complement strand
GTCGAAGAGATGGGCGAATTGTCGCTCAAATCCACAACGGCGGTGCCGATGAACGCGCAATGCACCGTCTTTGCCGAATCCGAAGTGGTCTCGCTGATCCATGCCAAGACGCCCAAACCGGACATCGTCCGCGCGGTGCACGACGCAATCGCTAGCCGCATCATCTCGATGGCGCGCCGGGTTGGCGTCGCAAAGGATATCGCGTTGAGCGGCGGCGTCGCGCACAATGTTGGTTTTCACGCTGCGCTCGAGCGCGGACTAGAAACCGATGTGCTCGTTCCCGCCGATCCGGAATTTGTCGGCGCACTCGGGGCAGCGTTGCTCGCGAAGCAAAACTCGTAAGACGAAATACGCACCACGCAACACAAACCACGTATTGCGTGGTGCGTGAAATGAAGACAGCATGGCGCAGGAATTTTGGCGCTGGAAAGAATACACTTGGCGCGCGCCGGATATTTCGTGGACGGATGGGAAAATCATTACCGGCGGCGTGGACGTTGGGTCGGTGAGCACGCAGGCGGTCGTGATGGTGGATGGCGAGATTTACGCGTACGCCAACATGCGCACCGGCTCGGACAGCCCGGACAGCGCGCGCAAGGCGATGAACTGGGCGCTGCAAGACAGCGATCTCACGCTCGACAAGATCCATTACATCGTCGGTACCGGCTACGGGCGCGTCAACGTTCCGTTCGCGCACAAGACGATCACCGAGATCGCGTGCCACGCGCGCGGCGCGAATTATCTCTACGGTCCGTCCGTGCGCACCGTGCTCGATATGGGCGGGCAGGACTGCAAAGCGATCAGTTGCGACGAGCGCGGCAAGGTCACGGCGTTCGTGATGAACGACAAGTGCGCGGCGGGCACCGGGCGCGGCATGGAAGTCTTCGCCGACCTGATGCAGGTGCCGATTGAGCAACTGGGCGAGTTGTCGCTTCAGGTTGACAAGGAACCAGAACCGGTATCGTCCACCTGCGTCGTGTTTGCCAAGTCGGAAGCAGTCGGCTTGTTGCGCAAGGGCTGGCGCAAGAACGCCGTACTTGCCGCGTACTGCAACGCGATGGCGCACCGCGTCTGTACGCTGTTGGAACGCATCAGCATCCAAAAGGACTTTGCGATCACGGGCGGCATCGCCAAGAACGTCGGCGTTGTGACGCGGCTTGAAAAAGAACTGGGCGTTCAGGCGATCAAACCCACGTTCGATACGCAGATCGCCGGCGCGGTGGGCGCGGCGTTGCTTGGGAAAGCGATTGCCGAGCAGGAGAAGAAGTGATAGCAAACTTCGGCTACACCGACGGCTCGGGCGAATACTATATCATGCTGGACACGGACAAGTGTAATGGCTGCGGCGCTTGCGTGCCGGCGTGCCGCGCGCACATTCTCGAACTACGCGACAATGAATACGCTCCGCTCGCCGCAACGAAAATTGTCGTGGTGAAGGATGCGAATCGCAAGCGCATCAAGTACGATTGCGCGCCATGCAAGCCCGCGAGCGCCGCGCGCGCGCTGCGGTGCGTAACCGCGTGTAAGCCGGGCGCGATTGCGCACTCGTGGTGAGAACGTAAAGCGTAAACCGTGAGGCGTGAACTCTACGTTTCACGCCTCACAGGGAATCGCCGCAAGACTGGTGATGAATTTGCCAAAGGAGGAGAAAAGCGTGATAATGCGCCACGTATCGCCTCCAGTTGAGGAGGAGGAACTATGAACGTTCTCGAAGGTTGGCAAGGCAAGCCGCTGGACGATGTCCTGATGCTGTGCCGGGACCTCGTCGAAGATACAAGTTTTCCCACCGTTCGCCGCTGGCGCGAAGCCGGCGGCAAAATCCTGGGACACTTTCAGGTCTACTTTCCCGAAGAGATCGCGCACGCGGCGGGAATGTTGCCGGTGAAATTGCGCGGCGCGGGCATGGAGCGCAAGCGCGCCGACGCGCACTTTGGGTCGTACCTCTGCTCGATCATTCGCAGTTCGCTCGAGTTGTGCCTGACCGGCACGCTCGACCTCGATATGTTCGTCACGCACCCCATCTGTGATGTAGCGCGCAACCTCGCGGGAGTTTGGGGCCGCAATTTCAAATACCCCGCGCAAATCCTCTATCTCCCGCAAAACGCCAACTCTGCCTACGCCGCGCAGTACCTGCGCGATGAATACGATCGCCTCCGCCGTAAGATCGAAGAGGTTGCAGGTAAACCAGTGTCCGACGATGACCTGCGTCGTTCGATCGCCGTTTTCAACGAGAATCGCCGCTTGCTGCACCAGGTATACGCGATCAAGCGCGAGACTCCGTGGTTGCTTTCGGTTGACGAGGCATACGTGCTGGTGAACGTCGGCGGCGTGCTGCCGCGTGAAGAACACAACGCAATCCTGCACCAGGTTCTACCGCAAATCCAAAACCGCGTGGCGAAGAAGCAGGACAAGATTCGCGTCGTGTTCGAAGGCGGCTTTTGCGAGCAGCCGCCCCTCGACCTGCTGCGCGTGATTGGGCAGTCGTGCTACGTCGTGGACGACGACCTCCTCATCGGCTTGCGCTGGATTTTGAACGACGTGCCGACCAGCGGCGCTCCACTGTTGAATCTGGCGAACGCGTACGTCAACGATTCCTCGTACAGTCCGGTGCAGCACGATTTGCGCAAGCCGAAAGAACAAATGCTGCTGCAACGCGTCAAGAACTCGAACGCGCAAGCCGCGATCATCACTGCCGCCAAGATGTGCGAGCCCGGGCTTGACGAGCAAGTCGCGTACAGCAAGGCGTTTGATGCAGCGGGCATCCCGTACTTTATCAGCGAGTTCGAAGAAAAGATGACGACGTTCGACCACATCCAGATACAGTTGGAAACGTTCGTCGAGAATATCCTGTTCGAGTGACGCGTGGCGCGTGGCGCGGAAAACCTCACGTCACCCGTCACTTGGAGAGAATGAAATGACCGACAAAATAGACGGACAAATCGTGGGACGCGGCGCGGCGGAAGGCGCGCGGCTGTTCCGCGAATGGTTCAAGAACTTGACCGGCGCCGCCGAGCGCGGCGAGCATACGGCGTACGTCTTTGTGATGGGAAGCATCGCGGAAATCTTGCGCGTATTCGATTTCAACCTGGTTTTCCCCGAAATCAATTCGCTGCAAACTGCGGTGCGCCGCGTCGCGCACGAGTACTTGAATGTCGCCGAAGATTACGGCTATTCGCCGGACATTTGCGGCTACGTCAAAGCGGATGTCGGCGTGCAATTGCGCGGCGGCGAACATCCGATGGGCAAGATCCCAAAGCCCACGCTGGCGCTGCTGACGAACGCGTGCAACACATACTTAAAGTGGGGCGAAATCTGGGAGCGCCTCTACAACACCCGCGTGCTAACCGTTGACGTGCCCGGCTCCCGCAACGCGCGCGGACAGACCTGGGCGGGCGATCCGGATTTTGAACACGATCGCCAGTATGTCGAGTATCAACTCCGCGAATTGATTACCGCCTGTGAGCAAATCACCGGGAAAAAATTCGACGTTGACAGATTGCGCGAGGCGATGCGGCACACCAACGCGATGAGCGTCGCGTGGCGGCGCGTCTTGGAGTTGAACAAGTCCAAGCCAGCGCCCTTCAACGCGCTCAACGAAGGAACGATCTATTTGGGCGTGGCGAACGCGCTGCGCGGCAGTCCCGAGGGGGCAAAGTACTTTCAAGACCTGGTGCAGGAAATGGAGTACAAGTCCGCGCACCACATCGGCACGTTGTCCGAAGAAAAGTATCGCCTGACCTTTGTGGGCGTTCCCTGCTACCCGATCTTTCGCCGGTTCTACGAACTCTTCTCCGAATGGGGCGGGGCGTTCGTCGCCTCGACCTACCTGGAGTTCGCGGCGGGCGGATTGAACCTCGGATACGAGTACGCTTTGAATCGTCCGCTGGAGAGTCTGGCGGAAGGCATCCTGATCACCGTGCGGCACGCGATGGACGCAATGTTCTTCCAGAACGACTGGCTCGTCGAAGGAATAGATCAGTACCACGTGGATGGCATCGTCTATCACCCGATCAAATCGTGCCGCACCGTTTCCACCGGGCTGGCCGACAATCGCCGCGCGGTCATGGCCGCGCGCGATGTGGCAACGCTCTTTATCGAATCCGATATGATGGACAAGCGCGTCGTCTCCGAAGCGCAGATGAAGAATCGCATTGACGCGTTCTTCGAGGGATTGGCGACGCGAAAGTTACATGCAGCCTGAATCGTATTGCGTGGTGCGTATTCCGTTTCACGCGCCACGCAATCCGCAATACGGAGTTTAACTCATGTCATACGCAGCCGGAGTTGATGTCGGCTCCACACAGACCAAAGCGATCGTGGTTGACGAAGATCTCAAGATCGTGGGTCGCGCGATCATTGATACGGGCGCGAACGTCGTGACCGCCGCGGAAAAGGCGTTCCAAGCCGCGCTGAAAAATGGAGGCATCCCGGACGAGGAAGTCGAGTACATCGTCGGCACGGGCTATGGGCGCTACAAGGTCACGTTCGGCAATACCCAGGTTACCGAAATCAGTTGTCACGCGCGCGGCGCGGTGCGCATGTTCCCCGGCACGCGCACGGTGCTCGATATGGGCGGGCAAGATACGAAAGCGATTCGCGTGCGACCGAACGGCGAAGTGGTGGACTTTTGCATGAACGACAAGTGCGCGGCGGGTACCGGGCGGTTCTTGCAAGCCGCCGCCGTTGCGCTCGAAATTCCACTGCCCGAACTGGGTCCGACCGCGCTGCGCGCGGAGAAAGCGGTGACGATCAGCACTACCTGCACCGTCTTCGCCGAGTCCGAAGTGTTGTCCTGGTTGGGCAAGGGCAAAAAGATCGAAGACATTTTGCTCGGCGTGCATAAATCCATCGGCACGCGTTCGATGGCGTTGTTGCGCCGCGTCGGCATCGAGTCCGAAGTGACTTTTACCGGCGGCGTCACGCGCAACCAGGGCATGGTGCAGGTCATGAACGATTTGCTGGGGTTCCCGGTCAACGTGAGCGAGGAATCGCATTACATGGGCGCGCTCGGCGCCGCACTCTTTGCGATGGATCGCATTCTCGCGAGCCGCGCGCCGACGGCGTAAGCCACAGAGGGCACAGAGGGCACAGAGATTACGTTTTACGTTTTATTCTTTTCCCTGTGTTCTCTGCGGCATGAATAGAAAGGTTATCGTGAAATGTACACCGCAGGTATAGATGTCGGTTCTACATATACCAAAGCCGCGATCTTTGGCGAGGACGGCCGGATCGTCGGCCGAGGAATGATCAACACCGGTTTTCGTCTCGCCGACGCCGCGCTGAAAGCATATCGGCTCGCGCTGGCTCAAGCAGGATTGGGCGAGCGGCACGTGCAGTACATCGTCAGCACCGGCTATGGACGTTACCAGGTTCCCTTTCGCGATCTGCAGGTGACTGACCTGAGCGCGCAAGCGCGCGGCGCGGCGTTCTTTTTCCCGGAGACCAAGACGGTGCTGGACATCGGCGGGCAGACGATGAAGGCAAGCCGGGTGGACACGGGCAAGGTCAAGTCATTTCGTCTGAACGACAAGTGCGCGGCAGGGACCGGCGCATTCGTCGAAAAGACCGCGCGCTATATGAGTTATAAAGTCGAAGAGATCGGTCCGCTGGTGGCGACGTCGAGAGAGCCGGTCGCGATTTCGAGCGTGTGCGCGGTCTTTGCCGAATCCGAAGTGATCAACCACGTGTCCGCCGGCGCGACGCCAGCCGACATCATGCACGGCGCGATGGTCTCGCTGGTGGATCGCTCGGTGCAATTGATGAAGCGCGTGCAGATGGAGCCCGAGTTCACGCTCGTCGGCGGCATTCTCCGGTTCGAGACGATGGTGCGCGTGGTGAGCGAGAAATTGCGCGCCGAGGTCAATGTGCCGCCCGGCGATCTGGTGCAGTACACCGCGGCGGTTGGCGCGGCGATCCTGGCGCAACAGCGCCTCCAGAAAAGAAAAAACGGCGAGTTCGAAGATCGCAGCAGCAAAATGGGTCGTCCCGGCGTAAATTAGTGATGCCAATGCTAACGCAAGCCGAAATCGCGGCAAAGGAAAAGGAACTCATCGCGCAGGGGTGGACGCGGCAGTTCACCACCTTTCCAAACCGCGTCCAGGAATATCTCGAACTGTACGCGGCGATGGGACTCGAAGCGCGCGTCGAGCCGTGGGCGTTGACCGCGAACCAAGATCCATCGTGCAGCGAGTGCGCGCTGACCGGCATCATGCGGACGATCTTTACAAGGAAGCAGTAGGATACAATCGGGAGTCAACCATGGCAGTCACAATTGATCTTAGCGGAAAAAGCGCAATCGTCACCGGCAGCGGGCGCGGCATCGGACGCGAGACCGCGCTGCTGCTCGCGCGCGCCGGCGCGTGCCTCACCATCGCCGACATGGATGAAGCGAGCGCCAAGAGTGTGGCGGAAGAAATTCGCGGCAAGGGCGGAACGGCGGTCGCGGTGAAAACCGATATCACGCGCGCGGAGGAGGCGCAGGCGATGGTGCAAGCCGCGCTGTCCGCGCATGGGCGCGTGGACATTCTCGTCAACAACGCCGCGGTGTGGACGAGCAAACTGTTCAAGGATCTGACGCCGCAAGATTACGACAAGGACATTCATGTCACGTTGTATGGGACATTGTATTGCTCGCGCGCGGCGCTCGATCCGATGATGGAGCAAAAGTCCGGGCGCATCGTCAATCTGATCTCGGACGCCGGTCGCGTCGGCGAGCCGTACCTGTCCATCTACTCTGCCTCCAAGGGCGGCGTCGCGGCGTTCACCAAAGCCCTGGCGAAAGAAGTCGGACGGTACAATATCACGGTGAATGGCATCGCCCCGGGCGTCACGAACACACCCGGCTCCGCCGGCTTTATCGCGGCAGCCGGCGGCGAGGAGAAACTTGCCAAAGCGTACCCCTTGCGCCGCCTCGGTCAACCGATTGACATCGCGAACGCGATTCTGTTCGTCGCATCGGATCTCGCGGCGTACATGACCGGGCAGATTTTCAGCGTGGACGGCGGCTATAGCACGGTGGGATGATGATTGTTGATTTTCACATCCACATCGGTCGCTCGGAGATGTGGCATTCCTGGGTTTTCGAGTGGGCCGTCAACAACCTGAACGAACAAGACCGCGCGCTGGGGCCCGAGCACATCCTTAATTCGATTGCCGCGTCGCAGGAGACGCTAGAGAAGCACCTGGCCGAGTGCGGCGTGAACTATGCCGTCATCCTGGCGGAAGAAAGTCCCATCACGACTGGGATCACGCCCAACGACTATGTGCGCGATTTCTGTCGCGGCAGCCAGCGGCTGATTCCGTTTTGCGGTGTGAATCATCGCTTGCGCGCGCATCCGGCGCAAGAGTTGGAGCGCCTGATCACCCAAGAAGGGTTTCGCGGGCTGAAACTCTATCCGACCTACCAGCACTTTTACACGAACGATCGCGAACTCTATCCGCTCTACGCCGTCGCTCAGGCGTTGAACATTCCGGTCATGGTGCACACGGGCTCGTCGGTCTTTCGCGGCGCGAAACTGAAATACGGCGATCCGCTCGCGCTGGACGACGTCGCGGTGGACTTTCCAAATCTGAAAATCGTGATGGCGCACAGCGGGCGCGGCTTTTGGTACGATCGCGCGTTCTTTCTCTCGCGTCTGCACGAAAACGTGTACATGGAAATCGCGGGGCTGCCGCCGCAGCGCTTGCTCGATTACTTTCCAGAATTAGAGCGCAATGCGGACAAGATCATCTTTGGCTCGGACTGGCCCGGGATGCCGTACATCAAGCGCAATCTGGAGATGATTCGCAAGTTGCCGTTGAAGGAGAGCACGCTGGAGAAGATGTTGGGCGGGAACGCGGCACGAGTGCTGGGACTCTCCGAAGGATGAAGGATGAGGAATGAAGGATGAAAAAATCACATCATGACAAATCGTTTTTCATCCTTCATCCTTCCGCCTTCATGCTTGAACGAAATGGCAAAGGAGTTGTTTAGATGACCAAGCAACTAATGTCCGGCGATCAAGCGCTCGCGCGCGGCGTCTGGGAAGCGGGCGTCGTTTTCGCGGCGAGTTACCCGGGCACGCCGGCGACCGAAATCCTCGAGAGTCTGGCGCATTATCCCGATGTTCACGCGCAGTGGTCGGTCAACGAAAAAGTCGCGTTCGACGAAGCGATGGGCGCGGCGATCGCCGGCGTGCGCGCGTTCGTCTCGGTGAAACACGTCGGGCTTAACGTCGCGGCGGACTCGTTCATGGTCTTTCCGTACGGGGGGACGAATGCCGGCTTTGTCGTCCTGAGCGCGGACGATCCCGGCACGCACAGTTCGCAGAACGAGCAAGACAATCGCTACTTTGCCAAGTTCGCCAAAGTGCCGCTGCTCGAGCCGTCGGATACGCAAGAGGCGAAGGATTTCATCCCGCTGGCGTACCAAATCAGCGATCTGTTCGCGACGCCGGTGCTGGTGCGCGTGACGATGCGGCTCGCGCACACCAAGGGCTTGGTCGAGCCCGGCGCGCGCGTGACGTTTCCGAAAAAGCCATTCGTCAAAGATAATTTGAAATGGGTTGTGCCGCCATTCGCCAAAGCGCATCGCGGGCCGCTGGAAAACAAGTTGCGCGCGCTGGAACAGTACGCGGAAGAATGTCCGGCGAACTATGTCGAAAAGGGAACGGGCAATGCAGACTATGGCGTCATCACGAGCGGCGTCGTCTATCAGTACGCGCGCGAGGTGCTGCCCGATCCCGATTTTCTCAAACTGGGGATGACGTTCCCGCTGCCCAAGCAAAAGATTCTCGATTTCTGCGCCCGGTACGATCAAGTGTACGTCGTCGAAGAGAGCGAGCCATTCCTCGAAGAGCAAATCAAATACTGGGGCGTGCGGAATGTCGTCGGCAAGGAACGGTTCACGAACGTCGGCGAACTGCTGCCCGAAATCATCGCGCAGCAAATCCACGGCACGGTTGCGCCGACCGATTTTTCCAAAGAGATTCCCACGCCCGCGCGTCCGCCGATGCTGTGCATCGGTTGTCCGCATCGCGGCACGTTCACCTCGCTCAATCGCATCCCCGGCATCACGGTCACCGGCGACATCGGCTGCTATACGCTCGGCGGACTGCCGCCGTACAACACGATGAACACGTCGTTTGAAATGGGCGGTTCGATCGGTCACGCGTACGGCTTTGAAAGAGCCGGCGAGCAGAAAACGCTCGCGGTCATCGGCGATTCGACTTTTTTGCACGGCGGGATCCAGCCGCTGATGGACGCAGTGTACAACGGCGGCAAGACGACCGTCGTCATCATGGACAATCGCACGACGGGGATGACCGGGCAGGAGGATCACGCCGGCACCGGCAAAGACATTCATGGCCAGCCGACGAAAAAAGTTGACTATGAAACGCTTTGCCGCGCGATTGGCGTCGAGTTCGTCAAGCACGCGAACGCATTTCGCCCGGAAGAAGTGACGGCGGCGGTACGCGAGGCAATCAAGTTCGACGGACCCGCCGTCGTGATTTCGGAGGGTCCCTGCGTTCTCATTCCCGAAGAAAAAGCCAAGCCGAAGGTCGCGTTCACGGTGATCGCGGAAGAATGTATCGCTTGCGGGTTGTGTTTCCACACCGGCTGTCCGGCGATCTTGACAAGCCCGGAAACCTACCGCGCGAGCGCAAGCCAAAAGCCGCGACCGAAAGCGCTCATTGATCCCAACATCTGCGTCGGCTGTACGCTGTGCGCGGCAGTCTGTCCGCCCGAATGTATCGTGCGCGTGGATGGCAAGCCGTGGGGCGCGTGAGATCAGTCAACAGTAGACAGTCAACAGTCGCCAGCAAAAAACGCCGGCGCGTCGCGCGGGAGGTTTGGCGGCACCTTAAGAACGACAAGTTTGCCGAGTCGTTGGGCATTGAGTTGCTCGATTTGCGCGAGGGATACGCCAAGTGCGCGATGGTCGTGCGCGAAGACATGGTGAACGCGCATAACATCGCGCACGGCGCGGCGATTTTCACGCTGGCGGATTTCGCGTTCGCGGCGGCGTGCAATTCGTACGGGCAGACCGCGCTCGCGCTCGAAGTAAAAATCAATTTCATCGAAGCGGTCCCCGTCGGAGCGAATTTGATCGCCGAGGCGAAAGAAGAAGCGCTGAGCGCGCGCATCGGGCTGTATCACCTGGGCGTGACGGACGCGCGCGGCAAGTTGGTCGCCGTGGCGCAGGCGACGGCGTATCGGAAGAAGGAATGGTTTGTAAAACGTGATGCGTGAATCGTGATGCGTGAGGGATGGCAATGACACACAACTTACTTTTCGCCGGCGTAGGTGGGCAGGGCGTCGTGTTGGCAAGCGAGGTACTCGCGCTGGTCGCCGCTGCCGAAGGTTACGATGTGAAACAAGGCGAGGTGCACGGCGCGGCGCAGCGCGGCGGCGCGGTCGTCAGCCACATTCGTTTTGGCGCGCGCGTGTACTCGCCGCTGAATCTCCGCGGGCAGGTGGACGTGATGTTGGCGTTCGAAAAATTGGAAGCGGTGCGGCACGCGCATTACTTGAAGCCGGGCGGCGTAATCATCGTCAACGACCATCGCATCGAGCCGACGTACCTGAACACGACCGTCAAGTATCCCGACGATCCCATCGGCTTTATGAAAACGAAACCATTCCGCGTGCTAACCGTGAATGCGACGGAAATAGCGCGGCGGCTGGGCAATGAGCGCGTGGCGAGTTTGGTGATGCTAGGCGCAGTGTCCAAGTTCATTCCGCTGAAGGCGGAAACCTGGGACAGCGTGCTGCGCCAGCGTATCCCGGCGAAATTTCTGGAACTCAATCAGCGCGCGTTTGCGGAAGGGCAGAGAGCACTCCAATGAACCAATGTGCCAATGAGCCAAATAGTAGTTGGAAATTGGCTCATTCACTCGGAGAGTGAAACGATGTGGCAGCAACACTTGGAAGCGATGGAGCGTGGCGATCTGGAGCGATTGCAGTTGACGCGCGTGCGTGAGAACCTCGCGCGCATCGCTGCACACAATCCGGCGTACTACGAGACACTCGGACGCCCACAGCCGGATTCAATCACCGCGCTCGCGGATTTGCAACGCCTGCCGCTGCTGACCAAAGCCGACTTGCGCGCGGCGTATCCGTTTGGCTTGGCGTGCGTGCCGCAGAAAGATTTCGCGCGCATGCAGATGAGTTCTGGCACGACCGGCAAGCCGGTGATTTGCCCGTACACCCGCGACGACATCCGGCAGTGGGGTGAGACGATGGCGCGCTGCTACACTGCCGCTGGCGTCACGCGCGACGACGTGATTCAAATCACTCCATCGTTCGGTTTGCCCAATGGCGGCTTTGGCTTTCACTTTGGCGCGGAAACCATCGGCGCGTTTTACATTCCGGTCGGTCCGGGTCGGACGTTGCTGCAACTGCAACTGATGCAAGACCTGGGCGTGACGGCTATCACCGCGATTGCCACGTATCCGATTCGCTTGATCGAGGCGGCGCGCGAGGAGAACTTTGATTTTCGCAAGACGAAACTGCGCGTGGGCCTGTTCGGCTCGGAGATGTGGAGCGACGAGTTGCGCAAGAAAATCGAGCGCGAGATGGGGATCGAGGCGTTCGACATCATCGGGATGACCGAGACCGGCGGCGTGGGGATGGGGATTGACTGCATCGCACATCAGGGCATCCACGTTTGGGAAGACCACTATATCGTCGAAATCATTGACCCACAGACCGGCGCGGTTTTGGATGACGGCAAAGAAGGCGAGATGGTGATTACGACGCTGACGCGCGAAGCGCTGCCGCTCCTCCGCTTTCGCACCGGCGACATCACGCGCGTCCTCTCGCGCGACCGCTGCGCGTGTGGGCGCACGCACATCCGCGTCGACCGGTTCAAGGGTCGTACCGACGATATGATCATTTTCAAGGGTGTGAACTTTTATCCGAGTCAGGTTGAAGCCTTGCTGTTGCGTCAGAACGGCGTTGCCGCAGATTATCAAATCGTCCTGGATCGCGATGAACGCGGCAATGAGACGATTGATTTGATTGTCGAGACGATGGCTCCTCTCTCTTCCGAACAACCGGCGCGCATCCAGCGCGAACTATACGACTATGTCGGATTGTCGCTCAAGCCGCAGTTCGTCAAAGTGGGCGAACTGCCGCGTCCGCCCGGCAAGGCGGTGCGTGTGGTGGATAGGCGTAAAGCGTAACCTCACCCCTAACCCCCTTGCCCCCATCCCCCTCTCCTAATGCTGAGCTGTGCATCAGGAGAGGGGGATGGGGGATGGGGGATGAGGGTGAGGGAAGGGGGTGATGTGTCTGCTGTGAATTGAGAATGGTTCGAATCTGATGGAAGAGAGAAACATGCAAAAGGAGAGAGAGGAGACCAACGCTCTAACCGTTCGACCATGCTTCACGGCGAGCCTTCAATCTCTAATCTCCAATCTCCAATGAAAAGGAGGAGCAGAAATGAACGCACGACACGTTTTGCTGGTGGTGGCAGTGAGTCTGTTGCTCGTGGCGGTGGTTGCCGCGTGCGCGCCCGCGCCGACGCCGACCCCGGTGCCAACGCCTGTGCCACCGACAAAGGCGCCTGAGCCGACCAAACCGCCTGCGCCCACGGCAGTGCCAGCCACGTACAAGATCGGGGTGGTGGTTTCCGTGACCGGCGCACAGTCATCGCTCGGCGTTCCGGAGCGAGACAGCGCGCTGATGATCATGGACCAAGTCAACAAAGCCGGCGGCATCAAGGGACCGGACGGCTTGATGCACAAACTCGAAGTGATCGTCGAGGATGACGCGAGCGACACGACCAAAGCCGTCACCGCGGCGAAGAAATTGCTCGAGCAGGACAAGGTGCATACCCTCCAGGGCGCGAGCGGCAGCCCGATGAGCATCGCCATGGCGGCGGAGGCGGAGAAAGCCAAAATCCCGATGATCAGTTACGCCTCCTCGAGCGCGATCGTCTACCCCGCCCTGACTGCCGGAACAGTGGTCAAGATCCCAGGCAAGCCGGATCACACTGCGAGCGCGGGGGAAACGTGGGTCTATCTGGCGCGCCTCTACGGCGCCAAAGAGGAAGACCTGATGAAGGCAAACCCGGATATCAAAGTTGGCGTGGTGTTGCCTTGGGTCTTCAAGACGCCGCAGGAGAACTACCCCGTCTCCTCGGTTCAGGCGGACTACTGGAAGGCGAAGGGGGTCAAGAAGGTCGCCTCGCTGGGCGTCAACAATGCCTTCGGTCTCGACTCCCGCCTCGGTATGAAAGCGCTCTACAAGGAAGCCGGCATCGAGATTGTCGCGGATGAGTTGTTCCAGCCGGGCGACAAGGACTTTCGAGCGCAACTGACCAAGATCAAGGGCTTGAACCCGGGCGGTCTCGTCGTCCATGCGACCTCGGCGGAGGGCGCGGCGATCACCGTACAGTTCCGCGAACTCGGTTTCAAGATCCCCATCGTCCACAACCACGGCATCGGCGCGCAGGCGTTCATTGACCTGGCGAAAGCCGATGCGGATGGCGTGCTCTTCCCCATCGGCAAGGTTTTGGTTGCCGACACCCTGCCTGACGCGGATCCACAGAAGAAGGTGTTGCTGCAGTACATCAAAGACTATAAAGCGTTCACAAAGGACGCGCCGATCAGCACCTTCGGCGGACACGCGTGGGATGGCATCCAGATGGCGGTGACCTGCTTTGGCAAAGTCGGTTCCGAGGCAGCCAAAGTGCGCGACTGCTACGAAGGGCTCAAGAATTTTATCGGCATCAGCGGCGTCTTCAACATGTCCGCGACAGACCACACGGGCATCGCGAAGGAATCGTTGGTGCTGGTGAAGATCGAAAAAGGCAAGTGGGTCTTCGTTCCGGCAGACAAGTACAAGGATAACTAAGCGGTGGGTGTTGTAGGGGCGAGGTGACCTCGCCCCTACAGGGAGATTTAGCGCATGGCGTTAGAAAGCCAGTTACTTCAATACCTCTTTACCGGCGTGACGGTGGGCAGCATCTATGCGCTGATCGCGCTGGGGTTTGTCGTCATCCATAACGTGACCGGCATCGTCAATTTCGCGCAGGGAGATTTCGCGATGCTGGGCGCGTTGGTCGCGGTGACGTTGACGACGCGCACGCCCATTTTCAACCGCGTCTTCGTCGCCGATTTCGATCTGCCGCTGCCGCTGGGGATCGTGCTGAGCGTGTTGATCGTCAGTCTGATCGGCGCGGTGCTCTATTTCCTCGCGATTCGCCCGGCGAAAGGCGCGTCCATCGTCTCGCTCATCATCATCACGATTGGCGCGCACTTTGCTTTCCAGGGGCTCGCGCTGATCGCGTGGGCAGCCGACCCGTATGGACTGCCGGTGTTTACGCGCGGCGGACCGCTGGAGATACACGGCGCGATTTTGACGCGGCAGAATCTCTGGGTCATTGGCGTCACCGCGGTCATTCTGCTCGCGCTCTATCTCTTTTTCGAGCGGACGATGCTCGGCAAGGCGCTGCGCGCGTGCGCGATCAATCGCCTGGCGGCGCGGCTGATGGGGATTGACGCGAATCGCATGGCACTTTTGTCGTTCGTGCTGAGCGCGGCGATTGGCGCGATGGCGGGCATCGTGATTACCCCTTCGACCTTTATGGGTTACGATTCGGGCACCTTTCTGAGTCTCAAGGGATTCGTCGCCGCGATTATGGGCGGGATGAACAGCGCGACCGGCGCGGTCGTCGGCGGATTGCTGCTGGGAATCTTCGAGACGGTCGGCGCGGGTTTCATTTCGTCCGGCTACAAGGACGCGATTGCCTTTATCGTGCTATTTGCGATCCTGTTCGTCCGAATGAGTGTTGGGGTGAGAAAAGGTCAATCGCAATTCGAAGAAGTGGGGATGTAAGCAAAAATGAAACGACTCGCTGGTCGGACCAATGCGATTGCTTTTATCGTCGTCGCGGGTCTCCTCGCGATTCTCCCGGCGTTTCTGGCGAACAACTATCAGGTCAGCATCCTGATCCTGGTCGCGCTCTACACCATCCTCACGGTAGGGCTTTCGCTGCTGATGGGGTACGCCGGGCAGATTTCGCTGGGGCAAGCGGTGTTCTATGGTATGGGCGGCTATATCACCGCCTGGCTCACCGTCCGTGCCGGCTGGCCGCCGCTGGCTGGGATGGCGATTGCCGCGCTGATCACCGCCGTGCTCGCCTACATCATCGGCATTCCAATGCTCCGCCTGCGCGGGAATTATCTCGCGATGGTGACGCTGGGGCTGAATGTCATTTTCGAACTGATTGTCATTCAAGAAACCGCCTGGACCGGCGGTCCCGATGGGTTCCGCGGCATTCCCAAATTCTCGCTGGGGGGGTTGGTCCTGCGAACCGATTTGGAGATGTACTATTTCGCGTGGTTCGTGGCGTTATTGGTACTGATGCTTTCGCTCAACATCGTCAATTCGCGCGTCGGGCGCGCGCTGCGCGCGGTGCACGGGAGCGAAATCGCCGCCGAGACGATGGGAGTGAATACCGCGCATTACAAAGTCCAGGTGTTTGTTCTCAGCGCGGTGTACGCCAGCATCGCCGGCAGTTTGTACGCTTTCTGGCTGGGCATCATCAGTCCTTCGGTGTACCATATCAGTTTCTCCATCGAACTGGTGGTGATGGTGGCGATTGGCGGCTTGGCGAGTGTGTGGGGCGCGATCTTTGGCGCGGCGACCGTTACGCTCCTGGCGGAATTTCTGCGCAATACCTTGCCGCATTTGTTGCGCGGCGCGTCCGGCGAGCAGGAGATTATCGCGTTCGGAGTGATCCTGATTCTCGTGATGATCTTTTTGCCGGAGGGCGTGACGACCGGCGTGATGCTGCGCTATCGCCGCTGGCGTGCGGGGCGGGAGGCGCTCAAGGAAATCAAAAAGTCGGCGGAGACGATGGGGGCGGAGTGAGACGGTCGGTTAGCCCGAGGAAGCCATGACTGATACTATTCTGGAAGCGAGCGGTCTGCGTAAAGAATTCGGCGGTGTCGTCGCGGTGCACAAGGTTTCGTTCAACGTCGCGCGCGGCGAGATTTTCGCAATCATCGGTCCCAACGGCGCGGGGAAGACGACGCTGTTCAATTTGATTTCGGGCGTCTATCCCACGACCGGCGGCGAACTGCGGTTCCGGGGACATCGGCTGGCCCGGGCGAACCCGCACGAACGCGCGGCGATGGGCTTGGCGCGCACGTTTCAGAATTTGCGCCTGTTCGACAATATGACGGTGCTGGAAAACGTGATGGTGGGACGCCACACGAAGAGTCGCTACGGCTTGATGGCAGCCGCGCTGCGCTTGCCCACCGCGCACCGGGAAGAACGCGTGATTCGTGAGCAAGCCCTCAAGCGTCTGGCGATGGTCGGCTTGGAGGGACGCGCGCACCAGTTGGTCGGCAGTCTATCGTTCGGACAGCAGCGCCTGGTCGAGGTCGCGCGCGCGATGGCGATTGAGCCGCAGTTGCTGTTGCTCGATGAGCCGGGCGCGGGCTTGACGCGCAAAGAGGTCGAGGAACTAGACGATTTGGTGCGCCGGTTGCGCGACGATGGCATGACGGTGATCCTGGTCGAACATAATATGGAATTGGTGATGGGCATTGCAGACCGCGTGATGGTGTTGGACTATGGGCAAAAAATCGCGGAAGGCACGCCGCTGCAGGTACAGCGGAACCCACGCGTAATCGCGGCGTACCTGGGTGAAGAAGCGTCGGTGGGCTTGCACCCGGAGGAAGCGTATGTTGCAACTCAGTGATATCAGCACGTACTATGGACAAATTCGCGCGCTTGAATGGGTCAACCTGAAAGTTAATCCCGGCGAAATCGTCGCGTTGATTGGCGCAAATGGCGCGGGCAAGACGACGCTGCTCAATACGATTTGCGGCGTCCTCTCTCCCAAACACGGTCAAGTGCTGTTCGACGATAAACCGATTTCGCATTTCGCCGCCGAAGCAATCGTGCAACTTGGCATCAGTCACGTACCCGAACGTCGTCAGGTCTTTTCGGGGCTGAGCGTCAGCGATAATTTGCTGTTGGGCGCGTACCACCGACGGGACAAAGCGGTGCGCCAGGATCTTGACGCGGTGTTTGAACTGTTTCCCATTTTGAAAGAGCGGCAGAAGCAAGCCGGGGGCACCTTGTCCGGCGGCGAACAGCAGATGCTCGCGATCGCGCGCGGCATGATGAGCCGGCCCAAGTTGTTGATGCTGGACGAGCCGTCGGTGGGCTTGGCGCCACTGATAGTACGGGAGATTATGCGCATCATTGTTGACCTGTGTGCGCGCGGCACGACGATTCTCTTGGTCGAGCAGAACGCCAAAGCCGCGCTCCAGGTCGCGGATCGAGGATACGTTTTAGAAACTGGACGCATCGTGCTCGAAGGCACGGCGAAGGAATTGATGGCGGACGAGGGCGTGCAAAAGGCGTACCTCGGCAAGGGCAATCGCCTGCAACTGGCGCGCTGCCGGATCGAAGCGGGTGGGTATGCTTGTCTGACGGATAGTTCCATCGAAACGTG
The DNA here is from genome assembly GCA_002400365.1 of Anaerolineales bacterium UBA4826. Taxonomy (GTDB): domain Bacteria; phylum Chloroflexota; class Anaerolineae; order UBA4142; family UBA4142; genus UBA4142. The sequence continues at coordinate 4,437 of DHFK01000189.1, read as the reverse complement.
CGTGGTGTGTCCGACGCGGCAGAGGAATAAAGCGTAAAACGTAAAACGTGATGCGTGATGCGTGATTTACGTTTCACGTTTTACGCATCACGGCAAGGAGATCAGCGTATGAAGCAACTACTTTCCGGCAACGAGGCGATCGCGCTCGGCGCGCAGCTTGCCGGCGTGAGATATGCGAGCGCGTATCCGGGGACGCCGTCCACCGAGATTCTGGAGAACCTCGCAAAGTATGAAGGCGTGCGCGCGGAATGGGCGCCGAACGAAAAAGTCGCGTTGGATGCGGCAGCGGGCGCGTGCTATGCGGGCGCACGCGCGCTGGCTTCGATGAAGCACGTCGGGCTGAACGTCGCGAGCGAGGCGTTGTTCTATCTCGCTTACACCGGCGTCAACGGCGGACTCGTCATCGTCAGCGCGGACGATCCCGGCGCGTGGAGTTCGCAGAACGAGCAGGACAATCGGCATTACGCGCGCTTTGCCAAGGTGCCGTGCATCGAGCCAGCCGATTCGCAAGAGTGCGTGGATTTCATGGCGACCGCGTACGACGTGAGCGAGCAGTTCGATACGCCGGTGATCGTGCGAACGACGACGCGCATTTCGCACTCGAAATCGGTGGTGAACGCGCCGGAAGGCAATGGGCACGCGCCGCGTCCGCTGAAAGGATTCACGCCCGATCCGACCAAGTACGCGATGATTCCGGCGCACTCGCGCCGCCGGCATCCGCAGGTTGAAGCGCGTACCCAAAAGATCGCCGAGTGGGCGAACACCGCGAGCATCAACCGCATCGAGTGGGGCGACAAGAAACTTGGCATTATCGCTTCGAGCGTCGCGTATCAGTACGCGCGGGAAGTTTTCGAGGGTTATTCGTTCCTGAAACTCGGGATGAGTTACCCGCTGCCGGAGAAATTGATCCGCGAGTTCGCGTCCCAGGTCGAGCAACTCGTCATCGTCGAAGAACTCGATCCGTTCTACGAACACGAGATCAAGGCGCTGGGTATTTCGTGCGTCGGCAAGGAATATTTTCCGATGACGAACGAGTTTTCGCTGGCGGTTGTGCGCGACGGCGCGCGCAAACTCGGCGTGCCGCAGCCCGAGCCAGTGGCAACGCCGGCTGGGATTGTAGCGCCGCCGGCGCGTCCGCCCGCGCTCTGCCCCGGCTGTCCGCATCGCTCGACGTTCTACGTGCTGCGTAAACTCAAGGTGCGCGTCGCCGGCGACATCGGTTGTTATTCCATCGGCGTACTGCCGCCGTTCAGCGCGATGGACACGATCGGCTGCATGGGCGCGTCGCTCGGCGTCGCGCAAGGTGTGGACGCGGTGGGCGCGAACACGGACAAGCAGCCCTGGGTCGCGGTGATCGGCGACTCGACCTTTTTCCACGCCGGGATGCCGGGGCTGGCGAACATCATTTACAATCGCGGCGCGAGCACGGTGCTGATTCTCGACAACGACATCACGGCGATGACCGGGCAGCAGCAAAATCCCGGGACGGGCGTGACGCTGCAAGGCGCGCCGGGACAAAAGATTGACATCGAAGCGGTCGTGCGCGGCATGGGCGTGCGGGATGTGTTCGTCATGAACGCGTTCGAGGAACCCGAAGTCGAGGCGACGATCAAAAAGGCGCTGGCGATCAAGGATCGTCCGTCGGTCGTCATCGCGAAAGGTCCGTGTGTCTTCCTGCCGGACTATCCAGAGAAATTCATTGACGAAGTGGACGAAGCGAAATGCAACGGTTGCAGTCTGTGTTTCCGCGTCGGCTGCCCGGCGATTTTCAAAGGCGCGTTGGACGCCAAGACGCAGAAACCGAAAGCGGTGATTGATTCCCTGCTGTGCGTCGGCTGCGACGTGTGTCTGCAAGTGTGCCCGCGCGATGCAATTTTCCGAGTTGGGAATTAGAAGTTGGAGGATGGAAATTAGAAGTTGGAAGATGGAAGTTGGAGGGTGGAATGGCGATCAAAAGTCATCGCGATCTCGAAGCGTATCAACGAGCCAAGAAACTTTTGGTGCCGGTCCACGAATTAATTCCGCAACTTCCAGCCGACGAGCGATTCGGCCTCGGTGATCAAATGCGCCGGGCATCCAAGTCAGTTGTGGACAACATCGTTGAGGGATACAGCCACAAGGATACGCCGGTAAAAGCGGAATCTTTTTGGCGCATCTCGATGGGTTCGGCAAACGAAATGGCGGAACACCTTGACCAAGCGGTACTGCTCAAGTATCTGCCTGCGGAGCCAGTCAAGCCACTCGTCGAAGAGTACACGATTATCGCAAAACAACTCAACAGGCTCATCCAAAACTGGCGCAAGTTCTAACATCCAAGTTCTAACATCCATTTTCCAACATCCAACATCCAGAACGGAGTTGACATGAACAAGACAGACTTTCTCCTCGCCGGTGTCGGCGGGCAGGGCGTGCTGACGGCGAGTGATATTGTGGCGGAAGTGGGCATGGCACTGGGACTCGACGCGAAGAAGAGCGAGGTGCACGGCTTTTCGCAGCGCGGCGGCGTCGTCGAATCGCACGTGCGCTGGGGACCGCGCGTCGGCGCGCCGCTGGGCGAGAAAGGCAGAATTGATTACCTGCTCGCGTTTGAATTGATGGAGAGCACGCGCTGGGTCGAGTACTTGAAACCGGGCGGCACGCTCATCGTCAATCGCCAGCGCATCCTGCCCATGTCGGCAACGATCGGCGATGCGGTGTACCCAAGCGACGAGACGATCGAAAAATCGCTGCGCGCTGTCACCGACAAGATCGTTTACGCGGATGGTTTGGAAATCGCCAAGGGCTTGGGAAACAAGAACCTGGCGAACACCGTGCTGCTCGGCGCGCTCGCGCACGAACTCGACGTTGACCCGGAAATCTGGCTCGACGTGATCGTCAAGCGCGTGCCGCGAAAATATCTGGAGGAAAACAAACGGGCATTTTGGAAGGGGCTGGGGAAGTGATTGCAGATTGCAGATTGAGGGCGTGATACGTGATGCGTGAAACTGCCTGTTCTGAATCCTTCAACGCGCTCAGGATAAACTCTGCCGAAGGATAAAAACGTAAATCTGAAATCTAAAATTCCGAAAGGGAGGACACCATGGCAAAGGTGAAGCAAACACCACTGATCTGGAACCAGGAAGCGGAGACGATGCCGCGCCAGGATCTGGAAAAACTCCAACTCCAGCGGCTGCAGCAGACGGCGGAACTCGTCTACAACAAGGTGCCGTTCTACAAAAAGGCGTTCGACGAACGCGGCGTCAAGCCAGCGGACATCAAATCGCTGCAAGACCTGAACAAACTGCCGTTCACGTCCAAGCAGGATTTGCGCGACAACTATCCCTTTGGTCTGGTGACGGTGCCGATGGAGCAAGTCGTGCGCCTGCACGCCTCGTCCGGCACGACCGGCAAACCGACGGTGGGACCGTACACCGCGCACGACCTCGACGCTTGGGCGGATACGATGGCGCGCGTGTACACCGCCGCGGGCGCGACGTCGAAAGACGTGGTGCACAACGCGTACGGCTATGGGCTGTTCACCGGCGGCTTGGGCTTTCATCTCGGCGCGGAACGAATCGGCGCGACCGTGGTGCCGGTCTCCGGCGGCTTGTCGAAACGACAGATCATGCTGATGGAGGATTTCGGCGCGACGATTCTGGCTTGCACGCCGTCGTATGCGCTCGTGCTGGCGGAAACCGCCGCGGAGATGAACGTGGACATCCGATCGCGCATGCACGTGCGCGCGGGGATCTTCGGCGCAGAACCCTGGACCGACGAGATGCGCGAAGAAGTTCAGGCGAAGATGAATCTGGAAGCGTTCGACATCTACGGGCTTACCGAAATGGGCGGACCCGGCGTCTCGGTCGAATGTCCGTATCACGATGGCTTGCACATTGCCGAAGATCATTTCCTGGCGGAGATCATTGACCCGGATACCGGCGAGCCGATGGGCGAAGGCAAGGTCGGCGAATTGGTCTTTACCTCGCTGACGCGTCAAGCCCAACCGCTGCTGCGCTATCGCACGCGCGACCGCGTGATCCTCAATCGCGAAAAATGCGCGTGCGGGCGTACGATGGCGCGCATGAGCAAGGTCAAGGGGCGCACCGACGACATGCTCATCATTCGCGGCGTCAACGTCTTCCCGTCGTCCATCGAAAGCGTTTTGCTCGCGGTGGACGGCCTCGAACCGCATTACCTCATCATCATTGACCGCCCGAAAGATCGCCTGGACGAGTTAGAAGTCTGGGCGGAAGCATCGCCCGATTTGTGGAAGCGCGGCGAGTACTGGGTCAAGCAGACCGAACAAAAGGTTTACAGCGACTTGAACGAGACGCTTGGCATCACCGCCAAAGTCAAAGTCGTCGAGCCGCATGGCATCCAGCGCAGCGAGGGCAAGGCGAAGCGGATTATTGACCGGAGAGATTTGACGGTGTAGTTCCTCACCCCCTACCCCCTCTG
>DHFK01000152.1 GCA_002400365.1 Anaerolineales bacterium UBA4826 | reverse complement strand
CTTCGCTCTTCTCACCGCCCAGCTTGCCGCGATGCGCCCACACTTGCGTCACCGGTGGGTAGAGCGTTGACGCAATCGAGACGATGGCTCGCGCAATTTCGCCGCGGGAATCGATCACCAGCGGATAACCGCGATTCAGCGAGGCGGTCACTTTCGGTCCGCCATCGGGCACGACGCCAACCTCTGGCATCTGCAGCGCGTTCACGATGTCTTTGCGGGCGATGCCGTGTTCAGGATGAAAACGATTCACGACGAGACGGAACTTTTTCGCGTCGAGTTGAGCGTGCTTGAAGAGTGTCTCCATCACTTCACCCGTCGCGCGAATACTCGCGGCGTCGGGATTGATGACGACGAAGACATAGTTGGCATCGCGCAGGCCTTGCAAATGAATCGCGGCATTCGTATCCTGTCCCAAGTCCATCACGACAAAGTCGGTCATACTGCCTACCACTGCCAAGAGTTCATGCATGAAGCCACGCCCTTGTTCGCCTTGAAAGGACTCGTCGCCGCCCATGAATTGCTTGGGAATTCCGACGAGGACGCGCAGATTGTTCCGAAAGGGTGTGAGGTGTCCCTGCACCTCACTCGGCGCAAGCGCCGGTTGCGCCGATAGCATCCCGACGTTGCCTCCATTGCGATGACCCTGAGTGGCGAGATTCATCTGGTAACGCCGCGCCAGTGCGGCGATGTTCTTCGCGATCACCGACACAGGGAAACCGAGATGAATGTGCGCGTTACCGCCCGCCATGTTTGCATCCACGAGCACAGTGTTGCGGTTCGCAAGCACACCCAGGACAGCGGCGAGGTTTTCGGAAATCGTGCTCTTGCCCACTCCACCCTTCGCGCCCCACACGGCGACTACGCTCTTCTCCCAGCCGTGCGTTGCGATGATCTGGGCGACCTGGGTCGAGACTTGCGGAATGTATGACGGCGAAGAACGCTCGCGCAGGGCGTCCTGCACCGCCTGGTGTCCCATCGCGACGAGCGCACGCGCTTGCGCTTCGCCAATCGGCAGGTCAATGTGTCCCTTGATGCCCAGTTGGTAAAGTTTCGAGCCCCAATCGCCCTGGGGCGGAATCGCGCCGAGCGTGACAATCGGTTTCTGCGCGTGATGGTAGAGTCGCTGGATGTCGTTCGGCTCGAACGCGGGCAGCGCTGGGTCAATCAGGACGATGTCCGCGTCGAGCGACGTTGCGTCGCTGAAAATGCGTGCGCCATCCTGTGTCCACGTGACGATCTCGATCCCGTTTGGATTCCCCGGTCCGAAGACGGCATGCAGTTGTTCAACGTCGCCCCATTGTCGAAGCGCGGGAAGCAATTTGAGAGTTGCCATGCTTTTGTCTGATAGTCCAATAGTCACGTAGTCGAATAGTCGAGTAGTCAGTCACGCGGACATGCAATCGAAACTCAACGACTGTCCGACTACGTGACTACCTGACTAGAGGACTAAACGAGTCCACTATCGCGTCTCCGCTTGCGAACGAATCTCACCACGGCAACAAAGACGAAGAGCAGAACTACACCGCAGAGCAACGGAACAAGGAGCGCGCCAATGTCGAGGCCAGTTGGAATCGTCGCCGGCGCAACGGGTGTTGCCCTGGGCGGATTCGCAGGCGGACGCGTCGGTTGCGCGGTTGGTGCGGCACTCGCGGGTTGCGTTGGCTGACCTATCCCAGGTATCGGCGTGGGCTGTGGCAGCGGTGGTACGACCTGCGTGGGTTGCGCGACGGTGGGTTGCGCTTGACCGCCTGCAACCAGCGATCGCTCCCGCATCATCCATGCGAGCAGGTCGTTGAACGTGATGCCGAGTGTAGGCAATTGCGCGCCCTGCGCGGCTTCGGCGGTTTTCGCGGGCAGCAAAACAACATGCACGCGCCCATTGTCTTTGCCGAAGGTCAGGAGTTCGATACTGGACCGCGGCACGAGCACGGTGATCGTCTGAATGTCGCCTTGAATGTAGGCAGGTTGGCTCGTGCCCTGNNACTGGCACGTTCTGAATCACAACCTTGTCCGCAGGGAGGTTCATGTCATTCGCGCCGACACTACCAGAGGTAATCGGTGGATTCGGTAGTGATGGATTCAGCGGTACGGTTGGCACAGGTCGCGAACCACCTGCAGGCGTTGGACCGAACGAAACAATCGGCGAGACAGGAGTTGGCGGCGCAAGCAGATTCGAGAAGGTCGAGTTGCTCCCGGCTGAAATGTTCCCAGGCGCCAGCCCGACGATGAGATCAATCCAATCCCCTGGTGCAATTTGGCTTGGCGCAGTCTTCGGGTCAACTGGAATCACCATCGCGACCTTGTCGGGATCGGTCATCACGAGCGCGAGCCGATTGATCGCCTGCGGATTCCCCGAGGCGACCATCGCGCTCTTCCGCAACGGCTCGCCCGCGTGAATGTTCTCCAGGACAAACCCGCCGACGTACTGATCGATCTCTTCGCGCAAGATGAGCGTCTGCGCGACCTGGGAATTGATGCGTTGGGCATCGATCCCAAGTGCACTCGGGTCGAGGGTCGAGTAGGCGGGAATATCCTGCACTGCGACGACGACCGAGTACGGCGGTGGCGCCATCATCCCACCCAGCATCAAGAAACCGACGAAGGCGAGACCGGCGAGTAGAATCCCAATGGTGAAAGTGGCTGAGCGAAGCATGTAGCGTCCTCTGATTCAAAAGTCGGTGAGGCATCGCCGCGCAAGTTTTTGATGCCAAGAAGCGATCAAAAGCGTCGGCAACCCGTCCCTCCCGTTCCATCGGGTGAAGCCGCTATCGTCGAAAGACTCTCCTTAGCACTCGCTGCTTTCATGGTGAGAATGCGCAGATCCAACTTGGTCTCCTTTTCCTCACGGTTGAGGTGAATGGATTTGTCGCTTCCATTATCGCAGGTGCCACTGATAAAAAAGTGAAAACGGACTGAAAACGAGGACTCGCGACAGGACCCAACCTTAAAAAATCGGATCAACTCAAAAGAAAAAGGCGTAGATCAAATTGTCTACGCCTTTTTCATTTCTCCATTGCAACGAGCCTACGGAACCGGCCCCGCCTCCCCTTCATCCTTCACGATCCGTTCGTAGAGCTCACGGATTTCGCGACTGGGCTCGGGAATGTTCAGTTCCTCGCGGAGCACCTGGAGCCAGCGTTGATAGGTTTTCACAGCCGCAACTCGGTTGCCGGTCTGATACTGCAAGCGCATCAGGGCCAGGTAGACCTCTTCGCGATCCCGATCTTTGTCGAGCAGTGTTTGGTAGTGCGCCAGCGCTCGGTCGAACTCGCCGCGGCGTTCGTAGATTCCGGCGAGCGCAAAGAGCGCATCCAGATATTGGCGCTGGAGCCGCGTGCGAATCTCCAAACACCAATCCTGGTAGGATTCTTCAAAATAGTCGCCGCGATACAGCGCCAGCGCAGCCGTGTAGCTCTCGATGCGCTCCGTCTCGATCGGAGTGGTCTCGGCGCGTTGAATCAGTTCCTCGAACTGGGCCACGTCCGATTCCAGACCTATATCTCGCCGGAGGTGATACGCACCGTTCTCATAAACGAGACCGTGCGGGATCGTCTTCCGCAGAAGATAAGCAGTCGAGTGAAAGATAACACTCGCTTTGGACGCGGGTCGGTCGCTCCACAAAGCCTCCAGGATTTTGTCGCGGCGAAGACCTTGGGGATGCGCGAGCAAAAAGAAGAAGAGGTCTTTGGCTGAGTCCATCTTCCAGTCCTCGCGGGTGAGGAGTTTCTCTCCGAGCATGACTTGCGTCGTCCCGAACGCACAGATGCGGAGGCGTACCGGCGACGCAGAGGCGGGAGCATGTGCCGCTTTTTCCAACGCGCCGAATTTATGGAGCGCAGGGCGGAAATAGCGCCGGCCAATGTTCTGGGTCACGGCATACTTGAGCAGCGGCAGCAACTCCTTCCGATCGGCGACCAGGAAGGGAAGGGACAGCGCTTCCACGCCATCTGCGCCCGCCACGGCTTCCAGTTGGTGTTTGGCCACGCGGTACTTCCGCTCCAGAAAATGAGCTCGCGCCAGATGCAGGCGCGCTCGCGCACAATCCCGGGGCATCGGCTTCAGCAACTCCACTGCGCGAGTCAGGTGAACAATCGCTTCCTTCACCTGACCCTCCTGGTATTGCCAAATACCTACGGCTGTCTCCGCGAGACCGATTTCGTGATTGGATTCGTGCAACTGAGCCTCGTCGAGCGCCTGACGAAGGTAGTGTTCCGCATTTGCCAAGTCGTCCAAGAGGCGGTACGTTTCGCCAAGCGCGACGAGCGCGTAGACCCCGATAAACCCATCCACCTGCCGTCCGATTTCAATCGCTTGCCGATAGACGTCGAGGGCGCGCGTGTATTCTCCCTGATCGCGATACACATCGCCCAGACTGGTCAGCGAGAAAGCCTCGCTGCGCCGGTTGCCTATCTGATGGGCTAACGTCCGCGATTCCTCTAGCGCTTCGATCGCTCGTCCGTAGTCGCCGGCGAGATGGTAACCCACGCCGATGCTGTTCAGTGTCATCGCTAATCCCACCACGTTGTGGGTGCGCCGCCAAAAGACGAGCGCCTGCAGATAATGTCTCTCCGCGCGGGCATCACCGTGAGTTCGCAAGCAGGTCCCGATATCGTGGTGCAGCCAGGCGACGCGCAGTTCGTCGCCCAATGTCTCATAGAGGGCGAGAGCCTTTTCAAGTTCTTGGACACAACGGGGGAACTCGCCCAAACGCAGATGGGCTGTGCCGATAACCCGGTAGGCGCGCGCTTCTTCCCACTGCGCGTTGTGGTCGTGGAGCGTTTCCAAAACCTGCTGACAGGATTCAATCGCCTCCCGATAGCGGCCCTGTAACTGCCAAAGCATTGCCCGCCAGACCGTCACCTTCGCTACGGCGACGGAATCGCCGTGGCTCTGATGAATCCGGATGGCTCGCCCATACGCGGTCTGCGCCTTGACGCAATCCCCGGTTTCGGCATACACCATCCCGCGCATGACGACAAGGGTTGGATGTGCTTCCAGTATCTCCGTTGGCAGCCCGTCAATCCAACTGCCCAGAGAAGCATACTGACCGGCATCAAACGTGGCTTGGGCCGTCTGCTCGATCAGGCGAACCGCTTCGCTGTACATTTCGGCGGCGAGGTAATGGGTGATCGGTTGCCCCGCGCCCGTCCCACGCGTTTCGAAGAATTGCGCGGCGCGGCCGTTCAATTCGCGCCACCGCGCGAGATCCGTTTCCCTCATCCGCTGGCGGAGGAATTCGCGAAAGAGATGGTGGTAGCGATAACTGGGACCATCCGTTTCCCGGTCCAGCTGCGCGATGAAGAGATTCTGATCCTCGATCCGCCGCAGGAATTCAGCCGAATTCGTGATTCCGAGCACCGCGTCGCATATCGCCACGTTGAGCTCATCGAAGATGGACGAATCCAGCAAAAAGCGCTGGAGGTCGGGAGCCAGATGGACAAACGCTTCGCTCGCCAGGAAGCGGAAGAGGTTCTCGTGAGCCACCTGACCGTGATAGCGCTGTGGAAACACGCGGGGACACAGGGCGGGTGTAGTGAGCAACATACCCACAACCCACCCCTCGGAGCGCTCGACGAGTTCCGTGGCTTGCGGCCTGGAAAGCTCAATTTGAAAATTCTGGCTCTTTGGGAATTTCCGTGTTGACCCCTATATGTAGGGGGTTGAAAGGCAAGCGCAATGTGCGTAAAATGGGCATGTGACCAAAGACTACAGAGAGGTGACGGCGATGACCTACCCACGGATTTCAATCCCTCTGGATATTCCCGATGTGCGCGTGCTGGACGTTCAAGTCAGTCAAAACGGCGATTACGTCATCACGATTGAGAGTACCATTAAGACCGCCCACTGTCGCCGATGCGGGCAGGTGATTGGCAAGTTTNNCAAGTTTCAGGGATACGATGACTGGGTCACCCTGCGCCATCTCTCCATTCTCGGCCACCCGGTTTATCTCCGCTATCGCCCCAAACGCTACTGCTGTCTCAAATGTGACGGCAAACCGACCACCACCCAGCAGGTAAGTTGGCACAAGTCCAATAGCCCGCAAACTAAAACCTATGAGGATCACGTTTTGCTGCAACTTGTCAATGCGACTATCGAAGACGTGAGTGTGAAAGAGCGGTTGGGTTACGATGCCGTGCTGGGCATCGTGGAACGCCGCATTGCTGCGCGGGTGGATTGGTCCCAATTCCGCTCGCTGGACGTGTTAGGGCTAGACGAGATCGCGCTGAAAAAGGGGCATCGCGATTTTGTGGTCATCGTGACGGCACGCTTGGCAAACCAGCGCGTGGTGCTGTTGGCAGTTTTGCCCGACCGGGAAAAGGATACGGTGGTCCAGTTCCTGCGTTCGATCCCTGAAGCCTTGCGGAAAACAATTCATACGGTGTGCAGCGATATGTATCCAGGATATATCAATGCGGTCAAAGAAGTGTTGCAGCAAGCCTTAGTGGTCATTGATCGCTTCCATGTCGCCAAACTGTATCGGGAGGGTGCCGATGCCCTGCGCAAACAAGAACTTAAACGCTTACGCCAGGAACTGCCCGAGGCAGAGTATAAGCAACTCAAGGGGAGTCTGTGGGCGTTCCGCAAGAACAAGGCGGACCTCACGCCAAGCGAAGCCGAACTGTTAGCGCGTCTGTTCTCCCATTCCTCCCAATTGGAGTTAGCCTATACGTTCCGTGAAGAACTCACGGCGATCTTTGAACTGAAGTTGTCCAAGAGCGAAGCGCAAGTGAAGATTCAGGATTGGCAAGGGCGGGTGCGTGGCAGCAGTTTGACCTGTTTTGATTCCTTCCTGGGCACGCTGGATGAGCGGATGGATGAAATCAGCAACTATTTTGTGAATCGGCACAACAGCGGTTATATTGAAGGTCTCAACAACAAACTCAAGGTTCTGAAACGACGCTGCTACGGCTTGCTCAATCTGGATCATCTCTTCCAGCGGATTTCGCTTGATCTGGAGGGCTATCGTCTCTACGGGTCACGGCGTTGCTTGAGCACCACTACCGCTTGGGGGTATCACGGAAATTCCCAATGAACCAAAATTCTGCCGCACGAGTGTTTGCGTTTCTTCCGCCGTGAATTGAAGATCGCCAACTCTCAAGGTGACGAGCTCATGGCGGACGGCGAGCCGCGCGAGCGCCAACCTCGTCGGCAGCGTTCGAGAGGAAATGATGAGATGCGCCTTCTGCGGCAGGCGAACTGTGAGCGCATCAAGGACTTGATTGACCGCGTCTGAGTCGGCGACGGTGTAATAATCGTCGAGGATGATCACAAAGGGGTCTGCAATCTGGTCTTGAATCTCGGCGCTCAGCGCGCCGAGCACCGCCTCCCAAGAAGACCGGCCGCTGGACAGAACGGCTTGGGCGCGCTCTCCCACGATGGGGAAAGACCGCTGGACGCTGGCGATGAGGTATTCCAGGAAGACTTGCGGATCACGGTCGGAGGCCTCGAGACTGTACCAACAGACCGGCAGGGTCGTCGCGTGCGCGAAATCGACGAGCAGCGACGTTTTGCCATACCCGGTTGCGGCACACAAGAGGACTAATCGGCGCTGAATGTTCTCGTGGAGAAAATCAACTAGCCTTGAACGGTGGATCAAGAGCCGGCTTCGGCTGGGTTGTACGATCTTTGTGACAACGTGCGGAGAAGTCACGACGATACCATCCTAGATGAGATTCGGTTGAGTTCGGGCTCGCGTGGCAAGTGTCATGAGTTCAATCAACCGTTGCGCGCCTTGTGGCGCAGACGATTGCGTTCAAATCCGGGGAACAAGGTGTCCTGGTGTCCCCGCCGCCGCTCAGGGTGGTTTGTCCCACAACTGTCGAATTCTCGCCAGGAGCTGCGCAACCTGCTCGTTCAAATGAACCAGGATCGCCAGAATGGCCCGGGCTTCGCTGCCTGTCAAATTCTCAGCGCGGAGGGATTCCAAGTGGATCAGCGCCTGTTCCAACTGACGGAGGGGATCGCCCAAAGGCCCTTTGGCGACGTTCTCGACGATGGCGCTCACGACTGGGCGTGGCAGAGTCGCCTCAGACCGCAACAGAGCGGCCAGCCAGCGTTGCGCAATCGCATCTTGGTTTGAACTAGTTGTATCCACGTCGCCATCCCCCCAACACAAAATCTTGACTCTATTATACAGGTCACTTCTGAAAACAAACTGAAAACTCGCTGAAAAAGGGCGCTGGTTGCCAACCTCTTTGAAAAACTGGAGCGTTGGCGTTCATTCCAGTGGCATTTCACAGCGTTGCGCTCGCATCATCTCGCCCTGCAAGGGTTTCCGATCATTAGTGTCACCTTAAGCACTTTCAAACCAATCGGTGACGGGCACGGCTGATTTGCACGCAAAAGGGTCTTCCAGGTATAAAGGATGGCGCTAACCAATCCATTACCTGGAGAGACCCGCCATGAGTATACCAGCGTCGCAGCGAAAAGCTAAGTCCAACCGCCAACCCGCTGTCCAGCCCGTGCGCTTCAATCGCGCCACCGCCAAGGAACGGCGCGCGACGGTTCCGCCACCGGATTTGGCGTCCAGTTCGCAACTGTTGCAACACTTGTTGCCCGCATCCGTGCTGACCACCCTGGCGCGTAGCAAGGATGCCGGCGACGTCCGCCAACGCAAACTCACGGCGACGATGTTTTTCTGGATGACGATCTTGGCGTTTGGTCCCGGCGGTCCGATCACGCTGCACCGAGTCTTGACGTACGCCCTGGTCGCCAGTTTGATCAGCGGGCTGGGGGCTGCCCACATTGTCCTGTCGAAGCAAGCCGTCAGCGAAAACTTCCGCGAGCGACCATGGGCGTTCTTTGCCGCGGTGTTGACCTATCTCCTGACCCTGTATGCTGCCTTGTGGAGTCAGTTGGCGGGACAGCCGAATCTCGTCGTGGTACAGGACTTGCAGATTCTCTTGATCGATGCCACGGTGATGCGCGTGGCACAGCAACTGATCGACGTGTTTCCCGCGAGCGCCAATGGAAAATGCACCGACTGGGCAGCGGTCAAATTGCATACCACGCTGCGTTTGTTTCGCGGCGTACCCGAAGTCTTGGCCTTGACGCCCCAGAAGAAAAATGAGCGGAAAATCGGCTTTTTGCGCCCCCTCGGCGAAGCGGTGCTCTACATCTTCGACTTGGGTTATTGGACGTATGATCTGTTCGATACGATCATCGATCGCACCCAGCACTTTATTAGTCGGCTGCGCGAAGATTGCAACCCGCGCATCCTGAAAGTCTACGTTGGCAAACCCGAGTGGGTCGGCCAACGGCTGAAAGCGATCAAACTCACGGGGACCACGCTGGACTGCTTGGTCAACGTGAGCAGTGATAACCCCAAGAACCCGCAGATGCGCCACAACGTGCGCTTGGTCGGGCAATGGAACCGTGGGGCCAAGCGCTGGCATCTGTATGTGACCAGCTTGGTGGCGTGGCAGACCTATCCGCTGACCTTGGTCATTGATCTGTATCGGCTGCGATGGCAAATCGAAAT
>DHFK01000153.1 GCA_002400365.1 Anaerolineales bacterium UBA4826 | reverse complement strand
GACGGCAAAGAACTTGGTCTCGATTGGGCGCGCGTGAACGTGAACGGCGGCGCGGTCGCGCTCGGTCATCCGATCGGCGCGAGCGGCGCGCGGATTCTCGTGACGTTGCTGTACGCGCTGAAGGATCGNNCTATGTGACTGGGCGACTAACCTCGGAGAATCAAAATGGACTTTGAACTCACGGAAGAACAACAAGCCATTCGCGACCTCGCGCGCGATTTCGCGCAGAAAGAGATCGCGCCGATCGCGGCGCAAATTGACGAGACCGGCGAGTTCCCCTCTGCCACAGTCAAGAAGATGGGCGAACTCGGCTTGATGGGCATCGAGGTGCCGCAAGAGTACGGCGGCGCGGGTCTGGATACCTTGGCCTACGTCCTCGCCATCGAAGAAATCGCCAAGGTGTGCGCGTCGCACGCGGTGATCATGAGCGTCAATAATTCACTCTATTGCTACGGGCTCACCCATTTTGCGACCGATGCGCAAAAGAAAAAATTCCTCGAACCCTGCGCGTCGGGCAAAAAGATCGGCGCGTTCTCGCTGACCGAGCCGCAATCCGGCAGCGACGCCGGCAATATGAAAGTGCGCGCCACGCTGAACGCGCAAGGCGATCAGTACGTCATCAACGGTCGCAAATCGTGGATCACCAGCGGTCCGGTCGCCGATTTCATCGTGCTGTTCGCGGCGACGCAGCCGGAATTAAAGCATCGCGGCACGGCGTGCTTTGTCGTGGACACCACGCTTCCCGGTTTCGAACGCGGCAAAAAGGAGCCGAAACTGGGCATCCGCGCGAGCGCGACGTGCGAGACGACGTACGACAATTATCGCTTGCCGGTGTTTCACCGTATCGGCAAAGAGGGTGACGGGTTTAAGATAGCGATGAGCGTACTCGACGCCGGGCGCATCGGCATCGCGGCGCAAGCATTGGGCATCGCCGCAGCGGCGTACGAAGCGAGCGTGGCGTATTCCAAAGAGCGCGAAGCGTTCGGCAGCAAGATCGCCGAGTTCCAGGCGATTCAATGGATGATCGCGGATATGGCGACGCGGATCGAAGCGTCGCGGCTGTTGATCTACAATGCCGCGCTAAAGAAGAACAGCCACGAAAAATTCTCGCGCGAGGCGGCGATGGCGAAACTGCACGCGAGCGAGACGGCGATGTGGGTGACAACCAAAGCCATTCAAATCCACGGCGGCATCGGCTACAGCAAAGAACTGCCGATCGAGCGGTACTTCCGCGACGCCAAAATCACGGAAATCTACGAAGGCACCAGCGAGATTCAACGGCTCGTGATTGCGCGCGCGGCATTGGAGGGCAAGTAAAATGTCCCTTGATCCCAAAATCCTCGAACTCCGCCGTCGCCGCGAAGAAGCGCGACTGGGCGGCGGTCAGAAACGGATCGAACAACAACACGCGCGCGGCAAACTGACCGCGCGCGAACGCGTTGATTTGCTCTTGGATGAAGGTTCGTTCCAGGAACTCGGCGTGTTCGTCACGCCGCGCACAACCGGTTTCGGCGCGGACAAGCAGACGTTCTACGGCGACGGCGTGGTCACCGGCTATGGCACGATCAACGGACGCCTCGTCTACGTCTTTTCGCAAGACTTTACCGTCTTTGGCGGAAGCCTGGGCGAAGCGCACGCGGAAAAAATCTGCCGCCTGATGGACCTCGCGATGAAAAACGGCGCGCCGGTCATCGGCTTGAACGATTCGGGCGGCGCGCGCATCCAGGAAGGCGTCGTCAGTCTCGGCGGCTACGCCGACATCTTTTTGCGCAACACGCTGGCGAGCGGCGTGGTCCCGCAGATCAGCGCGGTGATGGGACCCTGCGCGGGCGGCGCGGTGTACTCGCCCGCGCTCACCGATTTCATTCTCATGGTCAAGGACACGAGTTACATGTTCGTGACTGGTCCCGACGTCGTCAAGACCGTGACCCACGAAGACGTCACGTTTGAAACGCTGGGCGGCGCGATCGTGCACAACGAAAGGAGCGGCGTCGCGCATTTCGCCGCCGACAACGAAGAGCACTGCATCGCGCTGATTCGAAGACTCTTGTCGTACATTCCCCAGAACAACATGGAAGAGCCGCCGCTGCTCCGCAGCACCGACGATCCGCTCCGCGCGGACGAGGCGCTCGATGCGCTTGTGCCGGATGTGCCGACCAAGCCGTATGACATGAAAGAGATCATCCATCACGTCGTTGACGACGGCGAGTTCTTGGAAGTGCACGAGCATTACGCGCAGAACATCGTCGTCGGCTTTGCGCGACTGAACGGACGCGCGGTCGGCATCGTCGCGCAGCAACCGATGGTGCTGGCGGGCGTGCTCGACATCAACTCTTCGGACAAAGGCGCGCGCTTTGTCCGCTTTTGCGATTGCTTCAACATTCCGATCATCACTTTCGAAGACGTGCCGGGGTTCTTGCCCGGCGTCGGGCAGGAACACGGCGGCATCATTCGCCACGGCGCGAAATTGCTGTACGCCTACTGCGAGGCGACGGTGCCCAAGATCACGATCATCACGCGCAAGGCGTATGGCGGCGCGTACGACGTCATGAGCAGCAAGCACATTCGCGGCGACCTGAACTATGCGTGGCCCACCGCCGAGATCGCGGTGATGGGACCCGATGGCGCGGTCAATATCCTGTACCGTGAGGAAATTGCGAACGCGGCGGACCCCGAAGCGATGAAACAGAAACTCACCCAGGAGTATCGGGATCACTTTGCGAATCCGTACATCGCGTCTGGACGCGGCTACGTGGACGACGTGATCGAGCCGCACCAGACGCGCGCGAAATTGATCGCCGGTCTGGAGATGCTCCAAAACAAGCGCGACACGAATCCGCCGAAGAAGCATGGGAATATTCCACTGTGAACAAGCCAATGAACCAATGTGCCAATGAGTCAAACGGAAGGATTGAGGAGGACGAATGGCTAGAGTCAAATATACGAAAGAGAATATGCCCAAGACGCGGGAGGAATTTCAACGCGCGCTGAAAGAAGCACTGGCGGCCAGCAATCCGATTGACGACTTGCTGGAGTTGGCGGTCGAATTGCATGGTTACGAACAGCAATACGGGATGACCAGTGAGATATTCTTTGAAAAATACCAACGCGGCGAAATGGGCGATGCGATGCCGTTCATCAAATGGGCGGGACGCTACCAACTCTACCTCGATCTGAAAAGCAAAATCGAAATGAGTCTTGAGCGAGTTATCGCGACATGAGACTCGACCGTTACGTCAATCGTCTTCTCGACACATTGTATTCGCGCAAGGATTTCGAGATCGAGCAACTCGAATACGATATTCAAGAGGACGAGGGACGCGGGTTTGTCGCGGCGCGCGTGAGGTATGGGGATGGCGCAGTGCTTGAGTTCGACGAGTCGCTGGTCGTGGAATTCGGCTTGGTGCTGCGCAAAGTCAGCTACGCATACCACTTTCAGCAGTCCGATGGAACAGGGGTGATTCGTTACGACAACACACCGCATCATCCTGAAGTTGCAGAGAGGTTTCCGCATCACAAGCATGTCGGTGAGAAGGTAGAAGCCAGCGACGCGCCAGATTTACACGACGTTTTGAAAGAGATTGATCGTTATCTCGAGAACCAGCGCGCCCCAAGTTGATTGTGGGCTTGGATGTTGTAGAACAAGCGGGATACGAATCCGTCAGAGAAGCATGG
>DHFK01000142.1 GCA_002400365.1 Anaerolineales bacterium UBA4826 | reverse complement strand
TGTCAATCAAGCCGGGCGTGACGAGGCGTCCGCCAACATCAATCGTTTCGATGTCCGCGTTGAGTCCGCTCGCGTCCACAATTCCCGCGATTGTGCCATTTTCAACGACCAGGGCTTTGTCTTGCGTCACTGTGGTTGGCAAGACCAGGCGACCATTCGTCAACGCAAAGCGAGAAACCATAGCAGAGGGTGAATTCAGTTCCGCGAGCCAAATACTCGGCGCGCGGTCTCCACGGCTTCCGACCAACTCTTGGCGATGTGACGATGAATGATGCCGGTATGGATGTGCTGTGCCTCGGCGGGAATGTCCCCATCCCACATCAAGCAGATTTTTTTCGGTGCCGCGAGAGCATAGCGCTCGAGGAGATTCTGCATTTCCGAATTCCCAAAGTTGATGCCTGTGATGCCGGGTGTGTCAATCATTTCCTCGTAAAACTGCGTCCCTTTGCCGCAAAAATGTCCGAGCGCGCCGTTGAGCGCGGTGGCGACGCGCGCGTTGTACGGCTTGCAGAACTCGCGATACATTTTGCGCGAGAGCATCACGCCCGAATCATCAGGGATGCAACCGCCGCCGCGATGGCGACAGCCAAACTTGTAGCCCTCGTCCGGTTTTTCGCCGGTGAGCGCGCGGTGTTTTTGAATGACCGCGATGTAAAACGGCACAGAAAAATCGAGCAGGTCGTGCACAAGTTGAGGATCTTCAATCGTCGCCTCAAAGACGGCGGTGCCGGCGAGGTTCACCGCGAAACTGAACGGACCCTGTGGGTCGGGATGCCCGATGTGCGCTGTCTGCGCGAGTTTCGGGTACTGCGCGAGCGTATCGCGAAAATATGCTTCGGTTTCCCATACCTGTTTACCGATGCCGTTGTTCAAATCAGGCATACCGCGTGCAATGATCTCACGCACAGCGTTGAGACTTTCGATCGGCATCGGCCAGGGCATATTGTCTTCATCTTGCCAGTACTCTGCGCCCAAAATTGAGGTCGTCAGGATCAAGCCATAGTTCGCGCGAATTGTGAACACGCGGTCATCTTTCAACAGCGCGCCCTCGTACACTTGCATCAACTCGCTCACGAGCATCTTGGCGGGGTCGCGGAACGCTTCGCGGTACGGGATGCGGGGCCAAGCGGGCGGATCGTCGTATTGCAGATGACTCCACGGCGCGCGGCACGTGACAATCGTTGGACGAAAATCGAGCGGCTCAAAGTTGAGCGCGGCGAGTTGACGCGCGTGGGCACGTTTCTGATGCTCGACATCCACCAGCGCCTCTAATTTGTCGAGATAAGGGTGCGGATCAAAGTCGCTCATCGAGTCCTCTCGTTCCAAGCAAATTGATGAGATATTCCCTCGGCTCGGCGCAGAAGAACGCGTCTAACGGTCATGCAATTCCCTGCAACTTTAACTCATCCGCGCGATGACAACTGACGAAATGGCTGGGGACAATCTCGCGGAACACCGGCGCTTGGACGCGGCAGATATCCACCGCGTACCCGCAGCGCGGGTGAAAGTAGCAGCCCGAGGGCGGATTCGCCGGGCTGGGCACCTCGCCCTTCAGTTCGACATTGCCGGTCCGCACACGCGGGTCGGGCACAGGAACGGCGGCGAGCAGAGCCGCGGTGTAGGGATGCTTGGGCGAATTGAAGAGTGCCTGGGTCGTGGCGGTCTCGACGATTTTGCCCACGTACATCACGGCGACGCGGTCGCTGATATGCTTGACGACGCTCAGGTTGTGCGCGACGAACAGGTACGTCAGGTGGAGTCGCTTTTGCAGTTCGAGCAGCAGGTTCAAAATCTGCGCTTGCACCGAAACGTCGAGCGCGGAGACGGGCTCATCCGCGACGACCAGGCGTGGGTGCAGCGCGAGCGCGCGCGCGATACCGATGCGCTGCCGCTGCCCGCCGCTGAACGCGTGCGGATACCGTTGCATATACTCCGGACGCAGACCGACCAGGCGCAGTATCTCCGCCACGCGCTCGGTGCGCTCTTTGCGATTCTTCATCCCATTGACCAAGAGCGGCTCGCCCACAATGTCGAAGAGTGTCATGCGCGGATTGAGCGAGCCATACGGGTCCTGGAAAATCATCTGCATCTGCGGTCGCAGCGGACGCAATCCCTGTCGCGATAGTTTCGCCAGGTCAACCGTCTGCCCTGCTTTTGGGCGGAACAACATCTCGCCGCTCGTCGGCGTCAGCGCGCGCAAGATGCACCGCGCCGTCGTGGTCTTGCCGCAACCGCTTTCGCCAACCAAGCCGAGCGTTTCGCCTTCGTTGACGAAGAAACTCACGTCGTCCACCGCGCGGACATTGCCAATGGTCTTGCGAAAAAATCCTTTGCGGATTGGAAAATATTTGTGGAGGTTTTTCACTTCGAGCAAGCGTTGGGTGGTTGGGTGGTTGGGTAGTTGGATGGTGGGATGGTTAGTCACGATGCTACCTCCACATCGTGGTACAAGAAGCAACTGACCAATTGTTTCTCTGCGACTGTTTGCAGCGCGGGCGTGCGCGCATCACATTTGCCAGCGATCAGTTTTTCGCAGCGCGGATGGAAGGGACAGCCGCGCGGTTTGTTGAACGGATGCGGGATCGAGCCGCTGATCGTCGGCAGATTCACGCGCGGCGCCGAGTTCACGCTCGGGATCGAGCGCAAGAGCGCCTGCGTGTACGGATGCTGGGGCGCGTGGAAGATTTCGTCCACGGGGCCCTCCTCCATCACCAAGCCGAGGTACATCACCATCACGTAGGACGCCATCTGTGCAATCACGCCCAGATCGTGCGTGATGAAGATGATCGCGGCGTTGCGATCCTCCTGCAGCCGACGCAGCAGGCGCAGTACCTGCGCCTGCGTCGTCACATCCACAGCGGTCGTCGGCTCGTCCGCGATCAAGAGGCGCGGGTTGCACGAAAGTGCCATCGCGATGATCGCGCGCTGGCGCAAGCCGCCGCTGAGTTGCCACGCGTATTCGTCGAGGCGCTGATCCGGAATCGGGATGCCCACGTCCTTGAACATTTGCAGCGCAATCTTCCGCGCCGCGCGCTGGCTTACAGTCTGATGCAGCATAATCGCTTCGATGATCTGATCGCCGACGGTGTGCACCGGACTGAACGCCGCCATCGGCTCTTGCGGGATGAGCGCGATCTCCCCGCCGCGAATCGAGCGCATCCGTTTGCCGTTCGCAGCGAGCGTGGCGAGATCAATCACCTCACCGTTCGATCCGTTCCCTTTCGCGCGGCGCAATAAAATCTCGCCGTTGACGATTTTGCCGGGCGGCTCGACAATGCGCAGCACCGCTTTCATCGTCACGCTTTTGCCGCAGCCACTTTCGCCGACGATGCCAAAGATTTGACCCGGGTGCACGTCAAAGGTCACGCCGTCCACCGCTTTGACGACGCCTTCGTCCATGAAGAAGTGTGTTTTGAGGTTGCGGACGGAGAGCAGGGGAGTTGTTTGGCTATTCATTGGCTCGCTCATACAAAGGATGAAGGCAGAAGGATGAAGGATGAAGCTATGCTTGCTTCCCTTTCATCTTATTGACGATCGTGACAAAGATGGAAATCAATTCATCCGTTTCTTGCATCAACGGCTTTAGCCTTTTCTCTGCCACGATCCCTGATTCAACCAGCAGTTCAAGCCAATATGCCGTCTCAAGTTCCTGCAAGCCGCCTTCCATCTTGTTGATGAAATCGGCGTCAGATCTTGCCCTACATGCTTCTCGGTAGTGTGCTCCCACCGAGGTGCCCGAACGCAATACTTGCTTTCCAAGAATTTGTGCCTGGGTCGTCTTGGGCAGACTGACATACAGACGAAAGATCCGTAGCGCAAAATTCTTGGTTCTGGTCCTCAGGTCTTGCACATCCTCTCTCACCATTTTGCTCTTCCTCCTTCATCCTTCCGCCTTCATCCTTCAATGCCCGTACGGATCCGCCGCGTCGCGCAAGCCATCCCCGACGAGATTGAACGCGAGCACTGCAAGAATGACGAACAAGCCGGGCGTGAGCAACCATGGTGCTTGCGCGATGGTTTGAATGTTCTGCGCCTCCTGTAACAGCACGCCCCAACTGATCGCAGGTGGACGAATGCCCAAACCCAGAAAACTGAGCGACGTTTCGCTGACAATCATCACCGGAATCGCGAGGGTACTCGTCGCGATGATGTGGCTCATAAATGCCGGCACCATGTGGCGCGTAATGATGCGGAACCGACTGCACCCGGCAAGATCCGCCGCAAGCACGAAATCCTCTTCACGCAGCGAGAGGAAGCGCCCGCGTACCTCGCGGCCCAGCGTTGTCCAGCCGATGAACGCGAGAATGATCGTGATCGCGAAAAACACCTGGTCGGGGCGCCAGTCCTGCGGCAGCGCGGCGGTCATCGCCAGCCAGATTGGAATCGTCGGCAACGATTGCAGAAGTTCGATCAGCCGCTGAATGATGAGGTCTATCCATCCGCCAAAGTAACCGGAGATGCCGCCGAGCAGAACGCCGAGAATCACGCTCAGCGCCACCGCCACGAGTCCCACCGTCATCGAAGTGCGCGTGCTGTACATCATCCGCGACCATTGATCGCGTCCCAGCCGATCCGTTCCGAGAAGATAGATTTTGTCTTCCGACTTGGGATCTTCGAGTCCCAGCAAATGAATATCAGTGCGGAAAAGCCCCAAGATGGAGTACTTGAATCCTGACCCGAAGAAACGGACGTACACTTTTTTCGTTGGGTCTACCTGCCATTCCATGCGCAAAGTGACCGGATTGCGCTTGCCCACCACCGCCGGCACCCACGGGTGAAGACCCGATTCATCGAAAAGGTTCAGCGCTTGCGCGGGAATGAACACGAGCCGCGCCTCGGTCGCCTCCGGGTCTTGGGTCGCAAAGAAATCAGGAATCAGCACGATGAGGTAAAAAAAGATGAGCACCGCCGCGCTGAAGAGTGCGAGACGGTTCTTTTTGAAACGCCACCACACCAGTTGCCAGTTCGATGCAACCGAGACCCGCTCTTCGGCTTGCGTCGCCGCTTTTTCCAATTCTTGTGCGAGGACTTGGGTAGACGAGTTCTCTGTCACAGTCTCTACCTCATTCGTTTATTCGTTCCAACATTCGTTGACACGTTAGACGCCTTCCATTCGAATGCGCGGGTCAAGCAACGCGAGGAGGATATCCGAAATCAAAGTGCCGATGATCGTGAGCAGGCAGTAAATCAGCAAGATACTGCCGGCGAGGTACATATCTTGCTGAATCAACGCGCGCAAAAGCAAGGGTCCGATATTCGGCAGATTCATCACCGTCGCGACGATGAGCGAGCCGGAGAACAACTGCGGCAGGTACCAACCAATCGTGCTGACCAGCGGATTGAGCGCGAGCCGCACCGGATATTTGAGCACCAGCGTCCATTCCGACATACCCTTGGCGCGCGCGGTGACGACATACGGCTTGTTCAGTTCATCCAGCAGATTCGCGCGCATCACGCGCATCAGGCGCGCCGTGCCCGCCACGCCCAGCACGATCGCCGGCACCCAGATATGCTGGAGCAAATCAATGCCGCGCTCCAGACTCCACGGGGCTTGAATATATTGCGGCGAAAACAAACCGGTGACGCTCACGCCGAAATTCGAGAACGCAATCCACATCAGAATCAGCGCGAGCATAAAGTTCGGCGTCGCCACGCCGACATAGTTCAGCACGGTGAAAATATAGTCGAGCAAGGAATTTTGATGCATCGCGGAGTAGATTCCCGCCGGAATCGCGACTGCCCACGTGATGAAGAACGCAAAGAGCGCGAGCGCAATCGTCAGCACCAAGCGTTCGCCGATCAGTTCGGTGTTGGGACGCTGGTATTCGAGTGACACGCCCAAATCTACTTTGGAGAGACTCTCCATCCAAAGTAGATATTGAACATAGCCGGGCTGGTCGAGACCGAATTGGCGTTTGAGCGCCTCCACCTGCTCCTCGCGAATGGAGGACCCTCCCGAAGCCAGAGTGGCGACGTAACTGGTCAAAAAGTCGCCGGGCGGCGCTTGCACCAGCCAGAAAACAATCACGGAAAAGAGGATGAGCAGNNTAGAACCACGTTTCGGGACGACCGTTGCCCGGCGAGCGCAGGGGCCAGTCCTTCGTCAGGTTCTGTGGAACATTCTTCATTTTCGCGTTGACCACCGCAACACCCTGATCGGTTGCGGTCAAGCCAACGGTACCGATTTCAACCATGTTGTCCACCCAGATCTTCATAATCTCCTGGGCGTCCTTGGCTTGTTCGGCTGGTCCAACCGTCTTGGCATGGTCAACCAACTGCATCATCTTCTTCATGTACTCCGGCGGTTCGATGCCTTCCTTGCCGCCGGTCTTGACCCAGTTGTACCACAGCGGACCGTAGGTGATGTTGCCATAGATGCCGCTGCGGACATCGTACTTGGTCGAGCCGGTGAACGGAAAGCCCGCCGTGTCCTGGTTCCACATTTCTGCCATCAGATCATTCGATTCGCGCAGCGAGAAATGCAGCGCGCGCTCGCGAATCTGGACGATCAACTGGATGCCGACATTCTTAAAGTCCCTGGCAATCAACTGCGCGATGTCGGGCCACGGACCAAAGACAGGCACGACCGAGAGTTCGATGGTGGCGCGCTTGCCGTTGGGGAGCAAGCGGAAACCCTCCGAATCCTTCTTGTCCAAGCCGAGTTTATCGAGCATTTGACCGGCGAGGGTCGGATTATGCTCGATGTACTTGTAGGCGTACTCGTCGCCGGGATAGTACGGATGTCCCTTCTTGGGGACGGGTTGACGCGGCTCACCTGTGCCGAGGAACGCGGATTCCTGAATCTGCTTGCGGTTGATCGCGTACGACATGGCGATGCGGAAATCCTTGTTCGCCAGCAACTTGCCGATTTCCGGATCCTTGGTGTAAGTCTGGTTGAAGATGATGTCCGCATCCGCGCCGCCGAGACTCGACCAGAGGTAGATGTTGTACTTGCCGGTCTTTTGCGAAGTCTCCTTGAGCACTGGAAAGTTCACGAGGTTGACGTGCCGCTCTTGTTGATCCAGTTCGCCCGCGATCGCGGCGAGATTCAGCGCGCCGGTGTCGGCAAAGAACTTGAGTTGCACTTCGTCAAGGTACGGCAGTTGGTTGCCGGCTTTGTCCACGCCGACAAAGTACGGGTTACGCACCAGGCGGAAGATCTGATCGCTCATCCGGCTGCCGGGCGCCGCGACCCAAGCCGCCATACCGGGGCGCTCCGGCGTCTCATAAGGGCTGATCTTGAGACGGAACAGTTCCGCCCAGGTCTTCAACTTGGCATCCGCCACTGCCTTGTCGAGGTCTTCCTTCTTGGCGTAGGACGCGTGGAACTGCTTGAGGAACTTGCTGGGCAAGAAACACGGAACGTTCTTGTCGCCATACTCCGCGTTAGCAAGTTCGAACAGGAACGTGGTGTGGACCTCTTTGTAGTTCCACTGGACAGTTACCGCATCAATCTGCTTCATGTCGGCGAGCGAACCATCCTTGTTCTGCATCCAGCCAGGGAGCGACGGCATCAAGTCCTTGTTCTGCAAAACATCCTTGTGCCAGAACATGATATCATCGCTTGTGAACGGGTCGCCATTCGACCATTTGGCGCCCTTGGGCAGTTTCACCGTCCACGACTTGTAGTCCGCCGAGGGGGTGACGCTCTCGATATACTTGTTCACGACGGAGCCGCCATCGGGCGAGAAGACGACCAGCGCGTCGTAGATCACGCGGGCAATGCCGTTAAAGTCCGACGGACCGAGGAAACCGCGACGCCACACACCGCCGTACTGACCGATTTCCGCCGCCTCAACGACGATCGGTTTCTCCGGCAGGCGCTGGTCCACTGGCGGTAACTTGCCTTGCTTCACCAGTTCGGCGAGCATCGGCGCTTCCTTGTACTTGGCAGCGGGTGGTTTGGTTGGCTCCGGTGGTTTGGTCGCCGGGACTGCTGTCGGCGGTGCAGTCGTCGGCGCCGGTGGCTTGGTGGGTTCGGGCGCTTTCGTCGGCGGCACGGGCGTCGCGGTTGGCGCAGGCGCGCACGCGACGATGATCGCCAACAGCGCGACCAGACCGACTAACACGAGCAAANNTTTCATCTCTCACGCGCTACGCACCACGGACTGTGTTTCACGTTTTACGATTTACAGTTTACTTTCCGCGCACCTCCTTTCCTCTTTAACGGCGATGTTTGCTCGATTGTAATGCGGAACGTCACCATTCCAATCTCTAATCTCCACTCTCCAGTGCTTTCAACACACCCACGCTGTAGATCAACGCGCGCGCTAAATGAAACGGATCTTTGACCGGCAATGCAATCGCCGCATTCAGTTTGTTGCCCTGGCGATCCAGATTCTGAATCCACTCGCCATACTGCGGCACGGGAAAATGGCTGAACGCGTAATCGTGCACGCGCTTGAACCACTCGAGACACCAGTCTTCTTTCGAGATCGAGTACGCGAGCAAGAGCGCGTACAACGCCTCCGTGTGGGGCCACCAGATCTTCGCGTCGGCATTCTTTTCCCAAAACGAACCTTCCGCATCGCGCGCGAGAACGATGCCGCCGTACTCGTCGTCCCAGCCCAGTTCGACATGCCATCTGATCGCGTCAATCGCTTGACGAATGCGCTCGGCGTTGCGCGGCGCGTGCCGCTGGAAAATGTGAGTCATGAACCACATAGATTCGATGGCGTGTCCGGGATTCACGGCACGACCGGGCGGCGCGTCCATCAGCGAGTCATCGAGCCGCACGAATTCGTACAGCCGTTTCTGTTCGGGGCGCAGAAACACGTCCATCACCTGATTCGCGTGAGCAAGACCCGCGCCGATGATTTCAGTCTCGTTCAAATAGTGCCCCAATGCATCGAACGCGAGCGCAAAGATCATTGAAATGCCGTGCGCTTTCAGCCCCGGCGGAATTGGCAGTGGATGCGTTTGGTACGAACCGGGACGCGCAAGTCTCTGCCGCGCACTCGCGTACGTTGCGCGCGCGCACGCTATCGCTTCTTGATTCCCAGCCGCCTTTGCAAACTCGGTAAAGCCATAAATGGCAAAGCCGTCGCAGTAAATGCTCGTCGCGCCGTCAAATCGCGGTGTGCCGTCTTTGGCAAGGCAGAACAGCCACTCACCCTTGTCGTTTCGTCCACAGCGCTTGATGAAATTGAAAATGTGCGTGGCAACGTCCAGCCATTCTTGGCGCGGCTCGATCATGTTGTAGAGCGCTGAGAACGTCCACACCGCGCGCAACTGCGACCAAACGTATTTGTCTTCGCTCAGAATTCTGCCGTCGTCCGTAATACAAGTGTTGATTCCGCCGTTCTGCCAATCAATGCCGTATTTCATCCAGAACGGCACGACGCGATCCAGGAGTTCGGAGCGGTATCGCTCCAAAAGCGCAGAAAAGTTGGGGGGCATTGTCAACGACTTTTCTCGGTAGTTGGGTGGTTGGAGCGTTTGCCCCAACCACCCAACTACCTAACCACCCAACTACCTCACCGCCATCGGTTCACGTTTCACGGAGTTAAACTCCCATCCGTTCTGCGCGCACACTGCGCGCACGTGGCTCTCCCACGTTGGCTCGTCTGGCGGTCTGCCTCCGACGAAGCAATCAACGCTCAAGTATCGCAACGGTTGATTGCCTTCGCACTGGATGCGATGAAACGTCTGCGGAGGGATTCGCACGACGTCGCCGGGCTGAACCGCGAACGGGTGTTGATTTTCACCGATGTACAGCGTGCCCGCGCCTTCCAGCACATAGAAAATCTGCTCCGTGTCGTGATGCGTGTGCAGTGGGGGTGATTCGCCCGGTTCCATTATGACGATGAACACTTCGGACGTTTGCGCGTCCGCGCGATCCATCACGAGATCGTTGGTGTGGGTGGGAAAACGATAGCGCGTCGTGTTTTGCGTACTGAAGACGTATTGCGTTTGGCTCATCGAATTACTTGCCTACTTGCGCGCACCAACGCATCCACCGCCTCCGCCGGCGTCCCTGGGCTTATGCCCCCGCCTGCCGACAGGATTAAACCGCGTCCGCCGGTTTTGCGAATGCACTCGTGCGCGCATTGCTCGACTTGGGCAGGCGTGCCTTCCGCCATCACGGTGTACGGCGGCACATTGCCCATCAACGCGATGCCCGGCATGGCGGCTTGCACAATCCCAATGTCCATCGCGTGGCTAAAGTTAAACACATCGAAACCGAGCGTTGCGAACGGTTTGACAAGGTGCATACAAGGTGTGTCGTTGTGAAAGACCTTGATGAGTCCGTCAAACTCTGCAAATATGCGCGCGAAGACTGGACGCGCGAATCGCTCGAACATCTCTGGCGAAATCATTCCGACGAGATCATCGAGGAGCAGGATGCCCTCCGGCTCGCGTAGGGTGTCGAGTTGCGCACGCAGGAACGCGATGACTGTCGTCGTGGCCGTATCGAGAAATCGCGCGATAGCGGCGGGTGCGGTCGCCAGCGCGAGCATCAAGTCAGTTGCGCCAAGCGCCCAGTTTGCAACGGCGAACGGTCCGCGTGCCGCGACCATTTTCGCGCGAATGCCTTGTCGTTCAAGATTGGCATAGCGTTGCAAGACGAGCGGCATCAAGCCATGCTCGCGCGGATCAGGCGGCTCAATGTCCGCGAGATCCGCGAGACCGCCCCGCACTGGCTCAATCGAAGGCGGTCGGTCGTGATGCCAGATGACGCGCGCGCCGAACGCGGACGGCTCCGCCGCCATGCCGTACTCGATCCAAAAGCCGGGAATCCACGCGACATCAGGAAACCGTTCGAGCAAATCGCGATTGATTTTCAGCCACACATCCTCGCGCAAAAAATAATCGAGCGTGTCAATCCCAGCATATCCCGGTAGCCACGGACTGTCCACGATCAATGCGGCCGGCACGCGATCTGTAGTTCCGCCGCGCGCGACAGTTGTGAAACGTTGCCAGGGCGTCATCGTCCCTTGCTCGCATTGCACGGCGCGGTGGACTCGCGCACAATCAGCGGACTTTCGAGCAGCGTATAGCCGTCGCCGAGAGTCGGCTGTCCCGCGATCATTTGCTCCAGCATTTGCATCGCGAGTTTGCCCATTTGATATTTCGGTTGCGCGATAGTCGTCAAGGGCGGATTCGCGTGCGCCGCCATCGCGATGTCGTCAAAGCCGATGACGGAAATATCTTCTGGCACGCGCAGGCAGTGGGCGCGGATGGCGTGGAGCGCGCCGAGTGCCATAATGTCGTTGTACGCGATCACTGCCGTCGGGCGATCCGCTTCCGGCAACGCGAGCAACGCGCTCATCGCTTGAAACGCGCCGTCCACATTCGGAAAACTCGCGGGGCACCATTCGTCGCGCAAAACCAAGCCCGCCTCTTTGAGCGCAGTCTCAACACCGCGCCGCCGCGACTGCGACGCTTGAGACGCGGCGGGTCCCGCAAGATAGGCGAGGCGCGTGTGGTTGAGATTGAGAAGATGCCGCGCGGCGCGATAGGTCGCGTTTTCAAAATCAATGAGGATGCAGGAAATTGCCGGGTGCGTGACGTTGCGATTGAGGGTGACCATCGGGACACCGTGGCGCTCGCAAAACGCAATCAAATTCGCATCGGAGAGACGCGAGGCACCAATAATGATCCCGTCAACCGGTCGGGTGAGTGCCATTCGCAAGAGTTGATCCTCGCGCTGCACGTTTTCAGTTGAATCAATCAGGAGAGTCAATATGCCGATGGATGTAGCCTGCTCTTGAATACCATGCACCACTTCGGCAAAAAAGGGGTTGAGGAGATCGGGAATCAGAACTGCGACGACATTGCGGAAGGCGACCGGCTTGAACTGCTTCGTTTCATAGCCGAGCGCCGACATTGAGGCAAGCACACGTGCGCGCACATTTTCGCGGACGTAGGCATTGCCGTGAATCACGCGAGACACGGTCGCGGGGGAAACCTGCGCGTGCCGCGCAACGTCGAGCAACTTTGGTCGAGACGCGTCTTTGCCCACAGGATTACCCTTTCGCTCAAATCAAAGGGGAAACAATCGCCGGGTTTTCTGAAATGACTGAAAAAATCAAGCGTTTCTTTCAGTCAAAGAATACGATTTTACGAAAAAATGTCAAGTGGATTGCCTGCTGATTGATCTCGCGCAGTTCCTGCCTGCCTATCCGACAGTTTTCGCTCCGTTGCCGCACGCGTAACGAGTGACACGCGATTCCTTTCCAAGTGCGATTTCAAGATGCGATTGGCAGGACACGAATAAGAAAAGCGCCCCCGGAGAAGAGTGGAGGAGGGCGCACAAGCCTCCTCGGGCGGAGAATCGATCAGAGTATACACCTGGCCCGGTCTAGTCGAGTTGGCAGATGGCATGATGGACCTTGGGAAAGCTCGTCAACCCATAGTGAGTCTTGCGTGATTCTGCCTGTTGACATCAAGTTCAAGCCGTGTTAGAGTGTTGTCACTCGTTACTTTCTGAAAGTAACTAACTGATTCAGCAACGCTATGCCTTCACACACAGCCAAATCCTCGGCAGCAAAGCCCGCCCTCCTCCACAGGCTTAACCAGTCTGCCATTCTTGACTTGATCCGTAACCAGGCACCATTGTCACGCTCCCAAGTCGCCAAGTACCTTCATCTCAGTCCAGCGACGGTTACCCGCATTGTGGAAAAACTCCTTGACGAGAAATTGTTGGTCGAAGTTGCGCAGGGTAACTCGAATCTCGGACGCAAACCGGTCCTCTTGCAACTTAACCATGAAGCGAGTTTGATTGTCGGCATAGATCAGGGTGGAACGAAAATCGCGGGCGCTCTGGCGAACCTGGATGGCAAAATCCTTGAGAAGCAGCGTGCCCTGCGCAATCCGGCCGATGATTCGACACAGAGCATGAATCGTTTGCTCGAACTGGTCGCGCAACTTCTCGCCGCCATTCGAGGTGGCGATGGCAGGGGGCCGCGCCGCATTCGAGGCATTGGCATTGGCGTGCCTGGCGTCGTTCGCCGCGATGGAACTGTCGTCTGGGCACCGGCCCTGGGCTGGCGCGATTTGCCACTCAAGCAAATCGTCAAGGAACGTTTTGGCGTTCCGGCTTTTGTTGAAAACGACGCCAATCTCGCGGCGTTGGGGGAACTCTGGTTTGGAGCAGGCAGAGGACTGCGCAACCTGCTCTCCATCTCGGTTGGCACTGGCATTGGCGCGGGATTGATTGTGGACGGCCGTGTCTATCGCGGGCGAACTGATTCGGCCGGTGAGATCGGTTACGCCATAACTGATCGGTCACAACTCGGGAGAACGTTCAACGCCTTCGGCCCGCTCGAAACGCTTGCGTCGGGTCTAGCGATTGCTGAGCGCGCGCGGCAACTGCTCGCCAATGGTCATTCCAGCCCAATGCGCGATCTGGTCGGGGGCGACTTGGCGCGGCTCGCCGCGCGCGAAGTGTGCGAAGCGGCACGGCAGGGTGACACGACTGCCCGGCAAGTCGTCTCCGAGACTGCCGACGCGCTCGCGATTGCGTTGAGCAACGCGATCAGTCTTTTCGATCCCGACATTGTCATTTTGAATGGCGGTGTGATGCGTTCTGCCGATCTTTTCCTCGAACCGATCCGCGACCGTTTGCGCGGCACCGTGCCCGACCTGCCGCCGATCGTCGTTTCCACCTTGGGCGAAGATGCGGTCGTAAAAGGCGCGATTGCCTACGCCATTCACTCGACGGACGAATTCGTGTTTGTCACCGAATGACAACTACTTTGACAAACTGATCACGGCCCTCTCGACCAAGACCGGCCCGGACGTCTTCCAAGTCTCGATGGAGAGGGGGGGCACGGTCTGAGTCTGCACAGTGTCTGATGCGGAAAGGAGGTGGGACAGTTCGGCAAATCGTTTCTGGCACGTTGTCGTGCAATCACGTAGGGGCAAATCTGTGTGTTTGCCTACAACGCACACACAGGTGCGTCTCCATGCTCAATGAGGAGGAGCAAAATGCGTAACTTGAGTCTCGTGGCGTTAGCCCTGGGTGTGATTCTCGGGGTGACTGCGGCGTGCGCGCCGGCGCCTACACCGACGCCAGTGCCGCCGCCCCCAACCGCCGTGCCTAAACCAACCGAGGCACCCAAACCGACTGAAGCGCCCAAACCCACTGCCGTGCCACCGACGACCGCGCCAACAGCAGTGCCGCCAACCGCCGCCCCCAAGAAAATCGGTGGCGAATTGCTGCTCTACAGTTGCACACTGAGCGGCGAGCCATGGCAGAAACTGGTAGACATGACCAAAGAGAAACTGGGCGTGGACTTGAAATGTCTCGACATGGGCACCGGCGAGATGACCTCGCGCGTGACGGCTGAGAAGGGCAATCCTCAGAACGACGTGAACTTTGGCAGCGATAGCAGCGCGCATCGGAGCATGCAATTGCAGGGGTTGCTCGAGTCGTACAAAGGTTCGGGTTGGCAATTGCTGCCCGCGAATCTCAAAGATCCGGACGGCTACTGGTTCGGACTCTACATGGGTGTCATCGGCTTTGCCTATCACCCGGATCGCTTGAAGAAACTCGGTGTCGAGCCGCCGACGAGTTGGCAAGACCTGCTCAGCCCAAAACTCAAGGGCGAAGTGGTCATCGCCGCGCCCTCCGCGTCGGGGACTGCCTACACCGTCCTCTACGCGCTGATCAGCATGTACGGCGAGGACAAGGCGTTCCAGTACTGGAAAGACTTCGACAAGAACGTCGCGTACTATTCCAAGAGCGGGAGCGAGCCGGCAGAAAAAGTCGGCTTGGGTGAGTACGCGGTCGGCATTGCGTTCACGCACGACATCCAGACGCGCGTAGACAAAGGTATGCCGGTCAAGATCACGCATCCCAAGGAAGGCACGGGTTGGGAAATTGGCGCGATGTCTATCACCAAGGGCGCCAAGCACATGGAAGCCGCCAAGGCGTTTATAGACCTCGCCCTCACGCCCGAAGCCCAGTCGCTGCATCCGCTCACCGCCCACCGCCTGCCGGTGGTCGCCGGTGTGAAGGTGCCGCCGGGCAACTACACGCTGGACGATGTCAAGATCGTCAACATGGATCGTGACAAGATGGGCACCGACAAGACTCGCCTCACCAAAAAGTGGGACGACGAGATCGGCGCGAAACGGTAGGGTTGTGCTTCAGACCCGAAGGGTTTGCAGGACCCTTCGGGTCTCCGGGAGGAAAGCGTGGCAACCTCTGTAGCAGTACGCCCGGCGCCCGGCACCGAAATACTGGGTAAACTGCGTCGCATCGCGCGCGAGCCGGTGCTCGCGCTGACGATCTTGGCGGTGGCGGGCTTGCTGTTTCTGTTGATCGTTTACCCGGTGAGTCTGGTCGCGTTGTGGGGCTTGCGCGATCAGGCGGGCAACTTTTCAATAGACAACTTTGCCGTCCTCTGGCAGCGCCCGATCGTGCAAAAAGCGATCTGGAACACGTTCGTCCTCGTCCTCATCTCCGTGCCGCTCGGAACCATCGTCGCGACATTCGTCGGCTACGTGTTGACCTGCACCGATGTGCCGGCGCGCCGGCTGATGCGGATCCTCATCACCCTGCCGATGATTTTTCCGCCCTTCACTGGCGCGATGGGGCTCTTGATGCTGTTTGGGCGGCGCGGGCTAATCACGTACGACATCTTGGGGTTGGAGAATTTTTCGATCTACGGAATGCACGGAATCATCCTGCTTCAGACAATCGAGTGCATCCCACTCCTCTCGCTCATCGTCTCCGGCACCTTCGCGGCGATCAGCCGCGACATGGAAGAAGCCGCCGAGGATTTGGGCGCGCGGCGATTGCGCGTCCTCTTCACCATCACATTTCCGCTCGCGCTGCCGGGCATTCTCTCCGCCGCGCTGCTTCACCTGATCAGCGTGATCAGCGACTTTGGCACGCCGATGATCGTCGGCAAGGGCTTTAGCGTCCTCGCCGTCGAAGCATACTCGCAAATCATGTACACCTATGACTTGGCATTAGGCACCGCGCTCTGCACCGCGCTGCTAGTGCCAGCCCTCTTCGGGTTCATCGCCTACCACTATTTGCTGGGGCGGCGTTCGTACGTGACGGTGACCGGCGCGGCGCGCGGTCCTATCATCCACACGATGCCGTGGTTCATCAAGTGGCTTGTCTTCCTTTTCTTGTGCCTCATCGTCTTTTGGAACTTTTCGCAACTCGCCGTTTACTTTGCCGGCGCGTTCACCAAACTCTTCCCGCGCGACCTGACCTTCACGCTCGATCATTTTCAAGAGTGGTTCCGCACGACCAAGCAACTGCAAAACAGTCTCTCTACCTCGATGGCGGCTGCGCTCGCGGGTGGAGTCCTGGCGGCGGTGCTGGCGTACCTCGTGACCAAGCAGGACTTTCCCGGGCGCAAACTGATGGATTACATCGGTACGCTGCCCTGGGGCATTCCGGGGACGGTCAAGGGAGTGGGCTACATTCTGGCGTTCAACTTTGCGCCGTTCTTCTGGACAGGCACTTACTTTATTCTCATTCTCGTAAACATCGCGCGCTCGATTCCGTTGGCGCTGCGTGCGAATGTCGCCGCGCTACAACAACTCGATCCAAGTCTCGACGAAGCATCGCTCGATCTGGGCGCGTCGCGCGTGCGCACCTTCGTCCAGATCATCCTGCCCCTCATCCGCTCGTCGTTCATCCTCGGCATCATTTACATCTTCAAAGACGCGATGACGAACCTGAGTTCAGCCATCATGCTGATCACACCGCGCACCGAACTCGTTTACACGACGATGTTCGCGAACATGACCAAAGGCGCGCAAGGCGATGCTCTGGCATTGGGCTTGGAGATTTTCCTCATCAACATCGTTCTGCTACTGCTGATCACGCGCTTGACCAAGCGCAGTCCGCTGGAGTTGTTTCAGATCTAGACCTCACCCCACTCCCGCAGGGGGGTGAGAGGTGAGATAGGAGTCACCCATGGAAACACGCAAGGCATCGTCCGTCCGATTGGAGCATTTGACCAAGATGTTCGGCGCAATCACCGCGGTGAGTGACGTGTCGTTCGAGATTCCTGCCGGTGCGCTCGTCTGTCTGGTGGGACCCTCCGGCTGCGGCAAGACGACGACACTGCGGATGATCGGCGGTTTCGAGGAACCGACGGCAGGTCACATCTACATCGGCAACCAGTGCGTGGACGCGCAGCCGCCATACGACCGTCCGACGGCGATGGTCTTTCAATCGTACGCCCTTTTTCCCCACATGACAGTCTACGAGAATGTTTCCTACGGTTTGCGCGTGCGCCACAAGCCCACGCGCGAGATTGAAGAGTGTGTCCACTCAGCGCTTGCGCTGCTGGAACTCCAAGGGCTCGAAAGCAAGTCCCCGCGCCAATTGAGCGGCGGTCAGCAGCAGCGCGTCGCCCTCGCCCGCGCGCTGGTTACAGAGCCAGAGGTGCTTTTGCTCGATGAACCGCTTTCCAACCTGGACGCGCAGTTGCGCGTGCGCGTGCGCGGCGAGATCAGGGCGCTACAACGACAACTGGGCATCACGGCAATTTACGTGACGCACGATCAGGAGGAAGCGTTCAGTCTTTCCGATTTCACCGCGATCATGCAAGCCGGCAAGTTGATCCAGGTCGGCAAGCCGATGGATATTTACCGCCGACCCACCAATACCTTTGTCGCGCATTTCGTGGGCTTGTCGAACATTGTGCATGTGGAGGCGCTGGAGGTGCGCGCGCAAGACGCGACGGTGCGCGCGTTGGATCACGTCATCCACGTCGCCGTACCGCCGCCGTCGCGCGATGGCAAGTTCGCGGTGGTTCTGCGCCCGGAGATGATGCATCTGTGCCCCGCCGACCGCGACGGCATCGCCGCGCGCGTCAAGACCGCGACCTTTCTCGGTCCCTTGATTCGCTACGTCGTGGTGACCGGCGCGGGACTTGAACTCACCGTAGATGTCACCAATCCCACCGCCGAGCAACTGTTTTCGGAGGGCACTGCCGTCGCGGTGCATTTGCCGGATCAAGTGCCGGGGTTGTTGGCGGTGTAGGAGTTCATCATGCATCTCCTCTTTCTCGGCACCGCGGCTGGGGAGGGATACCCAAGCATTTTTTGTGAATGTGGGAATTGCCGCGAGGCGCGCGCGTTGGGTGGGCGCAACTTGCGTCTGCGCAGCGCGCTGCTCGTCAACGACGATTTGCTGCTGGACATGGGACCCGATTTGGTCGCCGCCGCGCATCGCTACAACTTGCGTTTCTCGACAATTCGCACCGCGCTCATCACGCACGCGCACGGCGATCACTTTCATCTGCCCGCCATCGAGTTTCGCAAAGAGAGTTTCACCGTCGTCATTCGCCCGCCGCGGCTCAAGATTTTTGGTCCGCCAGATGTCATTGTAGCCATTCACAACACCTTTCCGAATCTCGACGAAGTTGGGGTGGATGTCCAAAGCGTGCAACCATTTGAGACGTGGGAGCGCGGCAGTTATCGTTTCATGTCTTACCGCGCGTTCCATGATGAGGGACACTCACAATGTCTGTTCTACAGTGTGGACGATGGCAAGCACCATTTGCTCTACGCGACCGACACAGGCCCGTTCCCGGACGCGACCTGGGACGCGCTCGACGGTCAATCGTTCGATTGCATCGTGTTGGAAGAAACCGAGGGATACGGCAAATGGCCACAGCACATGAACTTTGAGCGATTCATCAATCACTATCGCCGGTTTCAATCGGAAGGAATGTTGCGTCCCGGCGCGCGTGTGATCGCGCATCACCTTTCGCACGCGTGGAACCCGGTACACGACAAGGTCGTGCCAATCCTCGAACCGCACGGCGTCATCGTCGCGTACGATGGACTGACGATTGACCTGTGACTTGCAACCGCGATGCCTGCTTCTATTCCTCTGGATCGTGTAACCTTGATGCGGAGAGAGCAATGTCATTGAGAATCGTTCTCATCGGCGGCGGCAGTCTGCAATGGACACCGACGCTGTTGCAAGACCTGGCGCTGACGCCAGAATTAGCGGGATGCCAAATCGTGTTGCACGACATTGACGCGTCCGCGCTCGATCTGATGGTGCGCTTGGGTGACCGCTTGTCCGCTGCGACGCAGAGCGGACAGGCGGTCAGTGGCACACTGGATCGCGCAGAGGCGTTGGCTGGCGCGGATTTTGTCATCGTCACGATCAGCAGCGGTGGATTAGCAGCGATGCGAAACGATCTTGCGATTCCGATGAGGTACGGCATCCGCCAAACTGTCGGCGACACAGTGGGTCCTGGCGGTCTGGCGCAAGCGCTGCGCGCGGTACCTGTGCTGGTCGAGATCGCGCGGGATATGGAACGACTGTGTCCGCATGCCTGGCTCATCAACTACAGCAATCCGATGACCGCGCTCTGCCGCGCGATCGCCAAGACGACTTTAATTCGCACGATAGGACTGTGTCACGAACTTTTCGGCACGTACGGACGCGTGCGCGATATCCTTGATCTCCCTGCCGATGCGCACGTCCAGGTGCGCGCGGGCGGCATCAATCATTTCGTGTGGATCCTGGACATGCGCATAGATGGCAAAGATGGCTTGGCGATGCTGCGGCGTTACATCGCCGAGAACGGCATCTTCGCCTACGTCGGTCGTCCGACCCCGCGCATGTTCGTTGATTGCTACGCGGTCAAACTCGCGCTCTTCGACCTTTTGGGCGCGCTCCCCGCCGCGAGCGATCGACACATCTGCGAGTTCGTGCCGTACTTTTTGCGCGACGAGGAAACGCAGCGCCGCTATGGACTGGAGATCACCACCGCCGAGCGGCGTTACGAACTGCGCGCCGAGTACTCCGCCCGCGCGTGTGGTCTGCTCGACGGCGCGCTTCCATTCGCAACAACCAAGTCCGACGAGGCGGTCTCCGACATCATTGCGGCTCTCGTCAGCGGACGCGAGCAGAGGCACGTTGTCAATCTTCCCAATCGCGGACAGATCAGCAACTTGCCGCAGGAGGCAGTCGTCGAGACGCTTGCGACGGTCGGCGCGAATGGCGTCACGCCTTGGTGTGTCGGCGGCTTGCCCCTCGGCGTTCTCGCGCTCGTCCATCCGCACGTCGTGCGTTGCGAAATGATCGTTGACGCCGCGCTCACGGGTGATCGCCAACTTGCACTGCAAGCCATGGCACTCGATCCACTGCTGATGCATCTTGAAGATGCTGAACCACTCCTGAAAGAACTTCTGGCTGCCAATGCCAGATACTTGCCGAGGTTCTGGAATGTGTGACGCACCAGTTCGTCGTAGCTTGTACGCCGGCATCGTCGGCAACGGTCGCACCTGCGCGTTGATTGACGCGCGCGGACGCATCGGCTGGCTCTGCCTACCGACCTTCGCCCAGTTTCCTGTTTTCGCCAGTCTGCTTGATCCGAAACGTGGCGGGTGCATGGAACTCGGCTTGCACTTGAACGAAGGAATTTTCTGGGCGAGCGACTATGGCTACTTTAAGCAGCGCTACCTGACACACAGCACCATCCTCGAAACGATCTGGATGATTGCAGGCTACACACTCACTATTACCGATGCAATGCCTTGGGGCAAAAACACGCTGGTGCGCGAGGCTGTCGTCACTGGTCCAGCCACAATGACCGCGCCCACCCTCCTCGCACGCCTGCGCCCCACGGCTCCCACGCCGCCCAGCACGCGCTTTCAAGTGGACCACGAGGGCATCGCCATCGCGGAGACGCGTTGCCGCGCCGAGGGACGCCTGGCTTGCCGCGCGCAAGTAGGCGAGCAGATCGCGCAGCATGTGGACGGGAATGAATTGATTTTGGAATTCGCGCCGGTCCAGGGCAAAGTGACGTTGGTGATTGCTTATCAGGACAGCCAACTGCCTGTCATGGCGAGCACATGCACTGCTTCGGGCGCGAACCGCCCGCGCAATGACGAAAGGGCTGACGAAGCATGGCTCGCCGACGCGGTGCGCGTTACATTGCCTGACCCGGACCTGGAAGCCGCGTTCGAGCGCGGGCTGTTGACACTGCGCCGCTTGACCTACGAGCCAACTGGCGCGAGCCTGGCTGCCGCGACCGCGTCGCTTCCATCGGAGCCGGGCGGCGCACACAATTGGGACTATCGCTTCTGCTGGGTGCGGGATGGCTGCTATGTCGCGCAAGCGTTCGACCTGGCGGGATGCCCCCACGAAGCAGAGCGCCTTTATGAATTTCTCCTCGCGCGCGAGGCGAACGGTCATTGGTCGAGTCCACTCTGGGCGATTGAGTCGGACTATCCGACGACGGAGGAACAAGTCGTTGGGCTGAGTGGACCAGGGGGCGAGACGCCGGTGCGGATCGGCAATGACGCGGCGTTGCAAGATCAGCACGATAGTCCCGGCAATGTTCTGTCTGGCATCTACCAGCACTGTCTTCTGACCGGCGCGACCGATCTTGCCGCGCGGCACTGGACGCGGCTCGCGCGCGCGGTGGATTGGTGTTGCGAGCATTGGGCAGAAGCAGAGGCAGGCATTTGGGAGCGCCGCGAGCGGAATCGCTTTTGGGTTCATGGGCGCGCGCTATGCTGGGTCGCACTGCGTGACGGGATTCGCCTGGCGCGACTCCTGGACAAACCAGTGCCGCCGCGTTGGGAGACGACGCTCGCCGAAATCCCGCGCGCCTTGCTCGAAACGGCGTGGTCGGAGGAGAAGGGCGCATTCTTGCGCGCGTGCGGCGAGCCATCCATCCCAAAGGAACTTGCAGTCTACGACGTGTCCACGCTCGCGCTCCTGTTGGACGGCGTGATCGCGCCGGCCGATTGGCGGATGCGGCAGACCGTGGAAAAACTCGCGGCAGTTATGGCGTATGGTTCCGCGTTCCGTCGCGACGAAGAGGACGTGCGCTATCCGTTCTACCTTGGAACGTTTTGGATGATCCGCGCGTTTCTATCCATTGGCGAATATGATCGCGCGTATCGCCACCTGCGCGCCGCGCTGGATGGTACGACGGACCTGGGACTGATGGCGGAGTATTTCGATC
Organism: Anaerolineales bacterium UBA4826; assembly: GCA_002400365.1. Lineage (GTDB taxonomy): Bacteria > Chloroflexota > Anaerolineae > UBA4142 > UBA4142 > UBA4142. The sequence continues at coordinate 66,299 of DHFK01000142.1, read as the reverse complement.
CACTCACGAGCCGCCAGTTCGGCAACTTTCCGCAGGCGTTCAGTCATGAGGAATTGGTGAAAACAGTATCGGCAATGCTCTGGGCTTTCGACGGGACACGGCTCGTCCTCTTTCCCGCAATTCCTGACGCGTGGTTGTCGCCAGGTAACATATTGCAAGTGGCTAACGTTCCATTGGGCAAGTCGCGTGGGACGATTGCGCTGATTGTGGAAGATGCGTGTTTGCGCTTCGCCGCGCAAACCATAGGGGAGTGCACCGTAGTTATCCCGTCGCGTTATTATGCGTTGGGCAAGCAGGTCGAATTCAGTGACAACTCGCCCAANNACTACCCTCTTGCAAAGCGAGATTCGTGAACAACCTGCCGTCCTATCGCGTTTCCTCCGCGAGGAATCGTCTCGCGTGCAGGCAATCGCCCAGGTGTTGCTGCGCGCGTCGATCAGCCACGTGATCATCGCCGCGCGGGGCACGTCGCACAGCGCGGCGATTTTCGGACGCTATCTTCTGGAGTACTTGGTGAGTTGGCCGGTGTCGCTCGCGGCGCCTTCTCTGTATACCGTTTACGAGCGGCCGCCGCGCATGCAGAACGCATTGGTGATCGGCATCTCTCAATCCGGGCAGGCCGCCGATGTGGCGGAGGTTGTTGCTGAAGCGCGCAGACAAAACGCGGTCACCGTGGCGATCACCAATACATCCAACTCGCGGCTCGCCGGGACACTCGCGCGGTTGATCCGCTTTGAAACGATTCGCAATCGGCTGACCATGGACCCCCTTGCGTCCCTGAGCGATCTCGCTTATGACCTGGGTTACACCGATCAGGCTCATCTGATTCACGACTTTGGAGCCTTTGCGGACCGCACCCCCGGCGAATTTGCGACCTCGGTGGCTCAACGCCCATACGCCGAGTTTTTACAATACACCTGACGCCTCTCGGTGTACAATCCCTGTGTTGCAAATCCAAAGCTTGAAAGGACCAACACATGGATATTCCTTCGCGACCAACCCTGCGCGTATTTCTCCAAATCGCCGTGATCGTTCTGACGGTGATTACGGCAGCCAACCACCTGATCATTGGGATTGCCAATCTTGGCACTCCAGACATGCGCGTGTTGGCTGCGCTGTTCATCCTGAACGCCGCCGGCTATGCCGTGCTTGGGAGGAAATGATGACGTTGCATTCGATCGCCTTGTTTCTGCATATTGTCGGCGCCCTGGGGCTTTTTGTGGCGCTGGGACTAGAATGGGCTGGTTTGCTCACCCTGCGCCGTCTGGCGAACATCGAGCAAGCCCGGGGTTGGGTCAATCTCATTGCCTCCCTCCCAAGGCTGTATGGCTTTATCTGGATGGCAATCCTGCTCCCCGGCCTCTACCTGGCTCTGACGGTGTGGGGTTGGGATAAGGGGTGGATCGTCGTTTCGCTGGCAAGCATGGTTGTGTTCCCCATACTTGGGGCAGCTGTCTCTGGCTCCAAACTGCAAGTCATCGGGCGGATTGTGACTTCAGAGAACGGACAACTGTCTACCACATTTCATGATCTGGTGAGCGACCCTTTTCTATGGGCTTCCATCCACGTCAGGACGGCTATCGCTCTAGGGATCGTTTTCCTGATGACGATCAAGCCATCCTGGGACGGAGCGGTAGTTAGCATCGGCATCGCTGCCCTCCTGGGACTCACTTCCATCTTGCCGATCTTGAGGAGCAGAAACGCGTGAATCGCCATCCAGCATCACATGCACCCGACTGGCGCTCCGCGCTGCTAATTCCAGCGAGTTCTGCTCGCAAAGGTGCGGGTTTGTGACTGAGTCTTCCCAGACCCGCGCCAGCGGGTGATACTCACGTTGGTCGGTGTGCGATATCTATTTCTTCTAGAAGAGGAGTGTTGTCCATGACGGTAAGAATTGATATCGTTGACTACAATCCCGCCTGGCGCGAAATGTTCGATAGCGAAAAAGCAAAGTTGCTTACTGCTATTGGTGATTATGTTGCGGCGATCGAACATATCGGCAGCACGGGTGTGCCCGGCTTGGGCGCTAAACCTGTAATTGACATCATGATCGGAGTGCGTTCGCTTGCCGAGGCAGATAAGCACTGTGTCGAGCCGATCACCGGACTCGGCTACGACTACGTCAAGGCCTTTGAAAAAGACACGCCCTTCCGGCGCTATTTCCGCAAGAATAGCCGAGAGGGTAATCGCACGCATCAAATTCACCTGGTTGAGTACGGCAGTGACTGGTGGAAGCGGCATCTGGCCTTTCGAGACTACCTGCGTGTTCACGTTGATGCGCGCGAGGCCTATGCGCAGCTAAAGCGGGACCTGGCGACAAGGGAGTTTGGGACAGTTAGCGATTACGCGAATGCTAAATCGGAGTTCATCAAGGCGATAGAAGCAAAGGCGCTGACTGGGCAACGGCAAGAATGGCATAGCCTCGATCATGCGAGTGCGGCGACGCTACTGGCCCGGCATCTGCCAGACGCTGATCACGCCCACCTTGAACCGCTGGGTCACGGTGACTTGTGTCTCGCCTTCAAACTGGGCCAACAGGTCATTCGTGTGGCGAGGCATCTGGAGGCCGCTGCGGCGCTCCGACGCGAGGCGTGCGTCCTAAGCGAGATCGCCGCGATGCTCCCGCTACCTATCCCCCGACTCACGTATCGTGCGCCGCGTGATGGTCCACCATTCACGGTTCATGACGAAATCGTCGGAGCGATTCTCACGCGGGACGCTTGGGAAAACATGCCGGCCGCAGCGCGAAAGAAAGCCGTCGCCGATCTCGCCTCTTTTCTGAGGGCACTGCACGCACTCCCAATCGAGACCGGTCTGAAGTGTGGGTTGACGCATCTCGACGCGACCGGGTTGGCGCGCCGCCTGCGCGCAGCGACCGCCCACACGATTCGCAGGCTGCTCGACCGTGAGACGCAACGCCAACTCGACGAGACCCTGGAAAGATGGTCGCTGCCGTCTCCGCACGATGGTCCGCGCCCGGTTCTGCTCCACTGCGACATTGCTCCGGGACATCTGTTGTACGACCCGCGCACCGGACATCTGACCGGCGTGATCGACTTTGGCGACATCGCCATCGGAGAGTCTGCCCGCGACTTTATCTACGTTTATGAGGATTATGGGCCGACGATCCTGATGGAGGTATTGAGTCATTATGCGGGGCAGGACGCGCCGGCGATGCTGTCCGCGATCCGGAAGTGGTATCTCCTGGAAGCCATCGCATGGACCGTCGAGAGATACGAGGCGCAACACCATGCCGATGTGAATGACGGGCTGGCCGAAATCACGCGCGAACTCGCAACCGCGCCAGCCCGCTGGTGAATTGCCAGGTCAGGCGGCATCGGCGCTTGGCCCGGAGGCGCTAACCTCAAGTGGTCGGCTTACATTCGCCAAATTGGTACTTGTTCTGAGCGGCTCTGCTCATAAAATAATGTAACGGTGCGATATTTGCCTGAATGTCAGACGAAGCCCTTATCGGTGTTGCAGATTGCCACATTGCTCGAACTGGCCGCGAGTTCAAAGGGTCTGCTCTACACCGCGCCGTTCATGATCGTATTGGGCGCTTGGCGATTGTTATCAACGCTGCGCTGTTGAAATTCAGAAACATGTGCGCTATAATTTCTGCTAGGGTGTCTTGCGGTACACTAATTCAAACAAATGGAAGGAGATTCTCATGAACCAAGATAAGAGCACCACCAAGAAGGCCGCGCCCAAGTCCACCAAGAACACCGCCGCGAGCGGCAAGACGTCCGCGGGATTCTCGGATGAGGAACGCGCCGCGATGAAGGAGCGCGCCAAAGAGTTGAAGGCAGAAGCGCGCGCCGCTTCGCGCAAGAACAAGGCAGAAGGGGAAAGCGCCGTGCTCGCGAAGATCGCCGAGATGCCGGAACCGGATCGCACCATGGCTAAGCGGCTCCATGCGATCATCCAAGCCAGCGCGCCAGCCCTCTCGCCGAAAACCTGGTACGGGATGCCCGCGTATGCCAACAAGGACGGCAAGGTCGTCTGCTTCTTCACAGCCGCATCGAAGTTCAACACGAGGTACGCGACGTTCGGCTTCAACGACACGGCGAACCTCGACGAAGGCGCCCTGTGGCCGACCGCCTTCGCGCTGAAGGAGTTGACCGCCGCCGAAGAGGCAACGATCGGCGCGCTCGTGAAGAAAGCGGTGGGCTGAGGACTGAGCTCGCCACTGGCCCCTCTGGACCGGATCGTCGGTCGGGACGAGGCGTTCCCGCGTGACGAGAACGCGCATCATCGTGTGCCGAACTACAAAAGGCGTAATCAGGAGAAAACCATTGTTTTTTCTTTGTGTGCCCTGTGTCCTCTGTGGCAAAAAAGAAATGTGACATTGGCGAACTATTCAAGCCAAGAACTAGAATTCTTGCCGCGCCGGATCACCCCACGGCTTCAGAACGCCGTCCGCGAACATCCGGTCGTCGTTTTGACGGGGCGCGAGATTCATCCGATCCATGGGCGCGTCGGGGTCTGGTTGATTTGCTTTTCCAAAACGTTTTGGGTATAATAGTCCCAAAGAGCCAAAACGTTTTGGGAGAGTAACATGGCTGTTACGATTCGCGAGGTGGCCAAACGTCTCCACCTTTCGATCACAACGGTCTCGCGCGCCCTCGATGGCTACGATGACGTTGCCGCCAAAACACGGCAACGCGTGATTCGCACCGCACGCGCAATGGGGTATGTTCCCAGCCGCGCCGCACGCCAACTCCGCCGTCAACGCGCCGATACCATCGGCTACATCATCCCGGGACGTGCCCCCTACTTTACCGATCCCTTTTCCGCTGAATTCATCGCCGGCTTGGGTGATGCCGCCACCTCCCATAACCTCGACTTACTGATTTCGACCGCACCGCCGGACTCGGAAGCGGAACACCACGTCTATGCACGCTGGGTGCAGAGCCGTCAAGTTGACGGCATCGTCTTGAGCCGCTTGCGCCTGAAGGATTGGCGCGTCAAATATCTGGCGCAAAACGATTTTCCTCTTGTCGCGCACGGGCATACCCAACTCCGCTTGGATTTTCCGTACATCGAAATGGACTCGCGCACGGGGTTTGTCCAACTCGTCAAGCATCTTGCAGAGCGGAGCCATCGTCGCATCGCCTATATCGGCGCCCCAGCGAAATTTACCCTGCAGGTGGAACGCTTTGCGGGATACCAACAGGGTTTGGCGGCAGCGGGTATCGCGTGCGACGAAACACTGATCGCCGAGAGTGATCTCACGCGCACGGGGGGCTACCAAACTGCCCAGCGTTTGCTTGCCTTGCCCGAACGACCGACTGCGATTATTGGCGTCAACGATCTCACCGCGATTGGCGCAATGCGCGCGGCGCGTGAACAGGGCTTGGTTGTGGGCAGCGACATTGCGATTGCCGGCTACGATGGCACGGAAGATTCGGAACACACCGACCCACCACTCACCACGCTCAAGCAGCCGATCTACGATACCGCACAACGTCTAGTCGAAATGTTGCTCAAACGGATCGCCGGCGAACCGCTTGCTGATTCCCACATCATTCTGCAACCCGAATTGATCATCCGAGAATCCACAAACTTTGATCTTTCGTCCTGACCCCCAGTTTTCGAGTGAGGAGGTGGTGCTGAACGACAATTCTATGCGCTGGTTGATCCAAACAAGGATGTAGATTGACTCAAGGAGGAGATCGAAATGAACAAGCGTTTCTACACCATCGCTCTCGTCGCGACGGTTCTGGCTTTGCTCGCCGCGTGCGCACCTGCGCCAACTCCTGCACCCACCGCTGCCCCGCCGACCGCCGCGCCAACGACAGCCCCCACCGCCGCGCCGACGGTTGCCCCTACCGCCGCCCCAGCCCAACCGCTCATCTTTCTCTCGACCCAGTTGACCCCCGTCGAAGAACAAGAAAAGATGCGCAACGTCATTCTCAAGGATATGACCGGCGCAAAGGTCGAGTTCATCTCTGATGCTGAGGGCATCGTCGTCGATCGGATCTTGGCAGAACAAAAAGCCGGCAAGGTCGCCGTTGGCATCGTCGGCGTGTTGCACGGCACATTTCCCAACTTGCTTGCCGCCAACGCCTTGGAAGACTTGACCCCGTTAGTTGCCAAGTTGAGTGATCGTCCCATCGTCAAGGAATTTATGACGCTGGGCAAGTTGGGCACGGACAAACAGTACTATATCCCCTGGATGCAAGCCACGTACATTATGGTGGTGAACAAAAAAGCGCTGCCCTATCTCCCGGCGGGCGCAAATGTGGATTCACTCACCTACACGCAACTCGCCGAGTGGGGCAAGAACATCACCGCCGCGACCAAGGAAAAGAAAATCGGCTTTCCCGCCGGGCCCAGCGGGTTGATGCATCGTTTGACCCAGGGCTATCTCTATCCGGCGTACACCGGCGGCTTGGTGATCACGTATCGCAGTGACGACGCCGTCAAGATGTGGACCGATTTCAAAGCCATCTGGGAGTACACCAATCCGCAGTCCGTGACCTACAACAATATGCAAGACCCCTTGCTCTCTGAAGAGATCTGGATCGCGATTGATCACACCGCGCGCGTCGTCAACGCCTTCAAAAACAAACCGAATGACTTTGTCGGCGCGCCGGCACCCGCGGGTCCCAAAGGTCGCTACTATATGAGCGTGCTGGCTGGTTTGGGCATCCCCAAGGGCTCGCCGAATCGCGCGGGCGCCGAAGCCCTGATCGAGTACCTCACGCGTCCCGCCGTGCAAGCGGTCACGTTGCGCGAAGTCAGTTTCTACCCCATCGTCGAGTCCGCCTTGCCGGCGAACTTGCCCGACTATGTGCGCCTTGAGGCGGAGGGCGTCGTCAAGCAATCGAAAGCGCCAGATGCTAAGGTGGCGCTCTTGCCAATTGGCTTGGGCGCTAAGGGCGGCGACTTTAACAAGATTCAGCAAGACACCCTGACGCGCATCGTGTTGAAAGGCGAAGACATCAAAACCGTGCTGAACAGTCAAGCCAATCAACTCAACGCGTTGATGACCGAACTCAAAGCGCCGTGCTGGGCACCGGATCCAGACAGCGGCGGCAAACCCTGCCAAGCCAAGTAAGTGGTCGTTCAGACCTGGAAGGTTTCCAAAACCTTCCAGGTCTTGCGAGGCGTTTATGCGCGTCAAATCTGAAACGATTTTGCCCTACAGTCTGCTGGTGCCCACCTTGATCTTTGTGATCTTGCTGATTGTTGTTCCCATCGGGCAAGCCTTCCTGCTCGCGTTCCAAGCCCCCGATAGTTCGTTCACCTTTGCCCATTTTCAGAAGATGGCGAATGACACCAGTTTTGGAGATGCGCTCCGGTTCACGTTTCTCCTGCTGATTTTCATCGTGCCGATGCAAGTTGTCCTTGCTATTATCATGGCGTTGTTGATTCACACGCGCTTCAAAGGGCACACGCTGTTTCTCTACATCTATGCGATCCCACTGGCAATCTCCGATCTGGCGGCTGGGATTGCGTGGCTCTCGATCTTTACCGAGCGCGGTTACCTCAATTCGATCTTGAATCAACTCGGCATTTTCGACAAGCCCTTTTTGTTTCTGTCGTATCAAAACTTGCCCGCGATGTTCGGCACCATCGTCGTCGCCGAATCGTGGCGCGCCACCGCCATCGTCATGACGATTTTGCTGGCAGGCTTGCAAGTCATTCCCCGCGATTATTTTGAAGCGGCCGATGTCTTTGGCGCGACGACGCTCAAGCGCACCTTGTTCGTCGTTTTGCCGCTCTTGCGTCCCAGTCTGCAGAACGCGCTCATCATCCGCACCATCTTTGCGTTTCAAACGTTTGCGGTGGTATTCGCACTAGCGGGTCGTGTGATTCCGGTGCTGGCGGGAGAATCGTACAACTGGTATGTGGCGAATCGCAATCCGAACATCGCCGCGGCGTATGCGGTGCTCGTGCTCATCTTCACCGTCGCCGCCACGTGGTTCTATCTGCACTTTTTCCAAACGAGCGCGGCAGAAGCGGGATATGACTGATTTCAGATTTTAGATTGCAGATTGCAGATTGAACAGCCGATGATTTTCAATCTGAAATTTGAAATCTGCAATCTGAAATGGAGCATGTATGCCCTCCACACTCTCACGCCGATACATCCTGGGTCGCGTGTCGCTCTACGGCGGCGCGATTCTGCTGGCGCTCTGGACACTAGCGCCGCTCTACTTGATCGCACTCGCGGCGTTCAGCACTCGCCAAGCCACGTTTCAATGGCCCAAGCCATTTCTGCCCACCGACTTTTCGATAGACACGATGCAATTCTTTGTCAACTCGCGCGGCGTGTTGGACTCGGTACGGAACAGCATCATCGTCGCGCTGTTGACGATTGCGGGCAGTTTAGTGCTGGGCGCGCCCGGCGGTTACGCACTGGCGCGTTTTCGTTTTCGCGGCAAGGAAGGCATTTCGCTCGGACTCTTGATCAGCAAAATGTTTCCCACTGCCATTCTCTCGATTCCGCTCGCAGTCACATTTTTGCAACTGGACTTGTACGATAGCCTCTGGGGCGTCGCGCTCGTCCATATCGCGATGGCGCTGCCGTTTGTCATCATCGTCACCGCGGGTATTTTCGTCGGCGTACCGCGCGATCTGGAAGAAGTGGCGCAAACCCTGGGTTGCAATCGCCTGCAAGCATTCTTGCGCGTGGTGTTGCCGCTGGCTCTACCCGGCCTGGCGGCGGCGGCAATCTTTACGTTCGTCATATCGTGGAACGAGGTCTTCGCCGCGACGATTCTGACCTTGCGCAATCGTACACTTCCCGCGCAGGTGCTGAGTGGTCTGAACGACTCGCCGTTGTACTATCGTTATGCCGGCGGATTCTTTATGATCGTCCCCGCACTGATCTTTATCTTTCTGATTCGCAGGTATCTCTTGAATCTATGGGGCAACATCGTCCGATAATTCCAGATTTCAGGTTCCAGACTTGATCTGAAATCGAAAATCGAAAATGGAGTTGCAATGGCTGGCATTCGCTTTCAATCCATTCGCAAAGTATTTGGCAAGACCGTTGCGGCGGACAGCGTGAGTCTGGAAATCAGAGACGGCGAATTCATGGTGCTGCTGGGTCCCAGCGGCTGTGGCAAAACGACGCTCTTGCGTTGCCTCGCTGGGCTGGAACACGTGGATGGCGGGCGCGTTTTCATCGGCGACCGCGATGTGACCGACCGCGCGCCGCGCGACCGCAGGATCGCGATGGTATTTCAGAGTTACGCGGTCTTTCCGCATTTGACGGTGTTCGACAACATCGCGTTCGGCTTGAAGATGCAAGGTCGCCCGCGCGATGAAATCAAACGCCGCGTGGAAGAGAGCGCGCGCTTGTTGGAACTGACCGATTTTCTCAAGCGTTATCCCGCGCAACTCTCCGGCGGTCAGCGTCAGCGCGTCGCCGTGGCGCGCGCGATCGTGATGCAAGCCGCCGTGCTGTTGATGGACGAGCCGCTCTCGAACCTCGACGCCCTATTGCGTCTGCAAATGCGCGCGGAACTGAAACGCTTGCACCAAGAGATCAAAGCGACGACGATTTATGTGACGCACGATCAAGTTGAGGCATTGTCGCTGGGCGACCGCATCGCGGTGATGCAGAGCGGGCGCATCGTGCAGTGCGATGTGCCGATGAACATCTACGATTATCCCGCCAACAAATTTGTCGGCGGGTTCATCGGCACGCCGCCGATGAATTTTCTTCCCGGTGTGGTGCACGCGAACGGAGATGGCCCGACGGTTGTCGTCGGTGAGTCGCACCTTGCGCCGGCTCCCGCGTTTGCGCATGCGCTCTCCGCCAAAAATGGTGAGCCAATTTTGCTCGGCATCCGTCCCGAAAATCTCACGCTCGCGCCGAATCAACAAGCCAACACGATTCGCGCGCGCGTGCGCGTCGTCGAACCGCTTGGCTCGCACAAACTGCTGACGATGCAGGTCGGCACCGAAATCTCCAAAGTCAGCGTCGCGCCGGATCAACGCGTCGCGCCGAACGAAGACGTGTGGCTGCATTTCGATCCCGAAAAAATCCGCTGGATGGACGCGGCGACCGGCGAAGCGATTAGTGCAACAGTTGAATAGTGCGATAGTTGGGTAGGCGTGCCCCATCAACCATCAAACTGCCAAACCAGAAAACTATCGCACTACCGCACTATTGAACTGTCGAACTATGCACGAACTAATTTCCCGCGCGCAAGCCGTCCTGCGTCTCAACGACACCGGCGAATTCACAAAACCTTCGCCGCATCAATATCCGCATCAATGGAACTGGGATTCCGCGTTCATCGCGCTCGGTCTTTCGTATTTCGATTTGCCGCGCGCGTTGACCGAAGTACGTTCACTCCTCCGCGCGCAATGGCGCGATGGCATGGTGCCGCACATCGTTTACCACACCGGCGCATCCGACTATTTCCCGCCGCCGGAATTTTGGCAAACCGAAAATTTGCCGCACGCCGGCGCAATTCCATCGTCCGGCTTGACCCAGCCACCGATTTTGTCCACCATCGTTCGGATGATCCTCCGTAATTCAAAATTCAAAATTCAAAATTCAAAATTTCCAACCAAGAATCACGAATTACGAATTACGAATTACGAATTTTCCCAACTCCTCGCCTGGCACCGTTGGCTTCACACCGCGCGCGACGCCGACGCCACCGGCTTGCCCGGTCTGATTCATCCCTGGGAATCGGGGATGGACGATTCGCCGTTATGGGCAAACGCGCTCGACCGCATCACGCCGACAAACTTGCCACTATTCAAACGTCGCGATACAATCAACGTTGCGCCTGACGAACGCCCGCGCGCGCCGGATTATGAGCGCTTTGTGCATTTGATTGACCTGGGTCGTCGCTTGCGTTGGGAGCCGCGCGCGTTGCGCGAGCAGATGCCGTTTCTCGTTCAAGATGTCTTGTTCTGTTCGATTCTGCATCGCGCCGACGAAGACTTGCGCGCGCTGGCTGTCGAATTGGGCGAAGAGACGCGTGAGATTGATGGTTGGCTGGCGCGGACGCGCGAGGTATTCAACGCGCGATTCTGGGACGACGCACGCGGCGCGTATCTCGATTACGACGTGCGCGCGCGGATGCCGATTCGCATCAATGCAAACGCGACGTTCGCGCCGCTCTTTGCTGGTCTCGCAGCGCCAGCGCAAGCCGCGCGTCTGGTCGCAGAACATTTCGACAATCCTTTTGAGTACGCGCCCGGCGCGCATTCACAATTCCGCTTGCCCAGCGTCGCGAAAAACGAGCACGGCTATTCGCCGCGCCGTTATTGGTGTGGGCCCGTGTGGATTCAAATGAACTGGCTCATCGCCGAAGGTTTACGCCGCTATGGATTTGCCNNCGGCTGCGGAGCAACCGATTTTAGTTGGACTGCGGCGTTGACGCTTGAAATGCTCTGCGCGCACGGACCCTCGCCTGCTTGATGCGCCATAACGACATTTACGAATACTACCATCCGGATTCCGGCGAGCCGCCGCCACACGCGGCATCCGTGTTTGGTTGGTCGAGCGCGGTGTTTGTGGATCTTGCGATTCAAGCATCGCGAAGCCAGGCTCCGAACGGTCTGTCGTAGCGCAGCAGAGGATCCTTCGGATCTGAATCCACTGGCTCTGCGCTGGAGCGCATGTCTTGAACAAGATTCTCGAGCATCTCATCGCGTTGTATGGCGACGATATTGGGCGCGCGACGCTGGTGCGATTGGAAAATGTCATTGCCAAGAGCGCAGCGACGATGCAGTCTCCAGTTCGCGGATTGGGGACTGCTTTGCAGAGCGTACCCCCGCGTGCGGGAAGCACAGGGGCAGCCCCCGCGCCGAACGCGCGTGCACGGCTGACGCAGCGTGACGCGGTTCTCATCACCTATGGCGATCAAGTGCACGAGCCAAACGTCCCGCCCCTCCGCACGCTCGCCGATTTTTGCGCGCGACATCTCGCGGGCGCGATCAACACGATTCACATCCTGCCCTTTTATCCGTACAGTTCGGACGACGGCTTTGCGGTGGCGGACTATCGCGCGATCAGCCCGGCATTGGGAACCTGGGACGATGTGGCGCGCGTCGGCGCGCATTTTCGCTTGATGTTCGACGCGGTGATCAATCACGTCTCCGCGCAGCACGCGTGGTTCCAAGGATTCTTGCGCGACGATCCGCGCTATTGCGATTTCTTCGTCGTCGTGCCGGTGGGCGCGGATGTGTCGCGTGTCGTTCGCCCGCGCACGTTCCCTTTGCTAACGGAATTCGAGACGGCGAGCGGCGTCAAGAGGGTGTGGACGACGTTCAGCGCGGATCAAATTGATTTGAATTATCGCAATCCAGATGTGCTGATCGAGGTCGTTGACACGTTGTTGTTCTATATCGCGCGCGGCGCGAACTGGATTCGCCTTGACGCGATTGCGTTTCTGTGGAAAGAACTGGGGACAACTTGTCTGCACCTGCCGCAGACCCACCGCGTGATTCAACTCTTGCGCGCGATTGTGGATCGCGTTGCCCCGCACGTCATTCTGGTCACCGAAACGAACGTGCCGCACGCCGACAACGTATCGTATTTTGGCGACGGGACGAACGAAGCGCACCTCGTTTACAACTTTGCGCTGCCGCCACTGACCCTTCACGCGTTCCACTCCGGCGATGCGCGCGCCCTGACGCGTTGGGCAAGCACGTTGACGCTTCCGTCGAAACAGGTCTCGTTCTTTAACTTTCTCGCGTCCCACGACGGTATCGGATTGAATCCTGCGCGCGGAATCTTGGCGGAGGCAGAGATTGACGCGCTCGTGGCGCGCACGCGCGCACACGGCGGCTTGGTCTCGCACAAGACCAATGCGGATGGAACATCCAGTCCGTACGAGTTGAACATCAATTTTTTCGACGCGCTGGCCGAGCCCAACGGGAACGAGCCGCTCGAAATGCAGATTGATCGTTTTGTCGGCGCACACGCGATGATGCTCGCGCTGGTTGGTGTGCCAGGAATCTACCTGCACAGTCTCTTTGGCTCGCGCGGTTGGCGGGCGGGCGTCGCGCAGACTGGGCAGCATCGCACCATCAATCGCGAGAAACTTGAGCGCGCCGCACTGGAACGCGCGTTGAACGATCCGACCTCGCGGCGGCAGCGCATTTTTGCGCGCCTGACGCGACTCCTGCGTGTGCGCGCGGGGCATCCCGCGTTCGCTCCGAACGCTGAGATGCGTGTGCTGGATGTCAACCCTGCCCTCTTTGCGCTCCAGCGCACCGGTGTCGCCGGCGAAGCCGTTCTTTGTCTGCAGAATGTCAGTCGTCAGCCCCAGACGGCTCGGTTGGATTTACGGAATCTTTCGGCAACGACATCGAGGACGATCGTTGACCTGTGCACGAACCAAATGCACGCGGAGAGCCGGACAATCCACCTGATGCCTTTTCAAACGCTTTGGTTGGCAGTTGAGCATCGCGAATGACTTGCGCGCGCGGCTGCTACCGCCACGATGGCTGCCTCGGGGCTGTTCGCGGTGCGATCCCGTTTCTCGGCGAATGAAAAGAACCGCACCGATCAATACAGTCAGGAGATCGTCCAACTCATGGCGCAGGCACGCTGCGCGAATGCGCCCCGCCAATTGGATGCCGCCGAGGGACGCTTGTTCGAGATCTTCAAACAGGTGGCGGACGACCTCGGCCATGACCGGATTTCCCGGGAATCCGTTGAAGCCTTTACCCTCACTTGGAACCAAGCCATCGAGACCGTGCGGCACCGCCAACTGGTGTTAGGCGGCGCAGGTTCTGCCGCGACTCTCACCCAGGCGCGACCAGCGCACTCCGACTAGTCCGTCCTTTCCATTATCAAGATGTACTCGACCGGATAAGCCAGCACTCGGTTGGAAGCGGTTGCCGAGGTAAAGCGACCGTTGTTGGGATCGCGCGTTTGGGGAAGAATCTTGGAGGGGATTGCGCGCTTGATGATCCTGGAAACAGTCAAGCCGATGGATTCCATCTGCTCGACGAAAACTTCGGCGTTGCGGATCGCGACGCCTTGCAGTTCCGTGTTGCCGATCACGATGCACGCTTTCCCACCGATCTTCAGAACGCGGCGCATTTCCCGGAAACATTCCAGCATATCCGCAAAATAGTTTCTCACCTCGCGACCCCTTTTCCCGTTTCCAAGAGCGGCACAAATCTTTTCCGCCCACGCGCTTTTCAAGTCAATGGCGGCGCGTTCGGTATGCGTCGAGCCGATAAAGCGTCTTCGAAATTCCGGCAGCGACTCGATGTATGCAAGCCACACCGCGGTCAGTTGGTGCAGATCGGCGTACTCGTACGAAGTCACGTACGGCGGACTGGTGACGATGAGACTGACTTGGCCATCCCGGCTGGGCAGCGCGCGCGCGTCGGCACATGCGACCGCTCGATAATGCGAGAGATTGTCGCGNNGGCTGAGAATGACGCCGAGTTTTTCTTTCTGCCGCTTGGGAAACCAATAGTCTATGCGATCATTCGGTGGAACGCTCTTCAGCGCCGACTTGATTTTTCCAGATTCGAGCGCGCGGGCAAGCCGCGCGTATTCTGCTTGAAGCACAGCCGGCGGAATCGGTGTCGTCTTGACTTTGGCGACGAGACGCGCGACCGGATTGATGTCTACGCCCAGCGCGCGGCGCGCCTGAACGAGCGCTTCAACTAGCGTCGTTCCGCTGCCCATGAACGGATCAGCGACCGTTTCGCCTTCAAGCGTCAACTCGCGAATCAAGCGCGCGGCAAGTTGCGGAATGAATTTGGCGGGGTAGGTGTAATAGCCGTGCGTGATATAGCGCGTTTGTTTGGGCGAACAGTCGGCGAAAGACCAGGTGGCGTCGGCTTGGAGTTGGGTTAGGTCACGTAGCATCTTGCGCTCTCAACCTTGCGCAGGTTCATCCTGAGCGAGCGAAGCGAGTCGAAGGAAACCTTCGCAAGGTTAGGGTTTGGCAAACCAACTGACACTCTCAATGTGATACGTTTGCGGAAACAGGTCCACTGGTTGCGTCTCGATCAAACGATAGCCGCCGTCCACCAACCGCCGCGCGTCGCGCGCCAGCGTCGCCGGGTCGCACGAGACGTACGCGAGCGCGCGCGGCGCATGCGCGATCAGCGCGTCGAGCGCTGGCGGCGCGATGCCGGCGCGCGGCGGATCGGCGACCACGATGTCAATCTTGCTTTTCAAGCGTGGCAGCACGTCTTCCACTTTGCCGCGCTGAAACTCGACCGACGACCATTCGACCGCGTTCGCGCGCGCGTCGTCAACGGCAAACAGGTTGTCTTCGACCCCGATCACGCGCGCGACGCGCGGCGCAAGCAGCAAGCCGAACGCGCCGACCCCGCTATACGCGTCGAGCAGAACGTCATCCGCGCGCGGCGCAAGATAGCGCTCGACCAAATCCACGAGCATCTCTGCCCGCGCGGTGTTGATCTGGAAGAACGATGGCGGCGACACACGGAACGCGCGCCCGCGCAGTTCTTCGTGCAGCGCGTCTTTGCCAACCAACGCGATGACCTTGCCGCCGGGTGTTTGGTACGCGATCGAAACTGGCTCGTCCACCGAAATCGCCGGCGGTTCGTCGTCACGCCCTTGTAGGATCAGCAACTTTTGGCTCGTCTTGGTTCCCGCGCGTAAAGTGACGCCTACGAAATCCGTGCCCTCGAAATCAAGCGCGCGAAACATTTCGTCGAGCAGCGGATGGATGATGTGACATTCGTTGATGCGAACCAGGTCGTGCGATTCGAGCGCGCGGAAGCACAAGTGCCCGTCGGCGTCCAGTTGGAATTGCGCGTTGTTGCGATAGCGCCACGGCTCGGACATGCCGATCGTATCGCGCACCGGCGCAGCCGGCATCTTGCCGACGCGCGCGAACTGTTCGCGCACGATGGCGGTTTTGAATTTCAACTGCGCGTCGTACGCGATGTGCTGCCAGTGACAGCCGCCGCACCTCACCCCCATCCCCCGCCCTTCGGGCACCCCCTTCCCCCTCTCCTGACGCAGTTCGTCAGGAGAGGGGGAAGGGGGTTGGGGGGCTAGGGGTGAGGCAAAATGCGGACACCGCGGCGTTACGCGCGCGGGTGACGGCTTGACTAGCTCCACCAGCCGCGCGCGCGCATAGTTCTTTTTCGCCTCGACAATTTCCGCGACGACCTCTTCCCCGGCGATCGCGTAGGGCACGAACACCACGCGCCCGGTCTCATCGCGACCCATCGCCTCGCCGCCCTGGGTCATCGAAANNACGCATCACGCACCACGCATCACGTATTGCGTGTTCCGTTTTATCGAATTACGTCCATCTTCATGTAATCCTGCAGGGCTTGGGGCACGACGATGCTCCCGTCCTTCTGCTGGTAATTCTCCATGATCGCGATCATCGTGCGCGGCAGCGCGAGGCCCGAGCCGTTGAGCGTGTGAACGAACTCGGTCTTGGCGCCGGCTTCGCGCCGAAAACGCACGTTCGCGCGGCGCGCTTGAAAGTCGCCGACGTTCGAGCACGACGAGACTTCGAGCCACTCGTTGCAGCCGGGCGCCCACATTTCAATGTCGTACGTCTTGCGCGCGCAAAAGCCAATGTCGCCGGTGCAGAGAACCTTGACGCGGTACGGGATGTCGAGCCGCCGACAAATCTCTTCCGCGTTTTCGCGCAGCGTTTCCAACTCCGCCTCTGAATTTTCCGGCAAACAGAACTTGTACATCTCGACCTTGTCGAACTGAAAACCGCGCTTGATCCCGCGCACGTCTTTCCCCGCCGACAGCGCCTCTTTGCGAAAGCACGGCGTGTACGCGACATAGTTCAGCGGCAGTTGCGCCCCGTCGAGAATTTCTCCCGCGTGCAGACTCGTCAGCGGCACTTCAGCCGTCGGCACCATCCACGCGTCGCGCTCGACGTCGTGATACAAGTTATCGCGAAACTTGGGCAATTGCCCCGAAGCGAACACGACTTGCTCCTTGACCATGAACGGCAAGTACATTTCGCGATAGCCCTGCGCCAGGTGAACGTCGAGCATCCATTGAATCACCGCGCGCTGCAAACGCGCGCCCGCGCCGCTCAACACGTAAAAGCGCGAGCCAGCCAGTTTGATCCCGCGCTCGAAATCAAGGATACCGAGCGCGGGGCCCAAGTCCCAGTGCGGCGCCGGCTCAATGTCGAACTGGCGCGGCGCGCCCATGGTCTTGACGACGACGTTCTCGCTGTCGTCTTTGCCGAACGGCACGTCGGCGTCCGGGACGTTCGGCATTTCGGCAAGTAATTCGTTCAAGCGCGTTTGCACTTCATTGACTTTTAGTTCAAGCAAATCAATCTGCTGATTGATCGTCAGAGCGGCAAGCCGTTTGGCTTCGCGTTGGGGATCGTCCGGCTTCATCCGCCCGATTTCTTTCGAGATGGCGTTGCGCTGGTTCCGCCGCGTCTCGAGTTCAGAGAGCGCCGAACGGCGCTCCGCGTCGGCGGTGAGAATCGCGTCCACGCGCGCGCCCTCATCGCCGCGCCGACGCAGCGCCTCGCGCACGCGGTCGGGCTGTTCGCGGATCAGTTTGATATCGAACATGCTGCCTCCTTCAAATATAAAATCCCCTCACCCCAAAGGGCGAGAGGACTCGCGGTGCCACCTTCATTTAGTCGCATAGTCGCATAGTCTGATAGTCTCGTCGTCAAGGGTTTGACTACGTGACTATGCGACTAGATGACTATCTGACTATCTCTGCGCGATAACGGCGCGGACCCGGCGCAACTTGTTTCGTTGGCAACTCGAGAGTGGATTTCCGCCATCGGCGTCTTCGCCTTGCACCTTTTCAAATCGTCACGAAGGAGGAGCTCATGAGTAGTTTGGTCTTGCATGCTTCGTGACGATTTGAAACCGGCGAGTCGCTGGAATCGCGCGACGACGTACTTGTCTCCGTCACTGTTTTTGCGTCATTGCCCGAACGCGGCAATGGCTATTTCAAATCCATACGCTCGCTAGTCTACCACGCCTAGCCGCGTGTGTCAAATCGTCCGGTCTGTGATATAATGGGAGAGAACGCGCGCGTATCGAGTGTCGCGGATCATCAAAGGAGATGTGGGAATGGCGAAACTAAGATTCGGCTCTGATGAATGGGTTCAGGCGTTGCGCGACGAATTGAACACGAGCCAGGCGTACGAAGACGCCGCCAAGAACTGGGAAGGCGACTTTTATTTTGTCGTTGACCCGGAGGGCGCGGTCAACGAGTCCATGTACTTGTACATGGATCTGTGGCACGGCAAATGCCGCGCGGCGTTCGTCGCGAAAGACAAGAGCGCCAAGACGCCGGCGTTCGTCATGTCGGGACCGTACTCCAAATGGAAAAAGGTTGTGCTGGCGCAACTCGATCCGATTCAAGCGTTGATGACCGGGCAACTGAAACTCAAAGGCAACATGGTGATGGTGATGAAGAACGTCAAGGCGGCGCAGGAAATCGTCAGGGCGTGCACGCGGATTGATACCGAGTTTGAGATTTAAGATTTCGGATCTATGATCTGGGATTGGGCGCGCGTAGAATCCGAAACCCTAAAACCGGAATCTGAAATGAAACGGTGAGTACCGTAGCATAGCAACGATCGCTATGACACATGGATCAACGGGAGGTCAACCATGGCACGGTTTATCGTCATCCATCAAGTAGTCGAGAATGCCAGTCTGGATGATATGCTCGCGGCGCGCCAAGCGCTCCGCGCAGCAGCGCAGGGCTCGATTGAATGGCGCAACTCCTGGTACATTCCGGCGAACGGAGAAATGCTCTGCGAGTGGGAGGCGCCAGGTCAGGAAGCGATTCGCGAAGCGCTAACGCAAAGCGGCGCAACGCGTTTCGTGCCAGTCAAAGCCATTCATGAGGTCGTCCCTGCCGGACCCAAGGACTATCCGGGCGAGTTCCCGGACCCCTAGTCCACCCCCAAGCAGTCTGTCGGAGACGCTACGCGCGTTTTCTCGACCATTTCCGCGTCATGCTTTGACTTGAACCAGCAAACGGGTTTCTGATCTCCCTCTCCGATAACCCGCTCGGTTCTGCCGGATAACAAGGCAGCCCCGCTGCCTGTTCGTGACGCGCCCGCATTGACGCCGAATCCGAGATTCAGGATTGCCGATTGACGGCTGTTCCTGGTCACTCAATCTGAAATCCGCAATCTGCAATCGGAGGTTTCCATGTGGTTCTTTAACAGCCCCCAAGTCGTTTTCGGCGAAGGCGCGCTCGCGTACCTCGCGCAAATTCACGGCGCGCGCGCGTACATCATCACCGACGCGCAGATGCAGCAGTTCGGGTTTGTTGACCGGGTGCAGGAACAACTCGCGCAGGCGAACATCGAATCGCGCGTGTTTGCCGAGGTCGAACCCGAACCCTCGCTCGATACGGTCCGGCGCGGCGCGGAACTCTTGCGCGCGTTCGAGCCCGATTGGATCGTCGGTCTCGGCGGCGGCTCCGCGATGGACGCGGCAAAGGCGATGTGGGCGCTCTACGAACGCCCCGACCTGTCGCCCGATGGTATCAGCCCGCTCGAGTACCTAGGTCTGGGCGAAAAGGCGCGACTGATCACCGTTTCGACGACGAGCGGGACCGGTGCCGAAGTGACGTGGGCTATCGTCCTCTCCGACCCCGCCGAAAAACGTAAACTGGGTCTTGGCTCGCGCGAAACGCTCGCGACGATTGCGATCGTTGACCCACAGTTCGTTATGAAAATGCCGCCGCGCCTCACCGCCGACACCGGTCTCGACGTGCTCACGCACGCGATTGAAGGCTACGCGTCCACCTGGCGCAATGATTTTTCTGACGGCATGTGTCTCAAAGCGATTGACCTCGTATTCAAGTATCTCCCCAAAGCGTACGCGAACGGCGACGACACCGAGGCGCGCGAGCGGATGCACAACGCCGCGGCGATTGCCGGCTTGGGCTTTATCAACTCGATGTGCTCGCTGGCGCACGCGATGGGACACTCGTGCGGCGGCGCGTTCCACATTCCGCACGGTCGCGCCGTTTCGCTCTTTCTCCCGTACACGATGGAATTCGCCGCGAACGCCGACAACCTGCGCTACGCCGACATCGCGCGCTTTATCGGGCTGGATGGACTCGGCGCGCAACAGCAGACGCGTCAACTGATTGCCGCCGTGCGCGATCTGGAAAACGGACTGAGGTCAAACACGACGGTCGCGTCGCTTGGCATCGCGCGTGACGATTACACCGCCGCGATGGAAATGATACTTGACCACGCGGAGAATGACACGCAGATNNGCGAACAGGAGAGGGGGCTAGGGTGAGGCACGCCACACAAAACACGCGGCAAGACTACAGCCAAAACAGTACACGTGGCGCGTGAACAACGTCGTACGCCGACTCCCGCCGAAGATATTCTGTGGGGATGCCTTACGCGCTCGTCGCCTTGCCGGCTTGAAATTCCGCCGGCGACACCCTTTCGGTCCCTACATCCTCGACTACTTTTGCGTCGAGCACCAACTTGAAGTCGAAGTTGATGGCGGCATCCACGATGATCTTGCGCAAATCGAACACGACGAACGACGAACAGAATATCTGAACGAACACGGCATTCGCATCCTGCGCTGTACCAACGCCGAAATCGAAAATCATCTTGACCAAGTTCTCAACCACATTATCCAAGCAATCCGTTCCCCCTCTCCTGTTCGCTGAATTTGCGAACAGGAGAGGGGGTTAGGGAGTGAGGCATGTACTCCTACGCTGGCAAACTACTCATCGCCGATCTCACCACTGGAAAAACTCACGCCGAGCCGCTGGACGAAACCTACGCCGCGCAGTACATCGGCGGCGCGGGACTGGCGGCGCGCTATTTGTACGACGCGATTGATGCGCGCACCGATCCGCTGGGTCCCGCCAATCCACTCATTTTCATGACCGGTCCCCTCGACGGGACCGCCGCGCCGAGCGCGGGGCGTTTCGTCGTCATCGCGCGCTCGCCGCTGACCGATATCTACGGCGAAGCGAACGCCGGCAACTTTTTCGGTCCCGATTTGAAACTCGCCGGCTATGACGGCATCATCGTGCGCGGCAAATCGCCGGCGCCAGTGTACTTGCTGATTCACGATGGACGAGTCGAACTGCGCGACGCGAAACATCTGCGCGGCAAAACGACGTACGACACCGGCGACGCGATCCGCGCGGAACTGAACGATCCCAAGTTGACGGTCGCCGCGATCGGTCCTGCCGGCGAAAACCTCGTCAAGTACGCGCTTATCCTTTCGACGAACCGGCGCGGCAAGAAAGGCATCGCCGGGCGCTGCGGCATGGGCGCGGTGATGGGATCGAAAAACTTGAAGGCGATCGCCGTGCGCGCCGGCAATACGCGCCTTGCGCTGCACGACCCCGACGCGTTTCAAGCCGCGCTGCGCCCCGCCATCGAGATGCTGCCGGACGACATCTCCACGCAGGTCTGGCGCGCGGTCGGCACATCCGGCTCAATAGATTATTTGGGCATGCTCGGTGATCTGCCCGCCAGATACTGGACGCAAGGCACCTTCGATTTTGGAAAAATCAGCGGCAACACGCTTGCCGAAACACTCCTGACCGGACACGCGACCTGCCACGCGTGTGTGGTCGCGTGCGGGCGCAAGGTCGCGCGCGCGGCAGGTTACGCCTTGCCACACAGCGAAGGTCCCGAATTAGAGACGCTCGTCACGTTCGGATCGTTGATGCTCAACGACGATCTTGGGATGATCACCTACATCGGCTCGCAGTGCGATGCGCTCGGACTCGACACCATCAGCGCGGGCTCGACGCTCGCGTTCGCGACGTTTCTGCGCGAGCAGGGGCTTGTCCCGGCTTCTGCCTTCGACGGAGTGGAGTTGCGCTGGGGCGATCCACGGCAAACACTGGAACTGATTGAATGGATTGCGCGACGACAAGGCATTGGCGACGCGCTGGCTGAGGGAGCGAAGAAATTCGGCGCGCGCTACGGCGTTGAGGGGTTGGCAGTGCAGGTGAATGGCTTGGAACTCGCAATGCACGATCCGCGCGCGATGAGCGGCATGGCGCTCGTGTATGCCACTTCTCCAATTGGCGCGAGCCACAACCAGCCCGATTACTATTTCGTCGAATCGTCCGGGCGCATCCTGGAGGATTTGAATATCGTCGCCACCGATCGCTTTGAGACGCAGGGTAAAGCCGCGAATGTCGCGCGGCAGCAAGATTGGCGGAGTGTGACGGCGTCGCTTGTGCAGTGCATTTTCCCGAACCCGCCGGTGAAAAGCGTCGTCGAGATGATTGCCGCGGCAACCGGCTACGACATCCGGCTGGACAATGTGTTGACCTACGGCGAGCGAATATGGAACTTGAAGCGCGCGCTCAATCTCAAACTCGGCTACGCCGCGCGCGCACACGAGCGAATGCCGGAACTAGTACTCCGCGCGCTTGCCGACGGCGGGACCGAGGGTCACGTCCCGCAACTCGAGCCAATGCTGCGCGAGTATTACGCGCACCGTGATTGGGACTGGGCGACCGGCAAACCGCGCTGCGAGAAATTGCTTGCGCTGGGAATGCCGGAAATCGCAAAGAACTTGTGGGGATGACTTTGCGTTTGGTTTTGGTCTGTGTTATACTCTGTGCCAGAGGTGGTGGCAATGTATGCGTTGACTCGCGTCGAGGTGGCAGAGCGGATGACCTCCGTCGAGTTCCTCCGTTACGCGCCTGAGGATAAGAAAGCCGAATTGATTGACGGAGTGTTGATCGTGCATTCACCTGCATCAGACATTCACGAACGATTATTGCTCTTTCTCCTTCGCTTGCTAGCCGAGTTTGTCGAGCGCAGGAATCTGGGCCAAGTGCGCGGCTCGCGCACACCCGTGGTGCTCGCAGAGGAGCAGGCGTTCGAGCCGGATATTCTCTTTGTCTCACGCGAGCGCTTGGACATTCTGCAACAGAAAGGCGTCCTCGGCGCGCCCGATTTCGTCGTCGAGATCCTGTCGGCTTCGACCGCTGCCTACGACCGGGGACCCAAATTCCGCGCCTACGAACGCGCCGGCGTGAAAGAACTGTGGCTGATTGATCCGTACGGTCCCGCCGGCACGGAATTCTATCAGCAGCAAGGAGAGCGCCTCGTCGCGGTGATGCCGGATCAGGATGGCGTGCTCAAATCCGTCGCCGTGCCGGGTTTTCACATTCGGGTGAATTGGCTGTGGCGCGCCGAACGCTTCATCCCGGTGCGCGCGGCGCTCCGGGAAATGGGCGTGGACTAGCCCCACTGCCGGCGCAACACGATGGCTCATCCGCAAGGATGGGCTTTATTTTGTTCACGTATGGAGATCCAATGATCAACGAATCGCGTCTCATCACGACCTTCACCGATCTCGTCAAAATAGATTCACCGTCCGGCAGCGAAAAGGCGGCGGCAGAATTTGTCGCCGCGCGCCTGCGTGCGCTGGGGCTGGAGCCGAAAGTGGATGCGCTATACAACGTTACCGCGCTTTTCCCCGGCGAAGGCGCGCCACTCTTGCTGAACGCGCATACCGATTCGGTCGCGCCGTGCCTCGGCATCCAGCCGGTTGTCGCCAACGGCGTCGTCAAATCGGACGGCACGACGATTCTTGGCGCGGATGATCGCGCCGGCGTCGCCGCGATTCTCGAAGCGCTGGCGGCGCTGCGCG
Organism: Anaerolineales bacterium UBA4826; assembly: GCA_002400365.1. Taxonomy (GTDB): domain Bacteria; phylum Chloroflexota; class Anaerolineae; order UBA4142; family UBA4142; genus UBA4142. The sequence continues at coordinate 42,734 of DHFK01000142.1, read as the reverse complement.
AACAGAATCTGGCGCATCGCCCACTCGAAATCGCGATCACGGTGCAGGAAGAAGTCGGGCTGGTCGGCGCGCAGGGGCTTGACCTCGCGCAATTCAAGTCCAAGATGGGAGTGGTGCTGGACTCGCACGGACCGGTCGGCACGATCATCGTCCAATCGCCGACGCACAATCTGATTGAAGCGACGCTCATCGGCAAAGCCGCGCACGCTGGCGTCGAGCCGGAGAAAGGCATTAGCGCGATCGTCGTCGCGGCGGAAGCGATTGCCGCGATGAAACTCGGGCGGATTGACGCCGAGACGACCGCGAACATCGGCGTGATCCAGGGCGGCGCGGCGCGCAACATCGTCGCCGAGAAATGCCAATTGACCGGCGAAGCGCGCAGCCAGCGCGAATCGAAACTGAAACGCCAAACGAACGCGATGGTGCGCGCGCTCGAACGCGCGGCGAAGAAACATCGCGCCAAGGCAAAAGTGCAAGTGACGCGCGCCTACAACCAATTCCGCTTTACCCCGCGCGACGAGGTCGTGCGCCAGGTCAGCGCGGCGATCGAACGCGTCGCGCGCAAACCGAAATTGGATGTGAGCGGCGGCGGCAGCGATGCCAATATATTCAACGCGCATGGCATCGCGTCCGTCCCGATCAGCATCGGCTATGAAGAAATCCACACCACCGCAGAATTCATCCCCATTGCCGAATTAGGAAAAACCGCCCAACTTGTGGTAGAATTGGCGCGCGTAGCCGCATGAAAATCACTTTCCACGGCGCGGCACGCACGACCACCGGTTCGATGCACCTCGTCGAAACCAATCGTCACCGCATCTTGCTCGACTGTGGTCTGTATCAAGGTCATCGCGCCGAAGCGTTCGCGCGCAATGCTCATCTGCCGTTCGATCCGAAAACCATCACCGCCGTCGTGCTTTCCCACGCGCACATTGATCATTCAGGCAATTTGCCAACGCTCGTCCGGGATGGCTTTGCCGGCAAGATCAACTGCACCGCCGCGACGCGCGACCTAGCGATGCTGATGCTGCGCGACAGCGCGCGGATTCAGGAACAGGACGCGGCGTACCTCAATCAGAAAACCTCGCGGCGCGGCTTGCCCAAGGTCGAGCCGCTGTACACGATTGACGATGCCGAGCGCGCGCTGCCGCATCTGGTCGGGCACGCGTACGACCAGTGGTTCGATCTGCCCGAGCGCGATGGCGTGCGCGTGATGTTGCGCGAGGCGGGGCACATTCTGGGATCAGCCATTACGATTCTGGAATTCGACGACCACGGCAAGACGATCCGCCTCGGCTTTACCGGCGACCTGGGACGACCCAACACCTTGCTTCTGCGCGACCCGGCGACGGCGCGCGGGCTCGATTACTTGATCATCGAAAGCACGTACGGCGGTCGCGAACACGGCGCGCTGAGCGACAGTCAGAACGAACTCGCGCGCATCGTGCGCAACACAGTCGCGCGCGGCGGCAAAGTAATCATCCCTGCCTTCGCCGTCGAGCGCACGCAGGAAATCGTGTACTCGCTGCACCAGAAAACCGAGGCGAACCAGGTGCCCAGTGTGCCCGTCATGGTTGACTCGCCGCTCGCGATTGACGCCACCGACGTCTTTCGTCTGCATCTCGAGTGCCTGAGCGAACCAGTCCGCGAGCATTTGCTCGCGCACCAAGACCCGTTCGGCTTTGGCAAGTTACGCTATACGCGCACGGTCGAGGAATCGAAACAGATCAACGCTTTGCCAGGGGCAGCCATCATCATCTCCGCCAACGGCATGTGCGAAGCCGGGCGGGTGCTGCATCACTTGAAAAATAACATCGAGGACGAACGCAACACGATCTTGTTCGTCGGCTATCAAGCCGAGAATACGCTCGGCCGCCGTCTCGTAGACGGCGCGAAGAAAGTGAAAATCTTTGGCGATGAGTACACCGTGCGCGCCGAAATTCAGGTCGCCAACGGATTCAGCGCGCACGCGGATCGCAGCGAATTGTTGGATTGGGTCGCGCAGGTGAAGGGGAATTTGAAAGAGGTATTCGTGGTTCACGGGGAGGAGCAATCTGCTCTATCATTCGCCGACGCGTTGGGCGCGCTGGGCGGATTTACGGTGACGGTGCCGCAACCGAACCAAACCATCGAACTGGGAGTTTTCGACCATGAACTTTGAAGAAGCCGAAGCCAGATTTCGTCAATTGCAAGCCCGGGTCCAGCGCGGTGAGCCGATCAGTCGCGCGGAGTACGAAGAACAGGTCAGCCAACTCGCCGTGCAAGACCAGAACGGCGTTCTGTGGGAGATCAATCCGCGCACCGGCAAGTGGATGTACTTTGACGGCGCGGAATGGGTCGCCGGCACACCGCCCGGGCACGACAACTCGACGGTGATGCCGCTGCCGGGCGCGTCCACCGCCGCGCCGACGACCAGCCCACCGCCCGCCGCATCGGTTGCGACCACACCGCCGCAGCCCACTCCCAAACCCGTCGCGCCCGCGCCGCTGCCGGTCACGCGTCCCGCTGCCGCGAGCGCGCCCGCGCCCAAAGCGCCGGCAGCCCCAGAACCAGTGCAGGCGTACCGGCGTGTGGGGCAAGATAAAAAACCGGCGCCGGCCAAGCCGTCGGGCGGCGCGCCATCCGGCGGCGCTCAACCGCTCGCGCGTCCGCCGAAGCAAAACGGCGGGAGTGGCCGCAATCGGGAATGGGTCCCGCTCGCGATCGGCGCGGTCGTTTTGCTCGCCTGCGCTATTCTGCTTTTCGTCGGCGGGAATTTCGCGTTGAGCGCGCTCAGTCCTGCCAAAACGCCCACGCGCGTCGCGTTGCCGCCAACCGTTCCGCCGACGGCGGTACCCACCATTGTCCGCCTGCCCTCGCCGACGCCGCTGCCGCCGACGCCCGAGCCGGTGATGGCTAAAGTGATCGAGCGGACGGTGAATGTGCGCGCGACGCCGAGCACTGCCGCCAAAAAGGTCGCGGAACTGAAGAAGGACAAGGCGCTGACCTTGCTCGTCAAGTCCGCGCCGTTAAAAGGCAGCGACGGCAAAATGTACACCTGGTATCAGGTCAATGTCGAAGGGCTGGCGGAACCCGGCTGGGTCCGGGAGGACACGATCCAAATCACGAGCGGCGATGCCAAGACATTGCCGACCAGCGGTCCTACGCCGACGCCAACCAAAGCCGCCGGTCCGCCGCCGCCCGCGCAGCCGACGGCNNTATGAAAGGAAATCTCGTTCAATGGCTTTTGGTTTCGATCTGGTGGAATTGATCAAGACGATTGGTTACGCCGGTATTTTTGCGATCGTCTTTGCCGAGTCCGGTTTGTTCTTTGGGTTTTTCTTCCCCGGGGATAGTTTGCTCCTGACTGCCGGTTTGCTTGCCTCGCGCGATATGCTCAACATCTGGATCCTGATCGTCGGGATTTTCATCTCTGCTGTGCTGGGCGACAACGTGGGCTATTGGTTCGGCAACAAAGTGGGGCCGCCAATCTTCAATCGTCCGAACTCGCGTTTCTTCAAGCGCAAGAATCTGCTCAAGGCAAAAGCGTTCTACGACAAGTACGGCGCGATCACGATCACCGCGGCGCGCTTTATGCCGTTCATCCGCACCTTCGCCCCGATCGTCGGCGGCGCGGTCGCGATGGACTATCGCCGGTTCTTTCTTTTCAACTTGCTCGGCGGCGTGCTGTGGGGGATCGGCATGACCTCGCTGGGTTATGTGCTTGGGCTCCTGTTCGGCTCGGTCGAGGGCATTGACAAGTATTTTTCGCTGCTGGTGCTGGCGTTCTTCTTCATCCCCGGTTTGCCGACGGTGTGGCACCTGTGGAAAGAAAACAAGGACGAGATTCTGGCGCGCGCGAAAAGTCTCATCGCGCGCAAGCCCTACGTCGGCAAGGTGGAGGAAGAGCCGGAAGTGTAGGGCAGACGACAGAGTTCAGACGACAGACAACAGAATCGCGGGACAGAGTTACTCACTCTGTCCCGCGATTGTTTTTCTAGGACGACGGCAACCCGTGTAGGAAACGGACGCCGCCCTGTTCCTTGCAACCCAAGAACGCGCCGGCGAGCGCTCACTGCGTTGCCATGCGTTCCCCGCGCCGCAGTTGACAAAAACGCCGTGCCGTGCGATAATCTGAACAAATGTAATTTACATCTGTTCACTTTTTGGCGCACATGGGCAAACGACAAGACCAAAAACTAATGCTGCGAGCCGCACGACTCTATTACGAAGAAAACCACACGCAGGACGAGGTTGCCCGCGCACTCAAGACCTCGCGCCCGATGGTGTCGCGCCTCCTCCAACAAGCCCGCACAGAGGGCATCGTCCAAATCAAAATCGTGGACCCCGGCGCGCGTCACAGCGCCGTCGAAAGACAACTGCTCGAGACGTTTCATCTCACCGAAGCCGTCGTTGTCGCGACCGAAGGCGACGCGCACGAACACGCCAGACGGCGTATCGGTCGCGCCGCCGCGCATTACCTCGCGCAAACGCTTCAGAACGGCGATGTCGTCGGCGTCGGTTGGGGCCGCTCGCTGTACGAAACCGTCAACACGCTGGCGCCGAATCGCACCGCGCGCATCACGACCGTGCCGCTCATCGGCGGGTTAGGTCAAATCGCGCCGGTGTTCCAGGTTCACGAATTGGCGCGCTTGCTGGCGGAAGCCTTCGGCGGCGCGTGGCAGAACTTGTACCTGCCCGCGCTCGTCGAATCGGACGACATCGCCGCCAGTCTGCTGCGCTCCGCCGATGGCAAACAAGTGACCGCGTTGTGGCAGAACTTGAGCGTGGCGCTGGTGGGCATCGGCAATGTGGATTTTAGCGCGGAAATGCAAATGCTCTTTGTGAATTATCTCGACGCGGCAGCCCAGGCGCGCCTCCGCAGCGCGCGCGCCGTCGGCGACATCTGCGTTCGTTTTTTCGATATCCACGGCAAGCCGTGCCCTGGCACCGTGAACGGGATCGTCGGCATCACGCTGAAACAGTTGAAACAAACGCGGCGCGTGATCGGCGTGGCGGGCGGCGTATCCAAAGCCGCAGCCATCCTGGGCGCGTTGCGCGGACGCTACATCACCGTCCTCGTCACCGACGAACCCGCCGCCAAGCGCGTGCTGGAACTGGCTCAGCCGTGAGTCTGCGCGGATCCCGCACAAGAAATCAAATGGAACTCGAGCGCATCGGTCTCATCGTCAACCCGGTCGCCGGCGGCGGCGCGGGGCTGAGCATCGCGCGCGCAGCGCTGCGCGCGCTGGCGCCGCGTGCGGTGCTGGTTGGCGCGGGCGAGATGGGCGCAGCGGCGTTGCCTGACGCATCGTTTATCGTGCGCGTGTTCGATTGGTCGCCCCAGGCGGGCAAGGCGCGCACGACATTCCTCGCCGAACGTTTTGCGGCAGAAGGCGTTGACGCTCTCGTCGTCATCGGCGGCGATGGTACGCTCGCGGATGTCGCGCTGGCGCTGCACCAGGCACAGAATCATGCCCTGCCCCTGCTGGGCATCGGCGTCGGCTCGGCGAACGTGGGCCCGCTCATCACCTGTCGCGGCGCAGACGTGAAACGACTGGCGGGCGCGCGTTTGGCGGCGCACGCGTTCGACGGATTGATCGCGGGCGTGAACGCTGCACCGCGCGGTCTCGGTTTCAACGACGTCGTGATCGGGTTCACCGTGCTGGCGACGGTGAATGGTCGCGTCGTGGACGTGGACGCCGCGCAAAAAATGCAGGGACGCAACATCCCGCGCGAACCAGAAACGATTGCGGCGCATGACGCGCGCGTCGTCAAGACATCGCCGCGCGGCGAGACGCTGGTTGCGCGCGGCGATCAGGCGGCGACGGTCATCGTCGGTTTTCCTGACGCGCGCTTTTACGGCAAGGCGATTGCGGGCGGCGTGATTCTGGCGGGACTGGTCGGCGATCCCGCCGGTTGTCTCGTGTGCGAGCATGTGCTCGTCCGCACGCGGATGGACCCTGCGTGGTATCGCCGTTCCGAGCCGGTCGTCTCGCGCTATGTTGGCTTGGACGAGACCGAGCGCATCGAAGCCTGGGGCTTGCGCGACGGCGCGGTGTTATGCGCGGATGGAAACCCACTTGCAATTCTGCGACCGAGTGATCGCGCGCACGTGACGGTGCAGCGCGCATTGGTGAATGCAATCCAGATCGAGGAGTCAGAGTGAGAGTTCTCAAATACATCGAGCCGCGCCGCGTCGAAATCGGCGAGATGCCGCAGCCGACGATTGGAGCGGGCGAAGTTCTGGTGCGGGTGCAGGCGTGCGGCGTCTGCGCGACTGACGTGAAAACCTTTATGCGCGGTCATCCGCACATCGGCGCCGGCGCAGTGCTGGGTCACGAAATGACCGGCGTCATCGTCGAGGCGCAAGCGCCGGGCTGGCGCATCGGCGAGCGCGTCGTCGTCGCGCCGTACGTTCCTTGCGGCGATTGTCTCTACTGCGCGCGGGGACAGTTCACACTCTGTCAGAACTTTTTCGATGCCTCTGCCGAGCCTGGCGGGTTCAGCGAACTCTTGCGCGTGCCGCCGCGCCTGGCGCAAAAGGGCTTGTTGCGCTTGCCGGATGAAATAGACTTCACGCTCGGCACGCTCGTCGAACCGATGGCGTGCGCGCTTCACGGACTCGACGCGCTCGCGCTGAAACGCGGCGAATCACTACTCATCATCGGCGACGGACCGATGGGCTTGATCCAGGCAATTCTCGCGCGCGCGCTGGGCGCGTCGCCGATCGTGATCGCGGGCATGACGCCCGGGCGACTCGCGCTCGCCGCGCGTTACGCCGGTCGCGTCGTCAACGTGGCGGAGACGAAATTGCAGAACGAAATCAAAACGCTGACGAACGGCGCGGGGATGGACAAGGTGATCGTCTCGGTGGGACAGGCGCAGGTCGCGGAGGACGCGTTCCCCTTGGTCCGCCGCGGCGGCATCATCAATTTCTTTGCGGGCTTGCCGAACGGCTCGCGGATTAGCATTGACCCGAACCGCGTTCACTACGACCAGATCACGCTCATCGGCACGTTCGGTTTCGCGCCCAGCCATTTCGCGCGCGCGCTCAAAGTGCTCACGCGCAACGCGGCGGAATTTCGCAATCTTATCACGCTCACCGTCCCGCTCGATGGACTCGAGAAAGCATTCCTCGACAGCGCGCGGTATGAAGGAATCAAGACTGTCGCGGTGATGGGGGAGACGTAAAACGTGATGCGTGATGCGTGATCTTACGTTTTACGCTTTATGTTTTAGCGAAGACGATGATTGATCCTCTTTCAAAAGCCACCGGCTGTCTTGCGGGCGTCGCGCTCGGCGATGCGCTGGGGCGCGCGACTGAGTGCATGACGCGCGAACAAATCCGCGCGCGCTACGGCTGGCTCGATCATTTCGTTGCGCCGATGGAGACGCATCCCGGGCACGCCGATCCACTGGGCAAGATCACGGACGACACCGAGCAAACGCTCATCATCGCGCGCTTGCTCGCCGAAAGCGGCGAGCCGCTCACACCCGAACGCGTGGCGGCGGCGTTGGTCGAGTGGGCGAAAGATGGATTGAGTCCGTACCTGGGGCCGAGCACGCGCCGCGCGCTGACGCAGTTGAGGCAAGGCGCGTCGCCATACGAAACGGGCAAAGGCGGAACGACGAATGGCGCAGCCATGCGCGTCGCGCCCATCGGCATCGTTCATGCTGGCGACCCTTCGACTTTGCTCAGGGCAAGCCCTGACGCCGCGCTGCGCGATGCAGTCGCCGCGAGCATTCCGACGCATAACACGCGCAATGCGATTCAGGGCGCGGCAGCCGTCGCCTGTGCAGTTGCCGCCGCGATGACGAACGATGCAACAATCGAAAGCGTGATCGCGGCGGCGCAAGAAGGCGCGCGGCGCGGACGCGAATTCGGCGCGTGGTCGTGGGCAACGCCGCTTGAAAAGCGCATCGAGTTGGCGGTAGATTTAGTGGAGCGGGCTGCCAGCCCGACCGATGCGCTGCAATCGCTCTACGATTTCGTCGGCGTGGGACTCGATCCCGCCGAATCGGTCGCGTCGGCAATCGGCATCGTCGTCGCGGCGCGCGGCGATCCGATGACCGCGATTTGCGCGGGCGTGAACATCGGCGGCGACACGGACACGCTTGCCGCGATCGCGGGCGGCATCTGCGGCGCGCTGCGCGGCGTCACAGCGTTGGACGCGGCGATGGTAAACCAAGTCGCGCAAGTCAATGCGTTGGATTTTGGAACAATCGCGCGCGCATTGATAAGGCGTGTTGCGTGACGCGTGTTTCGTCTTCGCGCGGCACGGAATACGCACGACGAGGTCTATGCAACTCGGTTTCGGCTTGCATCCCAAGTGGCTAGGTAATGGCACACGCGAGGAGTTCCTTGCCCCGCTCAAAGCGGCGGGCATGAGCGTTTTGGAGTTTACGCTGCATCCCAACACCGACGAATGGCAAGCGATGCAAGCGCTCGCGGGAGAATGTGTGGACGCGGGCTATCGCTGCCACTTTCACGCGCCGTACCAAGAACCGTTCAACCTCGCCGGGTTTGCGACGACCCGGCGCAGCGCGATTCAAAAAATGTACGCGCCCGCGCTCGCTCTCGCCGAACGGTTAGCCGAGCAACAGCGTTTCGATGCTGCGCTCGTCATTCACGGCGCGCACGCGGTCGCGGCGCGCGCGGCATTGCGCCAGGACACGGAAGCGTTTATCGAATGGGTGCTGGCGGAGACGCCGCACGCGCGTCCGATGCTCGAAATCCTAAATCACAAGCCGCCGTTCACGCGCACGGGCGAAAGCCGCGCCGAGGTGCTCGACATCGTGCGCGCGCTGAACGACCCGCGGCTCGGCGTGTGCTGGGACTTGGGGCACGATTACTTGCTCGGCTATACTGAACTGCCGACTGAGGGTTTCTTGCGCGCGGTGCGGCACGTCCACATCCACGATATCAATGCCGCGCGCGAGGATCATTTTCCGTTGATCTTTGACAACGTGCCCTGGCAAGCCGACCTGCGCGCGCTCCGCGGGGTCGCTTTTGACGGCGCGATCGTGCTGGAGATCAACGGCTATCGCGCGGCGCGTGTGGAACGGTTGCGCGAACGGCTGGCAGAGAGTTTCGCGAAGATGAGTGAAATCGTGGTGCGTGTTGCGTAGTGCGTGATAACCAAACACGTAATACGCAACACGCAATACGTTCTCGAAGAGTTTGCCAAATGGCATTGCAATCAATTTCGCGAATTAAGCGTCGTCAATGGCTCGAGTGGCTTTCGGGCTACGCGTTCCTCGCGCCCAGTTTCATCGTCCTCGCGGTCTTTACGTATTTCCCGGTCGCCTACGCGCTGGGGCTCTCGTTCTTCAAATGGCGCATTTTGCGCGGCGAGCCGACCTTCAACGGTCTGACGAATTACCAGTTGCTGCTCACGTCGGAAGATTTCTGGCAAGCCATCTGGAACACCGTTTACTTTGCGGTCGGCTCGATTCCAACGGGCATGGCGATCGCGCTGTTCATCGCCATCTTGCTGAACCGTCCGATGCGCACGCTTGCGCTTTACCGCACCGCATTCTTTTTGCCGACGGTCACTTCGATGGTCGCCGTCTCGGTGGTGTGGATGTGGATTTACCATCCCGACGTCGGCTTGATGAATTATTTTCTCGATCTGTTCCATCTACCCGCGATCCGCTGGCTCAACGATCCGCGCTGGACAATGCCCGCGCTCATTCTGCTCGGCATTTGGAAGGGCATGGGCTATAACATCATCATCTACCTGGCGGGTCTGCAGAACATTCCGCAGCACCTCTACGAAGCCGCGCAGATTGACGGCGCGAATCGGTGGCAATTGTTCCGCAACATCACCTGGCCCCTGCTCACGCCGACGTCGTTCTTGATCCTGGTCATGGCGGTCATCAACTCGTTCCAGGCGTTTACCGAATTCCACGTGATGACCCAAGGCGGACCGCTCGGCTCGACGACGGTGATCGTGTACTATCTGTACCAGCAGGCGTTCCAGCAGTTCAACATGGGCTATGGCTCTGCGCTGGCGATCATACTGTTCCTGATTATTCTCGGCTTGACTTTGATTCAGAATCGCGTGCTGGGNNATGCTCAAGAAACTCGAAAACCCATTCATCCATCTACTCCTCATCGCCGGCGCGGTGGTCATGGTGATGCCGTTCGCGTGGATGATTTCGACGTCGCTCAAGACCCAGAGCGAAGTGTTCAGTTATCCGCCGCAATGGATTCCGTCCACGCTGATCTGGCAGAACTATGTCCGCGCGTGGCAAGCCGCGCCGTTCGCGCGCTATTTCGTCAACAGCATGTTGATCGCCTCGGCGGTGACGCTGGGAACGCTGGTGACGAGTTCGCTCGCCGCGTTCGCCTTCGCGCGCATTCGCTTTCCGGGACGCGACGCGCTCTTTGCGCTGTACCTGAGCAGCATGATGATCCCGCATCAGATGACGATCATTCCGTCGTTCCTCGTGCTGAGGAATCTCGGCGACCTTTCGCCCGCGCTCGGGCTGGATACGTACTTTGCGCTGATCGCGCCGTTCCTCGCGGGCGCGTTCGGTGTGTTCCTGCTGCGCCAATCGTTCCTCACGCTGCCGAACGAACTGGAAGACGCGGCGACGCTCGACGGCTGCGGTAAACTTGGCTTTTTGTGGCGCATCGTGATTCCGCTCTCGCGCCCGACGCTGGCAACGCTCGCGTTGTTCACGTTCATGGCAAACTGGAACAGTTACCTCTGGCCCCTCATCGTCACGAACAGCAACGACATGCGGACGGTGCAGATCGGCTTGCGCTATTTCGTCGGGCAGGAAACCGCCAGCCAGTGGGGCTTGCTGATGGCGGCGGCGGTGTTCGTGACGCTGCCGATCGTGATCGTCTATCTTGTCGTGCAAAAACAATTCGTGCAAGGGATTGCCGGAACGGGGATCAAACAATAAGCGGTTAGTCGAATAGTCAGACTATGCGACTATTTGACTATCCGACTAAACCAAGGAGGAGAAAGATGAAAAAGTTCGTGCTGCTCTCACTCGTCGGGCTGGGTGTGATGGCGATGGCGTGCGCGCCCGCGCCAACGCCGGTGCCCACACCCACGCCGGTTCCGCCAACCGCCGCACCCAAACCGACGGAAGCGCCCAAGCCAACCGAAGCGCCCAAACCAACCGAAGCGCCAAAACCGACGGTTGCGCCCACGACCGCGCCGACGAGCGCGCCACCTGCCGCGAAAGTGAAACTCACTTTGTGGTACGCGCTCAGCGGCAACACCGGCAAAGTGTTCGAGGCAATGGTGAAAAAATTCAACGAGACGCACCCGAACACGCAGGTGGATGTGGTTTTCCAGGGGTCCTATGCGGACATCGCGCAGAAACTGCTGGCTGCCGTCACGGCGAAAACGCTGCCGGATGCCGCGCAGATGGGCGGCGCGCCCACCATGGCGGACTCGGGCGTGATCGTACCGATTGCCGACCTGGTCGGCAAGGACGATCTTGCCGACATCTATCCGGGGTTCTGGGATTACAACAAGTACGGCACCAAGATCGTGTCCATGCCGTTCAACAACAGCATCCCGGTCCTGTACTACAACAAGGACTTGTTCACCGCGGCGGGACTCGATCCAAGCAAGCCGCCGACAACCTGGGACGAACTCGTCACCGCGGCGAAGGCATTGACCAAAGACACGAACAACGATGGCAAGATCGAGCAGTGGGGCTTTAACACCCACACCGACACGCACTGGTATCTCAGTTCGATGATCTTGCAGAACGGCGGCAAAATTCTGAGCGACGACGGCAAAAAAGTCGTCTACAATAGCCCCGAAGGCGTCGAGGCACTGCAATTCTGGGGCGACCTGGTGACCAAGCACAAGGTCATGCCGTCGAATCAGCACGCGCAAGCCGGGGCAGATTTCAACGCCGGCAAACTTGGCATGCTCATGCGCTCGTCGGCTTCGCTCGGCTCGATTCAAACCGAAGCCAAGTTCAAACTCGGGGTTGCGCCGTTGCCGTGCAAGAAATCCTGCTCCGAGCCGCTCGGCGGCGCGAGTTTCCTCATCTTCAAGACGACGCCGGAAAAGCAAAAAGCCGCGTGGGAACTTGTCCAATGGATGACCAACGCGGAGAACACGGTTGACCTGTTCATCAAGACCGGCTACGTGCCGCTGCGCAAATCCGCCTCCGATTTGCCCGCGCTGAAGGATTACATCAAGACCTCGCCGAACGCGCAGGTGCTGGTGGATGCGCTCAAGTATTCGAGCGCGATCCCGGTGTTCAGCGAACTCGGCAACAGCGACGAGCAACTCCGCAAAGCGGTCGAGAAAGTCGAACTGGGCAGCGCGAGCGCGAAGGATGCGCTCGACGCCGCCGCGACGTTGATCAACAAGAACCTGGCTGGGCAGTAACACAATCTTCGCAAGATGCCGGCACGAGTGATGCGGGTCCGAACGCCGGACCCGCATCATTTGAATGGGCAGCGCGCCGATGGCTAGCACCTTGATTCTTCCGACCTGGTTGCTCGGCGATACGCGTGAGACGCCGCGGAGAGAGTGGGGCGCGCGCATCGTCGAGGACCGAATTGACGATGTCGCGCCGAACGCGCTATTGCGCGAGCGCTATCCAACCGACCCGTGCTGGGAGGCAAGCGACCAGGTTTTGGCGCCGGGCTTTGTCAACACACACACCCATTTGTACGGCGTCCTGGCGCACGGCATTCCGCTCGAGCGCGTCCCAACCGGTTTCTTTGAATTCCTCGACGAGTTCTGGTGGCGCAATGTCGAAAATCGTCTCGACCAAGCGATGATTTGCGCTGCCACCGATCTGCAATGTGTCCGCATGTTATCGAGCGGCGTCACCACTTTCTACGATTGTCTGGAAGCGCCGTTCGCTTTGCCCGGTTGCCTGGCGGCGCAGGCAGAGATCGTCCGGCGACGAGGCATCCGCGGGGTGTTGTCTTTTGAAGCCACCGAGCGCGTGAGCGCGGAAAATGGTCAACTGGGTCTTCGGGAGAATATCGCCTTCATCGAGTCCTGCGCCAGGTCGCCCGGCTTGGTCTCGGGGATGATGTGTTTCCATACGACTTTTACTTGCTCGGAAATTTTTATCCGTCAAGCATTTGCCGCGGCGCAAGAACTTGGAGTGTCCGTTCACATGCACTGCTCGGAGGGGGCGTATGAGCCAAAGTACACGCTGGAACACTTTGGCAAGCGCCCCCTTCACTATTACGACGGTCTCGGCGTCGCGGGACCGAACATGCTCGCGTCGCAATGCGTGCAAATTGATGCGTCGGAAATCGCGCTGATGGCAGAGCGTGGGGTTCGCATGTCACACATGCCGCTCTCCAACTGCGAAGTCGGCGGCGGGATTGCCCCCGTCCCAGAGTTGATCGAGGCGGGCGTCCAGGTTGGATTGGGGAGCGATGGCTACATTGACGATTTTTTTGAAGTGATGCGCGGCGCGTTCCTCCTCCACAAAGCCAGCCACCAAGACCCCGGCGTCATGCCCGCGAACCTCGTCTGGTACTTGGCGACGGAGGGCGGGGCGAAAGCCCTCGGGCTGGAATCCATCGGCAGAATCGCGCCGGGATGGCAGGCGGACCTGCAACTCATTGATGCGCGCTTGCCGACGCCATTGGCTGGACACAACCTGTACGAGCAACTCTTGCTCTATCGCAATCCATCCCACGTGCGGGCGACCATCGTTGCCGGGCGCACGCTCGCCCGCGAGGGACAAGTTATCGGCGTGGACACCGGTGAACTCCTCAGCCAAACGCACACCGCGGCGACTAGATTATGGGCGTAGGACAAATTTCCAAATTTGTCCTACAACTTCAGGAGTTAGCATGAAGACCAAGAATTTGAAGGGACGCGACTTTTTGGCGGAGACCGATTTTACACGCGAAGAGATCGAGGCGATCCTCGGCGTGGCGCAGGATTTGAAACGCGAACGTGCGCGGGGCGTCCTGCACGACCAGATTCTGCGCGGCAAGACCTTGTTCATGATCTTTTACAATCAATCGCTGCGGACGCGCAACTCCTTTGAAGCCGGCATGACCCAACTGGGCGGGCACGCGCACTATCTCGATCCGACCAAAATCTACACCCCCGCGATGGAAGGGCGCGAAGTCGCCTATAGCACCGAGCGCGTTTCCGACGTGGCACGCGTCCTGGATCGCATGGGCGACGCCATCGCCATCCGCTGCTACGGCGACCCGGTAGACTGGGAATACGGCGGCGCGCACGCGATGCTCCAGGAATTCGCGCGCTGGTCGGAGATTCCAGTGCTCAACATGGAAGACGACGTCTATCATCCCTTCCAGGGACTTGCCGATATTCTCACCGTCAAAGAAAAGTTCGGCGCCTTCCGGGGAATCCAGTTTGTCATGTCGTGGGCGTATTCGCCGAGCGTTCACAAGCCGCGCGCGGTGCCGCAGTCCGCGATTCTGTATGCGACGATGATGGGGATGGACGTGACGCTCGCGCATCCCAAGGGAATGGAACTGGCGCCCGATATCGTTGCCAAGTGCGAAGAATACGCCGTCGTCTCCGGTGGCGCGTTCAAGATATCGCACGATTTCAACGACGCGATACAAGGCGCGCACGTCGTCTACCCCAAGGCGTGGTGCGCGACGCCGATTTTCCAACCCCCCGTCGGTCAAGCCGATCCAAAGAAAACGCAAGCCATCTTCGATGAGCACAAGGACTGGATCTGCACCCAAGAGACGATGGCGCTCGCCGACAAGAACGCGATCTACCTCCACTGTCTGCCCGCCGACCGTGGCTTTGAGGTCACGAACGAGGTGCTCGATAAGACAGAAGGTCCCGGTTGGACCAGCGCCGCGTTCGATCAGGCGGAGAACCGATTGCACGTCCAGAAAGCCGTGATGAGTCTGGTGATGTGAATGTCGTGACGAGTGACGTGTGTCGTGAATCTGTATTGCTCGTCACTCGCCACCCGTCACCCGCAAAGTGCCATGGCTCTCACTGCGGCTGTTGATCTCTCAACCCGCGCGATCCATTACGCCGAAACCGACCCAACTCTGCGCAAGCGTTTCCTCGGAGGGCGCGGGCTTGGCGCGAAGATTCTGTTTGATCGCGTCGATCCAGAGATCGAGCCATTCGATCCCGGCAACTGCCTGATCTTCACGACTGGTCCATTCAACGCGACGCCGTGGCCCACTGCTTCGCGTTACCATGTCACCTTCAAATCGCCCGCGACCGGCGCGTATGGATACGCCAACGCGGGCGGACATTTCGGACCCGAACTCGCCCGCGCTGGGTTTGATGCGCTCGCCGTCACCGGTCAGTCGCCCACGCCAGTCTATCTGCAAATCACTGATCGCGCAGTTGCCATCTGCCCCGCCGATGATCTGTGGGGACAGATGACCACAGCAGTGCAAGATCGCTTGCTCGGCGCGGAGGGAAAGACGGGGCGGAACGGTCGAGTCTTGTGCATCGGTCCAGCCGGAGAAAACCGGGCGTGCCTCGCGGCGATCATCAACGACTATGGTCGCGCGGCGGCACGCGGGGGACCGGGCGCGGTCATGGGATCGAAACGCCTCAAAGCCATTCACGTTCGCGCATCCCGGCACGTGGCTACGCGACCGGAGTTTGCCGCCATCAGCCAGCGCGCTGCCCAGCACTTGATCGCTGATCCGAAGAATACAAGTTTGATCCGTGATGGCACCGTGTTCCTCATGCGCCCCAAGAACCTGACCGGCGATCTGCCCGCCAAGAATCATCAATTGTCCCAGGTGCCGTTCATTGACGAAATTGATGCGGCGGCGATCAATCGTTACCAAGTCAAACGCTTGGGCTGCGCGACGTGTCCGATTCGCTGCTCGCGCCTTTCGGTTGCCGATGGTATGGAAGTTGAAGGACCCGAGTACGAAACAACTGACGCTTTTGGTCCGATGTGTTGGAATCACGACCCGGCGGTAGTGATCCGCGCGAATCAACTCTGCAACGAATACGGCTTGGATACGATCTCGACCGGCGTGACGATTGCCTTTGCAATGGAATGTCACGAGCATGGTTTGCTGTCCGATCCCGATCTTTCGCTCGAATGGGGCGACGCGGCGAGCATCGTCGGGCTGATCGAAAAGATCGGCAAGCGCGAAGGGATTGGCAACATTCTGGCGGAAGGTGTGCGGCGCGCGGCTGAAATTATCGGAAGCGGAGCAGACGCTTTCGCGATGCACGTGAAAGGGCTGGAGTTGCCGCGCCAAGAGCCGCGCTTTGCCAAGGGTTTTGGCTTGGGACACGCGACCTCTAACCGCGGCGCCGATCACCTTTACGGTCTTCCCGCAATTGATCTGGGCGGCAATTGGGATACCGCGCGGAAAATTTTTCCGGCGGAGATTGTCGAGCGATTGATGGACCCGGTTGACGAAACCTACAAGCCTGATATGCTGATCTATGGCGAGCACTATTGCGCGGTCACCGACGCGCTCGGCATTTGCAAGTTCAGTACGGCGGAGGAGTACAGTTTGATGCCCGATGACCTGGCGGCGGGGCTGCGCGCATTNNATCACCGGCAAGACTCGGTTGGGCGATCCAATCCGCGTCGGGCAGTTGTTCGATTTGGACGCGATGCTGAATCGCTACTACCACTTGCGCGGCTGGGACGCTGAAGGTCGTCCCACGCGCGCAACGCTGGCGCGGTTGGGACTGTGAGTCAGATCACTGTTCGGGTACGCTATTTCAATGTCCTCGCCGATTACGCGGGGACGAAACGCGCCGAGGTGACGCTGCCGGCGGGAACGACGGTGCGTGGCTTGTTGAGACATCTCGCGGAGACGAACCCAGCGCGATTTCGACGCGCGTTGGTGCACGGCGACACATTCAACGCGTCTGTGCGCGTCTTTCGCAATGATCGGCTTGTGGCTGGGGAGGATTTCGAGGCACGCATTGCCGAGGGCGACGAGTTCATGTTGTTCCCGGCAGTCGCGGGGGGAGAACAGCCACAGGGGACACAGAGAACACAGAGTTCAAGATTTTCTTTTCTCCGTGTCCTCTGTGTCCCCTGTGGCTACACAGGTTGGTGCTTGGAGAGAAAAGACCGTGATCATCTATGCTGACGCGCTGAAATGCACGGGCTGCCGCGCGTGCGAAGTTTTCTGCTCGCTGGAGCAAGAAGGGCTGGCAAATCCCGCGCGCTCCGGCATCCGGGTTGTCAAAGACGAACCGCGCAATCTCTTTCTGCCCCTTGTCTGCCCGCCGTGCGACGAGAAAGCGTGCATCGCCGCGTGCGCAGAACCTGGGGCGCTGCGCGTCATGCCGGAGACCGGCGCGGTGGCGATCGTCGAAGCGTTGTGCACCGGGTGCAGCAAGTGTGTCAGCGCGTGCGACATCGGCGCGATCAAGTTCTTGCGGCAAACGGGGCGGGGCAAATTCGGCAAGGCGGTTGTGGTCAAGTGCAATCAATGTCGCGGCGCACCGTGGTGTGTGAAGATGTGCGAACCTGGCGCGCTCCAGTACATTGCTGAGGCACCTGACTTGAATGGGCAGACTGTCTTTGAGAGATTGCGCGCGGCGCTGAAAGAGTCGGAGAAAATCCTCGCCGAGCGCGGCGGGCAACCCCGCCGAAGGGTCAAGATCAAATGACAGCGTTTCCATACGCGGGTTACGCGGGCAGATACCTCCGGGTGAATCTGACCACCGGCAAAATCGAAACGTTGCCGTTGCCGGTGGAATGGGCAGAAGGATACTTGGGCGGCAATGGCATCGGCACGAAAATTCTGTGGGACGAGGTGCCGCCTCAGACCGACCCGTTGAGCCCGGACGACAAGTTGATTGTCGCGACCGGTCCTCTCTGCGGCGGGTTGATGCCGAATGCTTCGCGGCTAGAGTTTGTTAGCAAGTCGCCGCTCACCGGCATCTACGGCGATGCGAACGCGGGCGGTCACTTTGGGCCCGAACTCAAGTACGCCGGTTATGATGTGATCGTGTTCGAGGGGCGCGCGCGTGCGCCGGTTTATCTGTTCATCCGCGACGATCGCGTAGAATTGCGCGACGCGGCGCACTTGTGGGGCAAAGGCGGGTTTGAGACGGAGCAGATGATTCAGAAAGAGAATCGCGATCCGGAGATCAAGACTGCCGTCATCGGCCAAGCCGGTGAAAAGCGCGTGCGCATTGCCGCGATCATGGTCTCGTGGCGACGACACGCCGCGCGCTCTGGTCTTGGCGCGGTGATGGGCGCGAAGAATCTCAAAGCCATCGCCGTCCGCGGCACGCGCGGCATTCGCATCGCCGAGCCGGCAGCGCACCGCGCGCTTGCCTTTCAGATGCACTCGCAGATTCGCGCGAACGAATTTTTCGCCGGCGTGCATCGCTTCGGCACGGCGGGCTTGGTCAGTCTGATGCAGCCGATGGGCCGCTTTCCGACCAAGAACTTTCAGTACGGTAGTTTCGACGGCTTTGACGCGATCTCCGGCGAGACGCTGCGTGAAGCACACCTTGTCCGCGACATCTCTTGCTTTACCTGCCCGGTTGGGTGCGACAAAGTTTACTCCGTCATGTCCGGTGAGTTCGCCGGCGTCACGACGAGCAGCGTGGAATATGAGACGCTCAACGCGCTGGGGGCGGGAGTGATGAATCGGAATCTGCCCGCGCTGCTCAAGGCGAACGTCCTGTGCGACGACTGGGGGCTGGATACGATTTCGGCTGGGCGCACGATTTCGTTTGCGATGGAACTGGTCGAAAAGGGAATCTTGTCCCGAGCCGATTGCGACGGACTCGATCTCGCGTGGGGCAACTATCGCACAATCCTAGAGTTGCTGCGGCGGATCGCTTTTCGCGAAGGCGCGCTCGGAAATCTTCTTGCGGAGGGCGCGGCGCGCGCGGCAAAAATGATCGGCAACGGCGCGGAGCGTTACGCGATGCACGTCAAGGGTCAGGAGATTCCATCCCAGGACGGTCGCGCGCAGCAGTCTATGGGACTCGCGCATGTCACCTCTTCGCGCGGCGCGGATCACTTGAAGGCATTTCCGGTGCTTGACGAGACCGGCTATCCATCCGAAGCCGTGCGGCGGTACGGCAAGCAGTACCTGCCCGAACTGGTTGACCCGCTGGCGACGCGCTACAAGGCGATGCTCGTCAAGGATGGCGAAGACTTTGGCGCGGTCATAGATTCGTGCGGCAATTGCAAGTCGGGTGGGACGTTTGTGATGGCTGAGGTGTATTGGCAAGAGCAGGCGGAGGCGATCCGCACGATGACTGGGATGCCGATGGACGCAGACCAGTTGAGAACGATCGGCGAGCGCATCTACAATTTGCAGCGCTGCTACAACATCTTGCACGGCATCACCCGCGCCGATGATGTGCTGCCGTGGCGCTTTACGCAAATCCCTTCGCCTTCGGGCAATGCAAAGGGAAGTATCTGCCATCTCGACATGATGCTGCCCGAATACTATGCGCGGCGCGGCTGGGACGCCGAGACCGGTTTTCCGAACCAAGAGACGCTCGCGCGCTTGGGACTCGCGGAGGCATGGGCGCGCATCAATCAAGCAGTCGCCTCCGGCGCGACCCAGGAAATTCGCGCGCGGTTGGGCTGGGCTGCGCCGTACACAGGCCCAGTGAGGGACGATCTATGAAGGCGAGGAGGAAAAATGCCGAAGAGTCTCAATGAAGCCGGCTTGGCGATCATCGCTCCGATTCTGGACGATCCCTGCCGCCATGGCGCGCAGATCATCCAATCGCCCGGCGGAGCAACCATCGTGGACATGGGCGTGGAAGCCAGCGGTAGTTGGCTCGGCGCCAGGTTGTGGGTCGAGGCGGCTCACGGCGGAATGGCAGAGTGTTCCTACGGTCGGATGCAGATCAAGGACATCGAGGTGCCCACGGCAGAAATCGTGATTGACAACCCAATGCTGTCGGTGATCGCCTGCGAGGCAGGGGGCTGGAAATTGGGGGACGGCGAATTCGCCCCGGTCGGGTCAGGTCCAGCGCGAGCGAAAGCGCACGCCGATCGCTTTTCCAAACGTGTGGGATACAAAGACCCCAGCCCGTTCGCTTTGCTCCAACTCCAGATGAATCGTCTGCCGGACGAAGCGACTCTGCAACTAGTCGCCGATGCTTGCGGCATCCCGCTAACCAATTTGACGGCGATGGTCGCGCCGAGCGCATCGTTGGTCGGTTCGGTCCAGGTAGCCAGTCGGGCTTTTGAGCAGTGCATTATCGCTTTAGCGCGGAACACATCGTTCGACATTTCGACTGTGCTTTATGGGTACGGGCGCGCGCCCATTGCGCCGGTGATCAATGACGAAGTGCTAGCGATCGGTCGGATCAACGATGCGCTAATCTACGGCAGCAGTTCCGGCTTGTGGGTACGCCATCCAGATGACGACGAGGTTCGCCGGACGATTGAGCGCCTGCCCTTCTCAGCACAGGCGGGCGCGGACTATGGCAAAGGATTCGCCGAGATCTACGAAACCTACGGGCGCACCCTTTTCAACATTCCCGCGCGATTCGATGCGCCCGCGCAAGTGACGATGGCAAACCTGCTGACGGGCAGCGTGTTCGTCGCCGGTCAGATTGACGAAGAGAGATTGTTCCACTCGTTTACGCGAGGCAAACGATGACGCAACGCATGGCGCTCTATATGCAAGACAAGCACGACATCCGGTACGAAATCGAGATGGCAAAGTACGCTGAAGAACACGGCTTGACCGAGATCTGGCAGGCGGACACGCGCCTGGCACGCGACTGTGTGGTGATGATGTCGGCGTTCCTGGCTCAGACGAAACGCTTACGGGTCGGTTCAGCCGTCCTGCCGATCTGGACGCGCAACGTCGCGGTGATCGCGGCGACCTGGTCTACGATGTGGGAATTGGGCGGACTGGTTGACGGACGCGGTCGCGTGATGCTGGGACTGGGAGCATGGTGGGAACCGATCGCGAGCCGGGTGGGCGAGCATCGGCACAAGCCGCTGCAAGCGATGCGCGAACACGTCGAGGCAGCGCGCCAACTGTTCACCATGGAAGAGGTGACGTACAAAGGTGAGTTCGTTCAGTTGGATCGTGTCCGGCTGGACGTGGTCTTTGGCAATCCGGCGCCGCGTGACATTCCCATCTACATCGGCGCGACCGGACCCCAGATGCTTGAATTGGCTGGAGAGATTTGCGACGGCGTGGTCTTGAACTATGTCGTCTCCGTAGACTATATTCGGGACGCAATCGAACATGTGCGGATCGGCGCTGCGCGCGCGGGCAAAACTCTCGCCGATGTGGATCGCCTTGAACTGATCGTCTGTTCCCTGTCAGACGAAAACCCGGCGGCAGCAATGGACGAGGGTCGCCGGCTCGTGGCGAACTACCTGGCGATGGAACCGCACATCATCACGGCAAGTGGTGTGAGTCAAGATTTGATTGATGCCGTGCAACGAGTGCTTGGCTATCCACCCACGCGCGCGGGCTATGACGCGGCGATGAAGTTGATCCCGGACGATGTCGTTCGCAATCTGATGGCTGTCGGCACGACGCGTGAATGTCAGGCAAAAGTGCAGCAATACATGGACGCAGGCGTGACGTGCCCGATCTTGTATCCGCTGATGGACGACATCAAGCCGGTCGTGGACGCGTTTGCCGGATGGTGATTTTGTTGTTGACAAATATCGGCATACACCGTATAATGTGAGCAAATGCTATTAGCATATTCTCACATTGAGCAAAGATAAGGTTCGTTTCAGGGTTCGCTAAACTCAACTCGACCCAAGTGTTTTGGAGAGCACTCCGCATGTCAGTGACAATGTTGTTCTTTCTGACTGCGACCTCGAATCTTTCAGCGCCACGGCGGCTTGCTGCCAGACGCGTTGAATTTGCGCGAGATTGCTACAGATCCATCGGTTGATACATTCGTCTGAGTAAAGACTCGGACGAGGTACGCCGATGGATTCGTTTTTTTGTTCACCCTCCGCAAGGTTAGATCAGAGTACGCAATGACGATCTACATTCGCAATGCTGATTTCGTCGTGCGCGACGCGCGCCATGTTCAAGCGCGCGCCGATCTCCTGATCGAGGGCAACCGGGTCGCGGCGATTGGACCATCCCTTGCCATCCCTCCCGCTGCTGAACTAATTGATGCCTCCGGCTGTGCCGTAATCCCCGGACTAGTCAATGCTCACACTCATCTGTATCAAAACTTTCTCAAAGGCGTGGGCGACGGCTTGCCGCTCGTCCCGTGGTGCAACGCGGCGCTGTTCCCGACGGTAGGCGTCATTCTGCGCGAACTGCGCGCAGGGAATGCGCGGCTGTCCTATTTGTGGTCTGCTCTCGCCAGCATCGAGATGATTCGCGGAGGCGTGACGTGCTGCCAGGATAGTGATCTCTCCGGCTCCTGGCAAGGCATCGTCGCGGGCTGGCGCGACATTGGGATTCGCGGCGTCGGCGCGATTACCCTGGCGGATATGTGGCTTCCCGCTAACGTGCAAACGGCGCCCGCGCGCCTCCGGGAAGAAGCCCTCGCCTACATTGATGCCCACCACAATCCCCAGAGCCGTGTGACGATGGCGCTCGCTCCATCCGCGGCGTTTCTTTGCAGTGACGGTTTGCTCCAGTGGGCATCCGAAACCACCGCGGCGCGCGATCTCGGTTTGCACATCCACGTCTCCGAAAGGTCGGATGAAGTGACAGAATCCATGCAGACGATTGGCTTCCGCCCGCCGGAGCGATTGGAGCGCTTGAGAATTCTGAGTTCGCGCCTGAGCGCGGCGCATTGCGTCCACGTGAACCAGGACGAGATTGAGCGCTTGGCGCGCTGGGACGTGTCTGTGGTGCATTGCCCGAAGAGCAACATGAAACTGGCAGACGGCATTGCCCCGGTCCCGGCGCTGCGCCGCGCCGGTATCCGCGTCGCGCTTGGAACCGACGGCGCTGCATCGAACGATTTGTTGGACATGTGGGAAGAGATGCGGTGCGCCGCGCTGCTCGCGCGCGTCGGCGCGGAGGATGCCGCGGCGCTTGCGGCGGCAGATGTTTTCGAAATGGCGACCGCCGTCGGCGCGCGAGTTTGCCGGGTAGACGCAGGCGTGATCGAACCAGGCCGCCTAGCGGATCTCGTCATCGTTGACTTGAGCGGCGCGCATCTCCGCCCGCTTCATGATCTCGTGACGACGCTCGTGTTCTGCGCCCGCGCGGCTGACGTGCGCGACACGATCGTAGATGGTCGGATCGTAATGCGCGATCGCCGGATTCTTACCGTGAACGAAGCCGAGTTGATTGAAGAGGCGAACGCGGCAGGCAAGGCGGTGTTTGCTCACAACGGGTAGGAGGGCAGCCGTGCTGCCCGCTGAGTGCCCAGCGCGGCTGGGCTACCACCCCCGGCAGGCAAGAAGGAGATAACGCATGATCGTTGACGTGCATACTCATCCACACCGCCGCAGCGTCAAGATAACCCAGGGTCACTACGGCAAGTACAATCTCGAAACCGAGTTGCTGCCGGATGGAACGTTTCAAGAAGGATTCGTCGAAGAATTTCTGAACGGGATGGCGATGGTGGACAAGGCGATCGTGCTCGCCGTCGCCGCGCCGCCGTACTGGATTACCGCCAACAATGAATTCGTCAGCGCGCTTGCCAAGCGCTGCCCAGATAAAGTGATTGGATTTGCCAGCGTCAATCCCAACTCACCAACCGCCGTGCCCGATCTTGAGCGGGCGGTGCGCACGCTCGGATTACGCGGGGTCAAGTTGTCGCCCATCTACCAGAATTTCGAGCCGGACAGCCGGGCAGTTTACCCACTCTACGAAAAGATCCGCGAGTTGGGTGTCCCCATCATCTGGCACCAGGGCACATCGCTGATGGCGCGTTTCGGTCCATTGGAAGCAGCGCATCCGGTTCGGCTGGACAGGGTGCTTCGCGATTTCCCCGAAATCAAAATGATCCTGAGTCACCTCTGCTACCCCTGGGCGACGGAAGCGATCGTCATGGCGCGCAAGCACCCGCAGTTGTACGTGGACGTTTCGGCGATGGTAGAGCGTCCCTGGTTTGTCTACAACGCCATCGTCGCCGCGATGGAGTACGGGGTGACGGACAAGTTGCTGTTCGCGTCGGACTATCCATGGTACACGCCGGACGAGACGCGAGATGCCCTGTACGCGTTGATCGAGATTCCCAAAGGAACCGGCTTGCCCCGGCTCTCCATGGATGTCTTGGAGGGGATTGTCAATCGCGATGTGCTCGGAATCTTGGGAATATAGATAACTGGCAGCGTGTCATTGCGAGCGCAGTTTGCGAAGCAATCCCCAACGTTAGAGATTGCTTCGGGCGAAAACCGCCCTCGCAATGACGTGCTGATGTAGAAGGACACGCGCTTATGGCAGAACTCATCGAACGCTTACGCTCCATTTGTGGACCCGAGCACGTCAGCGATGCGCTTGCGGATCGCATGTGTTATCGGCGCGATTGCGGTCCGACGCCCGGCGGCGTTCCCGGCTATATCGTGCGCCCGGAGAGCACGGACGAAATCGTCGCGCTGGTCAAGTTGGCGAACGAGGTAGGCAAGCCGCTGTTTCTCTGGGGACGCGCCACCACCTTTGTGGATGCCGGCGTGAAAGAGGGCTGCATCGTGCTGGCGCTGGATCTGATGAATCGGATTCTCAAGATTGATGTGGAAAACCAGGTCGTCATCACCGAGCCGGGCGCCATTTGGCACGCGGTGGACAGCGAACTGGGCAAATTGGGCTTGGAGATGACGGTGCCCGGCGGCGGCGGCATGTTCTCCTGCACCGTCGGCGGCACGGTGGCTTTTAACGCGGTGCCTCACGGCATCAGCGAGTACGGCGTCACCGGCAACCATGTCGTCGCGTTGGAGGTTGTCTTGCCGGACGGCGCGGTGATCCGCACCGGCTCGTGGGCAAACGCCGATGCGCCCTTTCCAATCGAGCGCGGCGCGAATGGGCCCGACCTGGCGGGGTTGTTCATCGGCGCGTGCGGCACGTTGGGAATCATTACCCAGGTCGCTCTGCGCATCCGCCGCATTCCGGAATGTGAGCGTTTCCTTTTCTACGCCTTTGACACGATTGACCAGTGCGTGGACGCGGTGGCTGGCATCCAGCACCAAAACGGCGCGACCTTCCTTATCGGTCTCTTTGGAGGTCCGCCGCCGACCGGCGTTGGCGGCAAGGCGTTCCTGCAAATCATCATTCGCGACCACGAGGCGCGCGCGGCTGAGCGAATGCAAATTTGCAGGGCGGTCTGCGAGTCGTTCGCCGGTCGCCCGCAAAACTCGGAGGGGACGCGGCGCTACTGGACCGAGCACATGTATTCCTGGCTGCGCAACACTCCGCCCGACGCGTACTATGGCAGTCGTCCCTACTATTGTCCCGAAGTGGCTGGCTTTGTCCCCACCCAGGCGCTCAAGCAAGCCATCCCGCTGGTGCAACAGTACATCGCGAACAACGCGGAATTCGCGCGCGTCGGAATGCGCGTCAAGGGCATGGACGTTTACTTTTCGCCCAACGCCGCTTTTCTCTGGGTAGATACGCTCTATCCTGAAATGGATCGCGAGGCGTGGCGCGTCGGGCTGCGCGTCCGCGCGGAAATTTCCGAACTTCTCTTCGGGCGGTGGATGTCGCCGGGGGGAATCGTAGCAGGCATCGCGCCGTACATTATGCCTCGGCTCGGTCCGACCTACGAACTGATGAAACGACTCAAAGCCGCGCTCGATCCCCGAAACATTCTCAACCCGGGCGTGTTGGGGCTGGGATTGCCTGCCGATAGTCAACTGTTGGAGCAATCACGATGAGCAAACCAAACGAGCCAGACCTGCGCCTGCGATCGGTCGCGCAGTCCACCTACGAGTGCCTGCGTTGCGCTTTTTGTTTCGATCTGAGTTGGCTGGGACCGGTTAACCTCTGCCCTTCGTATGCCTGGGGTGCGTTCGAGTCGTACGGCGCGCGCGGCCGGATGACCATTGCCCGCGCGATCTTGGAGGGGGAACTCGCGTACGACGAGAGTCTGATCCCGCGCGTCTTTGCCTGCACTGAGTGTCGCGCTTGCGCCGACCACTGCTTCAAATACATTGACACGAACAAGGTTTACACCGCGCTGCGGCAAGACCTGGCGGCGCGCGGGCTGATTCCGCCGCAATTGGCGGCTGCCGTAGATGGGCTCGCGGAGAGCCACAATCTCTACGGTGAGCCGCACGCCAACCGACAGGCGTGGCTCAAGCATCGCGAACGTTTGGATAAACCGGCGCGCGTTGCGTTCTTTGTCGGGTGCACGCCGGCTTATGTGCGCCGCACGATGGCAGGCGACGCGTATGCCGCGCTGGAAGCGTCGGGACTCGACTTTACGGTGCTCGGCGATGAATGGTGCTGCGGACACCCATTCCTTGCCGCCGGTCAGCGCGAGCGCGCCGCCGAGGTGATGCGGCACAACGTGGATACACTCACGCGCCTGGGAGTCGAGCGCGTGGTCTTTGACTGCCCCGGTTGCATGCGCGCGTTTCGAGAGGATGCGCCGGAGGTGCTGGGCGAGCCACTGCCCTTTGCGGCAGTCCACATCACCGAGGAACTGGCTCGACAGGTGCAGGAGGGTCGCTTACGCTTCGATGTATTCCAATCGGGTGTCGTCGTCACGTACCACGATCCCTGCACCCTGGGTCGCGGTTTGGGTGTGTACGATGCGCCGCGCGCAATTATCGAAGCGATGCCGGGGATGCGGCTAGCGGAGATGCCGCGTCACAAGCGCGACGCGTACTGCTGCGGCGCGGGGTCTTTTGTGCGCTACGACTATCCGGGGCTGGTCGAAAAAACGGGCGTCGAGCGCTTTCGCGAGATCGAAGCCACGGGCGCGCAAGTTGCGCTCACGACCTGTCCGGCTTGCCTGACGCAGTTCCAGCACATTCACGGCAAACTGCAAAGCCGGGTGCAGGTAATGGACTTGGTCGCGCTGGTCAATCGCATCGGACGTTGGAGATAAACATGCAAACGCTGACAACGGCGGAAGAAAAGCGCGCGGTCGAACTCCATCAAAGGGCTATCGTCATTGATGGGCTGAATGCCTCTCTGATGGACGAAGACTATTTCAAAAAAATGCAGCAAGGCGGCGTCACGGCAATCAACTATACCGTCGGCATGGATCAGAACATGTCCGAAACGGTCAAGCGGATCGCCCAGATGTATCGCCTGATCGAGTTAAGCAAGACGGCAACCTTGATCGAGACGACCGCGGACATCCGACGCGCCAGGAAGGAAGGGAAAGCCGGGATTATTCTGGGCTTTCAGAACGTGGATCCTTTGGAAGGAAACCTTGGTCTCCTGAGCGTCTATCACCGCTTGGGGGTCAGAATTATCCAGTTGACGTACCACTACAAGAACATCTGTGGGGACGGATGCAATGAGCCGACCAACAGCGGGCTTTCGCTTTTCGGAAGAGACCTGATCCGAATGATGAATGAGCAGGGCATCGTGGCAGACCTGGCTCATGTGGGCGACCGAACCGAGAGGGAAGCCATCGAAGCATCCAAGCATCCGATGATCGCTTCCCACTCCAACGCGTACGCGCGAGTGCCCACCCATCAGAACAAGCAAGATGACATGATTCAAGCGCTCGCGAAAAAGGGTGGGGTCATCGGCATCACCGCGTTTCCGCGGATGCTCGAACCCGATCCGACGCTAGATACACTCCTCGATCACGTCGAGCATGTGATTCGATTGGTCGGCGTGGATCACGTCGGCATCGGCACAGATTTTGCCGAGGGTTGGGCGGACAGTCCCTCTCACCGGAAGAGATTGTTGGAGATTGATGGAAAAATCTACGATTACCCACAGGGAATTGACAGCGTAACCAAGTTCTCGAACATAACGCGGGGCTTGGTGGGACGCGGCTACTCGGATAGCGACATCGAGAAGATCATGGGTGGAAATTTCCTGAGAGTGTTTGAGCAGGTGTGGGGCTAGAGGCGATGGCAGAGCCAATCGTCAGAGTATCTGATCTAACCTATTACTATCCGGGAGACACAGAGCCAGTCCTTCGGGACGTGAACTTGGAAATCTATCCCGGCGAGTTTGTGCTGATTATCGGTCCCAGCGGATGCGGCAAGAGCACGTTGGCTTTGTCTCTGAATGGCATCATTCCCACCGTTTTTGGCGGAAGGATCAAAGGGCGGGTATTCATTGATGGCGTGGACACTCGTGCGAGTTCGGTCTACGCGCTAGGGACGAAAATCGGAATCGTGTTCCAGGACCCGGATGCCCAATTGTGCAACCTCTATGTGGAAGACGAAATCGGGTTTGGACCTGCCAACCTGGTGATGGCGCGGGAGGAGGTTTTCAGACGGATTGAGAGATCGCTGCAGGATGTGGGCGAAAGCGCAATCCGGCAGAAACTGATCTACGAAATTTCGGGCGGGCAGAAACAACGCGTCGCGATTGCATCCATCCTGGCGATGGAGCCAAAGATCATTTTGTTCGACGAGCCGACGGCGAATTTGGATCCCTTGGGCGCGGTCCAGATTTTCGATTTGATGAAGAAACTCAATCGCGAAAAAGGCATCACCGTCATCGTCATCGAGCACAACGTGGACTCGGTCATGTGCCACGCCGATCGGTTGATCCTAATGGAGCAGGGCACGATCAAGTTCAATGCGCCGCCCCGGCAGGTCATGCAGGAACAGGGTCGCTTTGTCATTGACACGCTGGGTTTGCGAATTCCTCAGGTCGCGGAGTTGGGTTTGCGAATGGAAGAGAGAGGTACGTGCCTGGCGCCTTTTCCTTTGACTATCGCTGAAGCCGCTGAGGCGATCGCGGCGCGATCCAGCCGCCTGGAATTCCTAGCGGGGAATCCTTGCCCGGCGCAGAGCGAGAAAACGCCGCCGGTCATCCAAACAGAGCAACTGAATTTTGTTTATCCCGACGGGACGCGTGCGGTCAAAGATGTGTCTCTGGAGATCGCGCGCGGCGATGTCGTCGGCATTATCGGGAAAAACGGTTCGGGTAAAACGACATTGACCTCGCTGCTAATCGGTCTCAACAAGCCGACCTCTGGAACAGGGATGGTCAGCGGATTGCACATTACCAAGGCGAGCACCCGGGAACTGGCGAGCAAGATTGGATACGTCTTTCAATATCCAGAGCATCAATTTGTGGAAGACACGGTTTACAAAGAAGTGGCTTTTAGTCTCAAGGCGCAAAAGCGTCCGCCGGACGAGGTGAATGCCAGAGTGGCCCAAGTCCTCGAATTGTTCGGATTGGAAAAGGCGCGCGAGAAACATCCCTACCGACTCAGTATGGGGCAGAAGAGACGGTTGAGTGTAGCGACCATGCTCGTCCTGAACCCGGAAGTCTTGATCCTGGACGAGCCGACGACGGGACAGGACCGCAAGAACATTGACAACATCATGGACATCATGCTGCGAATCAATCGCGACGGCACGACCATCATCCTGATCACACACGATATGAACCTGGTGGCAAAATACTGCAAAAGCGTCGTCGTGATGGATGGAGGCGAGGTCGTCTTTCATGGCTCCAAGAGCGATTTGTGCCGCAACCTCTCTGCCATCCGGTCGAGCGCGCTGGTTCTGCCCGAAATCTACGCGTTGGCGCAGACTTTGCGTTGCGAGAAAAACTATGCGGTGCCACAAGTCTTCACGGTCGAAGATTTCGTGGTGGCGGTAAAGGTGATCTGATGGCGCGGTTCAACTATCTCAAAGGGGATTCTTTTTTCCATCGGATGGATCCGACCTGGAAACTGGTCTGGAACTTTGTGCTCGTCGGGACCATCATCCTCAACTTTGACGTCCTGTACGCCGGGCTGTGGTTTCTCTACATCTTGCTCCTAGCCCTCTTCGTCGCTCGAATTCCCCCCAAGCAATATCTCCGCTCCATTTCCTTCTTTGTGGGCATCGCCCTTTTCATCGCGGTCTGGCACTCGATCTATTATCCCTGGGGCGGAGAAACTCTTTTTGAATGGGGACCGATCCGGACGACCCGGGACGGGCTGATCGAGGGGTTCGCCGCGTTCTTCCGGGTTCTCGTCATCGTCAGTCTCAGCATTATCTTTACTTTGACGACCGACCCGGGCAGAATGGTGGAAAGTCTGATCCAGGTGGCGCGGGTGCCTTATCGTCTGGGTTACACGATGTATGCGACCCTGAGGTTTATTCCGCTCTATGAGAATGAAGCCCAGGTCGTGCTCAACGCCCATCAGATTCGCGGGGTGGGAGAGACTGGGAAAAGTCTTAGGTCGAGAATTCGGCTGACTTGGAGCATGATGGTGCCGCTTTTGGT
This sequence comes from Anaerolineales bacterium UBA4826, assembly GCA_002400365.1. GTDB lineage: Bacteria > Chloroflexota > Anaerolineae > UBA4142 > UBA4142 > UBA4142. Next base: position 12,556 of record DHFK01000142.1, on the reverse strand, counting down.
GAGCGGTATTCGGCGCGCGCAAGCCGCGGCGATCGCGATGGACAGCCGGGGCTTTGGGGCGTACGAGCAAAGAACCATCCTCCGCAGGATTCAAGTGGCGAGAGCGGACCAGATCTTCGTCTTTATCCATGTCATCATTGGAGGGCTGGCTTTCTATTACTATATCGTCTTGGGGTACGGCGCGCACTATATCGGGTAGCGCGTCGGTAGGAGGTGGAGGGGGCAAAAAACTGCTCGCGCGGTAGGCTTCGCAAGAGTTTTCCGGGAACGTCGAAATGAAAGTAGCTGACCAGTCATTTCGAGCGGAGCGAGAAATCTCGTTGTCGCTTGACGGAGATTTCTCCTCGCACAAAACGCTCGTCGAAATGACCGGCTGAGCAGTTGCATGAAAGGAGAGAGGAAAATGGCAGCAGTGGCATCAAAGGGAAGGTATTTCTCCACTATTGACCTTCTCACGATGGCGGCGATCGCGGTGGTGGGCGCGATTCTAAGTTCATTCCTGTGGCCCGCGCTGATGAACGTGGCGACTCCGGTCTTTGCCTTCCTGGGTCCCATCGGCTGGATTGCGGTCTCGGGCGTCTATGTCATCACGCCAGTCCTGGTTGGATTGTTGATCGGCAGAGCCGGCGCGACCACGATCTACGGCGTCGTCCAAGGGTTCGTAGAAATGCTTTTTGGCAATTCCTTTGGCGCGATGGCGATGGTGTATGCCGGGCTTGAGGGTTTCGGCGTGGATGTCGGCATGGGGATATTCCGATGGAAAGGGGGACTACCCGCTGCGCTCGTCGGCGGTGGTCTCGGCAGTCTGTTTGTGGACGAGGTATACATCTTCTTGTTCGGTCTGCAGTCCGCCTACACGGTGACGGTGGGAGGCATCACTGCCTTCATCAGCGGCGCGATTCTCGGCGGTCTCGTCGCTTGGCTGATCGCCCAGGCGCTGTACCGAACGGGCGTCGTCTCCAAGGTTGGGCTGCGTGGCTATGAGGAGATCAAGTAGGGTGTGACCGACTCGCCGGGTCGCGGGCTTACCCCAGTCCAAACCCGGCGGGTCATCATCAGCGTTTGACAGGCGATTGCAAACTTGTGGTGAGCGAAGTCGAACCATCGCAGCAACGACAACACGAAGCTGACCTCCGTCGGCTCGTTAGCCCGCGAAGGCGGGCTTGGTGCTCCTGTTGCTGCGACTTGTCGCCCGATGTGCCGATGTTGTGTGATTTACCCAAAGTCGTTATACTGGGCGCGGCGGCGATGGACACCGTCGCGCGGTTCGACCGGTTGCCGGATGTGGATGGCATCGCGCTCGCGCACTCCTGCGACTCGTTCCCGGGCGGCAGCGGCGGCAACGTCGCCGTCGGGATCGCGCGCCTGGGTCACCGCGTCGGCTTTGTCGGCAAACTGGGAGACGACGAAAACGGACGGCGATTGTTGCGCGCGTTCGAGGACGAAGGCGTGGACACGCGGGGGATCATCGTCGAAACCGCGCGTCCATCGGCGGCGTGCTTTATCGCCGCAGACGCACGCGGCGACCGGATGATTTTTGCGCTGGGCGGCGCAGCCGTGATCGAGCGCGCGGCGGAACTGAACCTGGAATACATGGCGCGCGCGCGTGCGCTTTACATCAGCGATGCGCTCGTCGAGGTTGCCGCGGCGGCTGCCGACGCGGCGCACGCTGCCGGCGCGATCGTCTTTTACAGTCCCGGCGGTGTCATGGCGTCAGCCGGGCTGGACGCTTTACAGCCGATCCTGGATCGGGCTGACGTTGTGCTGGTCAGCCGCGCCGATGCGCAGACGCTCTTGTCGCTAGACGATCCGCGCTCCACTGCCCTGGCGTTGATGCGTCGGGGTCCGCGCGTCGTGATCGAAACCTTGGGGAGCGAGGGCGCGTTGGTGACAACTGATGATCGAACCATCCCCGTGCCGGCGTTCCACGTTCCCCAGGTTGTAGACGCCACCGGCGCGGGCGATGCCTTTGCCGCCGGTTTGGTTGCCGGCTTTCTGGACGGCTTGGATTGGTCGGCTGCCGCGCGACTGGGCTGCGCGACAGCGGCAATCAAGATCGGCTACGGGGGCGCGCGCAGCGGACTCCCCACCAAGCCGCAAGTCATTGAACTGGTCGGAAATAATTTTGGACACTGAAAAATACAGACGCACGCAGAACAGTTGACGGAGACCCTTCACAAGGTTTTGGCATAGGTGTCGCGTGTCACATCGCAAAGAAAACGAACTCATGCTGCAAGTCGCGCGGATGTATTACAACGATGGTTTGAACCAGCAGCAGATCGGCGACCGACTCAGCATCTCGCGGCAAAAAGTGTCGCGGCTGCTCGCGGAAGCGCGTGCCCAGGGTATCGTGCAGATTACGCTGAGCGACCCTTTCGCGCCCGATCCTGAACTGGAAGCGCGGCTAAAGGACGCGTTCGGTCTGCGCGCGCTGGTGTTGACGCCGGGCGAGGGTCTCAACCTCGCCGCCTTGCGCCAGCGGATCGGCGTCGTCGCCGCAGAGTATCTTTCGCACGTGCTGTCCGACGAAGCGCTCGTCGGCATCGGTTGGGGCCGCGCGCTGCACGCTACGGTGACCGCGTTGAGCGAAGAGCGCCGCGCCGCGATTCACGTCATCCCCCTGCTCGGCGGCATCGGGCAAATGGCGCCCTCGTTCCAAGTGAACGAGTTGGCGCGCCAACTCGCCGAAGCGTTTGGCGGAACCTGGCGCGAACTGTACATCCCGGCGACGATCGAGGATCGCGCCGCCTGGGAAACCTTGATGCGGCTGGAAGAGGTGAAACAGGTCGCGCAGTTGTGGCATCAGGTCCGCCCGGCGGTTGTGGGCATCGGTCACTTTGAATTCCAGCGCCAGTCGTCCATGTTTTTCGCGAGCAGTATGTCGCAGCGGACGTTGTCTAGTCTCGAAGCCGCTGGTGCAGTGGGCGACATCTGTGCGCGCTTTTTCGATGCGCAGGGACAGCCCGTGACGATGGAAGCCGGCGTTGTGGGCATTAGTTTGGATCAAGTGCGTGCGCTGCCCGAAGTGATCGCCATTGCCGGGGGCATGGATAAAGTCTCCGCCATTCTAGGAGCGATCCGCGGCGGCTATATCAAAACACTGGTGACCGATACCGTCACCGCCCGAGCCGTGCTCGAGCGTCATCAACAGACCGGGGGAAAGTGAACAACGATGCGTTTACCGCGCTTTGATTGCTTCGACCCGCGCACGGTGGAAGAGGCGTGCGCGCGGCTGGACGCGCATGCGCATGAAGCCAAAATTTGCGCGGGCGGGACGGATCTGCTCGTGCGTTTGAAACAACGCTTGGACGCGCCGCGCGCGCTCGTCAATCTCGGCGCGGTGAACGCTTTGCGCGACATTCAGTTCGACGCGGAGACCGGCTTGCGCATCGGCGCGCTGACCACGCTGCGCGCGATCGCCGATTCGCCTCCCGTGCGCGCGCATTACCCGATGCTCGCGCAAGCCGCGCGCGCGGCGGCGTCGCCCCAAATCCGCAACCAGGCAACCCTCGGCGGCAATCTGTGTTTGGAGAAACGCTGCTGGTTTTTCAATCAGTCGCAGTCCTGGCGTCAGGCGCGCGCGGCGTGTCTCCGCGCCGGCGGCGCCCAGTGCTGGGCGATCCAGAGCGCGGACGTGTGCCATGCGCTGGTTGTAGCAGATACAGTGCCCGCGCTCATCGCGCTCCGAGCGCAAGTTGTTATCACAAGCAGTCGTGGCGCGCGCACGCTGCCGCTCGATCAACTTTACGCCGGTCTGGGCAACGCGACGACCCGCCTCGCGCCGAATGAAATCCTCACCGAGATTCGCGTTCCCGCGCCTTTACCGAACAGCCACGGTGTTTACCTCCGGTACAGCACGCGCCCGGCGATTGATTTCGCGTTGGTTCAGGTTGCGGCGTTGTTGATCCGCGAAGAGCCAGACGGCGTTTGTCGCGAGGCGCGTCTCGTCGTCGGCGCGCTCGCGCCAACGCCGGTCGAGGCGCAACAAGCCGCTGCCATACTCAACGGACAGAGATTCACGCATGATGTTGTTGCGGCAGCCGCCGACGCGGCGGTCAAAGAAGTGAAAATCGTCCCCCATATCTTCCTCGAGCCGGCAGCCAAGCGGCGTCTCGCGCGCGCGTTCCTCGCAGAAGCGCTGCAACAAGTAATGCGTGATACGTGATGCGTGATGCGTGAGGGTCACTTGTCACGTATCACGCATCACGTATCACATCATACGGAGTCTCCGATGAAAGAATGGATCCGCCTGCGCGTGAACGGATCTGACCACGATCTCATCGTCGAATCGCATTGGACGCTGCTGGACGTGCTGCGCGAGAACCTGGGATTGACCGGGACGAAACGCGGCTGCGATACCGGCGAGTGCGGCGCGTGCACCGTCCTGGTGGATGGCTTGCCGCGCAACGCCTGTCTCGTCCTCGCCCGCAGCGCGCAGGGGTGCGCGATCACGACGATTGAAGGACTCGCGCGCGGCGGTGAATTGCATCCGCTGCAACTCGCGTTTCAAGAGCGCGGCGCGGTCCAATGCGGCTATTGCACGCCGGGCGTGATTCTCACTGCCAAAGCCCTGCTCGATCACAATCCCGCGCCGACCGAAGACGATGTGAAAGCAGCGATCGCGGGCAACCTGTGTCGCTGCACCGGCTATGTGAAAATCACGGAAGCGATTCTCGCCGCGGCGGAGAAGATGAACCATGATGGCGCGTCAATCGTTCGTTGCAAGGCAACCGATAGAGCGTCATCCATTGTTGCAAGGCAACAAGTCAAAGACGCTCTATCGCAAAGACGCGCCATCAATGAACACGCGGTCGTCGGTCAATCGTTACCGCGCCTGGACGGATTACTCAAAGTCACCGGGCAGGCGCAATACGTCGGCGATGTTCGACTGCCCGGAATGCACGTCGGGAAAATTCTGCGCAGTCCCCACGCGCACGCGCGTCTTGTGAAGGTGGACATTTCGCGCGCCGAGAAATTGCCCGGCGTCAAGGCGATTATGACCGGGCGCGACGTCGCAAACGTGCGCTATGCGTTCGTGGACACGCCGCGCTACTCCGCCGACGAACATCCGCTCGCGGTGGACAAGGTGCGCTACATCGGCGATGAAATTGCCGCGGTTGCTGCCGTGGACGAAGAAACCGCCGAAGAAGCCCTGTCGCTTATTGACGTCGAGTACGAGATTCTGCCGGCGGTGTTCGATCCCGAGAAAGCAATGCAGCCGAACGCGCCCGTGATTCACGACGCCGATTACGAAGGCGCATCGGTTTGGGAAGAATGGGGCGCGCAGCGAACGCCCACTTCGACCGCGCGCTACGGTTACAATAACATCAGCGGTCAGACGACGGTTGAGATCGGCGATGTGGCGCGCGGCTTTGCGCTGGCGGATCACATCCGCACAGATCGCTTTGAAACCCAGGTCACCGCGCACGGCGCGCTCGAACCCCACTGCGCGGTCGCGCACTACGAGCCGAGCGGCAAACTGAACGTCTGGCTGTCGTCCATGAGCGTCTTTTACAAACGCTACATCCTTGCGAAAGCGCTGGGGCTGGCGACGAGCCAGGTGCACGTTCACAGCGTGTACGTCGGCGGCGCGTTCGGCGGCAAGATTGACGTCTTTCCCTACGAATTCTGTGCCGCCTATCTCTCGCGCCAGACCGGTCAACCGGTGAAAATCGAATTGACGCGCGAAGAAGTCTTCGTCACGACGCGTCAACGCCACCCGATGATCATCGAACTCAAGACCGGCGTCAAGCGCGACGGCGCAATCGTCGCGCAAAAAGTGAAACTGATCGCGGACAATGGCGCGTATCGCGGCACCGGTCCCGTGGTGATTTTCCTCGCGCACGCGTTCAACGTTCCCATCTACCGCGTGCCGAATTTCAAATACACCGGCTATTCGGTTTACACCAACAATCCGATTCGCGGACCGCAGCGCGCGCACGGCGCGCCGCAAATCCGCTTTGCGATGGACTCGCAACTCGACCTCATCGCGCGGGATCTCGGTCTCGACCCGGTCAAGGTGATGCTCAGGAACGCGCGTGAAAAAGGCGACGTGCTGCCGAACGGCGATGTCTTGGAAAGTTGCGGTCTGAAAGAGTGCATCACACGCGCGGTCGAGACATCGGGCTGGCGCGAGAAACGCGGGCGCGCGCAGACCGGGCGGTTGCGGCGCGGCGTGGGCATTTCGGCATGCAGCATGTTCAGCGGCGCGCCCTTTTATCCCTTTGCCTCTGCGGCAGCCGTGCAATTGCACGACGACGGCGCGATCACGCTCTTCACCGGCACGATGGAGATGGGACAGGGCGCCGAGACGACCATGGCGCAGATCGCGGCGGAAGAGTTGGGCATCGAACTGGCGGACGTGCGCGTGATCTTTGGCGATACGGAACTCGCGCCGATTGACCTCGGCAATTTTCTGAGCGGCGGCGCGCTCGTCACCGGCAAAGCCGTGCAGTTGGCGGCGGCGGATGCCAAACAGCAGTTGTTCAAGGTCGTCTCCGAGATGCTCGAGGTGCCGCCGGAAAAATTGACCGCGCGTGGTCGGCGCATTTTCGCCGGTGATCCAAAGATCGGAATGAGTTTTGGCGAAGCGGTGCGCGCGAGTATCCTGCGTAATGGCGGCAACCCGGTCATGGGACGCGGCTATTACAAACCTCTGCCCGACACCGATCAATATCCCAGTCTCGCGCGCGCCAAAGGACGCTTCACCCCCGCGTACGGCTATGCCGCCCAGGTCGCCGAAGTGGAAGTGGACACGCTGACTGGCGAGGTGCGGCTCGTCCAGGTGACGACCTTTCACGATTGTGGCTTTCCGCTGAATCCGCTCATCGTCGAAGGACAGATTGATGGCAACGTCTCGATGGGGCAAGGGCAAGCCCTGTGCGAGGATGTGATTCTGCGCGAGGGTCAGGTGTTCAATCCATCGTTCCTGACCTACGCGCTGCCGGTGTCGCTGACCCAACCCAGGGCGGCACGCGGCGAGGTGGCGAGTTTAGAGCCCAAGGGTCCCTTCGGCGCGAAAGAAGTGGGTGAGGGTTCGATTGCGGGGATGCTGGCGGCGATCGCCAACGCGGTGCACGATGCGGTCGGGGTTCGCCTTACCAGTCTGCCGATCGCAGCGGAAAAAATTTTGCTGGCGCAAAACGCGCGCGCGGGCTAAGTTCGGGAATGCCGGTTGCTCAATCGCCGAGCGCTACACGCACCTCGCCGTGCACGTCCAAGAAGCAAAGGCGCGTCTCCGGCATTGCGCCGACGAGCGCGCTGACCGCCGCCGCATAGCGCGCGATCTGCGCACGATATTCCGCCACCTTGGCGTCCAAGCGCGCTGCATCGCGAATCTCGTCTGTCTTAAAGTCCACCACGCGCCACCTTTCGCCCACTCGATACAATACGTCCACCACGCCGATTTCGTCGCCCCCCGCGCCGCGGTATGTGTACGGCACTTCGTGAAACCGTTCCGCCGCGTTCATCTCCGCGTAGAGCGCGTGCGCTTGAAAGCGTTCCAGCAATCGCCGCGCGTCGGAAATGGTCGCGGCAATCTCGCGGCGATCGGTCAAGCCGGTCGCGAGCGCGTGCGGATACAGGAACACCTCGAAATCCGCGCGGTCGGGAAAGCGCCAGCGGCGGAGCGCCTCGTGCGTCAGTTTGCCGACGACCCACGCGGGTCCGCGCGGACGCTGCGCGGTTGGCACCACCCGCCAAACGCGCGCGGGCGGGTCGGCTTCACGCGCGCGCATTTTCTCGTCCGCGCGTTCGCGCGGCACGGGCAGCCGCGGCGCGACGAGAGAGGGGAGATTGGAAATTGGAGATTGGACGTTAGAAGTTGGATTTTCGGTTTTCGATTTCAGATTTTCGATTTCGATTCGCGGCGCAATGCGGCATCCGATTCTTCCGCCAACGGCTTGCGCTTTGATTTCGATTGGCGCCTCTAACGTTTCGGGTATCGTCGCCGTATCGAGTCCAACAATTGCGCCGAGTTGCCCCAGCCAGCCGCCGAGCGTCAACGTTCCATCCTTTTTGCGTTTGCAAGCCCCGCAGATGAGCAACTTGTCTTGCGCGCGCGTCGCGGCGACGTAAAGCAAGCGGCGTTCTTCCGCAGCGGCTTGATCGGCGTCGCGCTGCGCGCCGAGACGATCCATCACCGAGCGTTCGTTGGAATTGACGACGGCGAACAGCGGACCCAGTTGCGGATCGAGATAGAAACTGCGCGTCTGGCGCGGCGTATGCGCGGCGTCGGCGAGGACGACGACGCTAAATTCCAAGCCCTTGGCTTTGTGCACCGTCATCAATTGCGCCGCCGCGCCCGCTGCGACGGGGGCTTCCCCCTCGCGCGCTTCGACATCGCGCAGCGTGCGCACGTACTCCAAAAATTCGCCGACGCTCACCAAGCCGCTCGCGTGCGCGTCGGCGAGCAACTTGGCGACGTTGCGGCGCGGGCGTTCGCCGTCCGGTGCCCATTGCAGGATCGCGCGATAGTCGGTGGCGTCGAGAAAGTATTTGAGCGTCGCCGCGACCGAGACGCGCCCCGCGCGGCGGATCGTTTCATCCAGAATTGCGCGCGCCCGGACCGCGCGCGCCCGATCGTCCGGCGCCAGCGCGCCCAGGTCGCCGTGCAGCGCAGTCCAGAACGCTCGCGTCGTCGCGGCGTCGCGGCGCAGCAGGTAAAGCGCGCCGTCGCTCAAGCCGAACGCCGGCGAGCGGAGCGCGCCCGCGAGCGCGAGATCGTCGGTCGGGTCGGCGATGGCGGCGAGCGCGTTCAGTAGGTCGCGGACTTCGGGGCGCTCGTAGAAACCTTTGCCGGCGACAGTGACGAAGGGAATGTTCGCGCGTTCAAAGGCGGCTTCGTAATCCGCAAAGTGCGTCGAGGCGCGAAACAAGAGCGCGAGGTTACCCCACTCGACGCGTTCCGCATCATGCAACCGCCACAGGCGCGCGGCGAGCGCGTGTGCCGTCGCCGCGCGTCCCGCCTCGGCATCTTCTCCCACCCCCAGACAAAATTCGACGAACGGCGCGTCGAGATCGCTCTGTTGGCGATACGCGCGCAGGGGCGCGAACGGAATCGCGTACGGACGCGCCGGGTCGTCCGCCGTTCCCAGGATCGGTTCGAGGAGCGCGTTGAGTTGCGCGACGAGCGGAGCGTGCGCGCGGTAAGTGAGATCGAGATCGAACGCCGCGCCGCCGCTTGCCGCGAGGTCGGCTTGGACGCGGCGCAGCACCGTGACGTCGCCGCCGCGAAAGCGATAAATGCTTTGTTTGCCGTCGCCGACGATGAAGAGATTGGAGTTTGGAGGTTGGAGCTCGGAAGTTGGAGCAGCCAGACCGCGGAGCGCGTAGATGATTCTGCGTTGGTGATCGTTCGTGTCTTGAAACTCGTCCACGAGAATGGCGCGCGTTTCGGACTGCCAGCGCGTGCGCACCTCCGTGTTGTTTTCGAGCAGCGCGACGGTTTGCGCTTCCAGGTCGTCGAAATCGAGCGCGCGGCGTTCGGCTTTCGATGCCGCGTAGGCGTGGACTGCCGCGTCGAAGGTGCGGCGCAGTTGCGGCAACGCATCGGCGGCGCGTTCGTCGAACGCCCAACGCGGCGCGGCGTCGGTCGCGTTCTTGCCGCCGAGCCAGGGATCAAGCGTCGCGTCGTAGCGTTCACGCAGAATCTTGACGGCGTCTTTCGCCGCGCCTTGACTGCCGACGCTGCCGCCGAGATGGGCGCGCCGCAACTCGAACAGGGCGCGCAATTTGGTGTCCCAGTCCTCTGCGCTTTCAAAGCGCGCCCAACCGTCGAGGAGCGCGATGACTTGCGCGGCGAGTTTGTCGCCCGCGCTGCGCGCGAGTTCGCCGCGGGCGCGTAGGTCGCGCAGGGTCGCCAGGGCGTCGCGCACGGCGGACGATTCGGTGTACTGTTCCAGCGCGCGGGCGAGCGCCGTTTGCCAGACCGCGCGCGGGTCGCTTGCCGCCGCGAATGCCGCGCTGGCAACCAGTCGTTTTTCGAGCAGCGCAGCCAATATTTCGCGGAGCGCATTTTCCTTGAGGAGCGCGAAGAGCGCAGCCGCGTCCGCATCGTTCGCCGTCCAGTCGAGCGCGGCTTGAAGGGCTTGGGCGCGCAATGCCGCGCTCGTATTTTCGTCGAGCACCTCAAAGCCGGGATCAATGCCGGCTTCGGCAGGATGCGCGCGCAGAATCGTCGCGCACAAACTATGGATCGTGCCGATGCGCGCGGTCTCGACCTCGCCCTCAACCCCCTGCGCCTCCTTCCCCCTCTCGTGATAAAGTTCGTCAGGAGAGGGGAGAGGGGGTTGGGGAAGTGGGGTGAGGTAGCGGCGAATGCGCGTCCGCATTTCGCGCGCGGCTTTGTCGGTGAAGGTAATGGCGATCAGCGAGCGGAGCGGCGCGCCGGCTTCGACGAACGCGAGAAAGCGCGCGACGAGCGTGCGCGTTTTGCCAGAGCCCGCGCCAGCGGTGACGACAATGTCCGCGCCGCGGCGCAGCACCGCGTCGCGTTGAGTGGGATCGAGTGGGATGAGGGAGAGAATTGGGTTCATTTTCTAGCCCTTTGCTTTATACCGCCAACAGAACGCGATGGCCGGACACCACTGCGGACAGCCGCCTACCGGCGGATGCGGCGCGAAATCGCCCGCGCGGACGCGCGCGACATGCGCGCGCGTGTGGCGCGTCGCTTGCTCGAACGCTGCCGCGACGCCGCCCGGATATTTTTCCAGCCGCAAACTACTCGCCCTTGCCGCGCCGATGTGCCAGTATAGTCCGGCGACCGGCGCGCCGATTTTCAGCGCGTCGCGCAGCGCGAGCGCGTACAGCGCAAGTTGCAGCCGCGTGCCGTCGTCCAGGTCGCTCTGGCTGATGGAAGACGACCCGGCTTTGTAATCTACCACGCGCAACTCGCCCGCGGCGTTCACGTCCACGCGATCAATATAGCCGCGCAGTTGAATGGCTTGGTCGTCTGCGCCGCGCACCATAAGCGGCGGCGCCGCGCCCGCGCCGAAGGCGAGTTCGAAATGCGCCGGTCGCCAACCCGCGCTCGCCGCGCTCAGCGCGCGCACGGTATCGGCGAGGATGCGTTCCAGTTCGGCGCGCTGTTGCCGCCACAGCGCCGTCGGGCGAAAGCCGTAGGTCGCCGGCGCAGCGTCGAAAATCTTGCGCGCGATGCCAGGCAAAGCCGCGAGCAAGGCGTCGCGATCGGTCGGGTCGGGCGCCGCGCGGAAGAGCGTTTCGAGAATGGCGTGGTACATCGTGCCGAGTTGGCGCACGTCGTAGCCAGCTTCGGCCGGCGGGCGCGCTTCGAGTTTGAGCACGTACGCCGCAAAGAACGCGAACGGACACGCGCCAAAGGTTTCGAGCCGGCTCGCGCTCCACGGATGCGTCGGCGCGAAATGGCGCGTCAGGCGCGCTTGCAGCGCAGATAAATCGCCTTCGTGTTGCCCGCGCGCTTGCTCCGCCATGCGCGCGGCGAGCACGGCAGCGCCGTGCCGCACTGCCTCATTCCTCACCCCCCTAGCCCCCTCTCCTTCCTCCTGAGGCAGTTCATCAGGAGAAGGGAGAGGGGATGGAGGGAGTAGGATGACGAGTTCCGCCGGCGACGCCGCATCTTCCAGCGGCAAGGTGTCGGAGCGCGCGGGCTTGGCGTCCACCAGTTTCAAGACATGATCCCAGTAGGACGACGACTCCCAGGGTTGTCCATCGTCGGCGAGATAGGGACGCGTGAACAAAATCCGTTCGGTCGCGCGGGACACGGCTTCGTAGAAAAACGTAACCTCGTCGCCGGAGAGACGCGGAACAAGTCGCAACGCGGCGCGGTCGCTCTCCATCAAGAATGGATCTTCAGTCGCCGCGCGCGGAAACTCGCCTTCGGCAAGCCCGACGAGCGCGGCGGCGCGAAACGACAGACCGCGCGCGGACAATACCGATGCGACGAGGATCGTTTCGGTTTCGTCTGGCGCGGGGACGTGGTATGTCGCCGCTTCGACCGCGCCGCGCAGTTCGGCCCAGAATTCGGCGAACGGGGTTGGGCGCGCCGTTCCAAACGCCGATTCGGAAAAGACCAGCGCGCGCAAGACATTCTTGAATTCGCGCAGCGCGGCGACGTCGCGATCGCGCGTTGCCGCGGCGGCACGCGCGCAGCGCACGACGCCCAGACTCGTGTCGGACGCGTGCGCCCATTCCGTCAACAACGCCGGATCATCGCCAATGAGTTCTTCGAGCCAAGTCACATGCGCGCGCAGCGGCGCGCGGTCTGGCGGCGTGAGACGCGCGACAAAGGCGCGGAATTTGTCGGCGAGCGCGGCGGCGGTTGCGCCCGTTGGCGCGCGCAGCGGCGCGGCGTCTTCGTCGGATTCCGCGCCGTCGGCTGTCGCCGCGGCAAGGCGCGCGAGCGTAGCGTGCCACTGCGCGACGCCGGCGACAACCTGTCCCCAGCGCGCCGCGGCGGCGAGGCGTTCCGCGTCGCCGGCGGCGATGCCTTGCGCCGACCAGTCGAAATAGGGATTGCGCCAGGCGTCCACGACGCGGCGCCGCGGGAAATCCTGCGCGACCAGCGCGAGCAGATTCA
>DHFK01000242.1:5329-9945 GCA_002400365.1 Anaerolineales bacterium UBA4826 | reverse complement strand
CGTTGTGACTCTGATCTCTGAACCCTCTGGACTCTGATCCTCTGAACCGCCGATTTTTTGGTGTGGGGGGAGTCCAGAGGGGGGCGCAGTTTGCCCCCCTCTGGTCGCGCGAATTTCTTGTATCCTACCGATGGAGCATGATGACAGACAATCGGAATGAAATGCCCATCTTTACCCGCACGTTTGATTTTCTCACCTGGCTGTTGCCAGTCACGAATCATTTTCCGCGCGCCCATCGCTTTTCTTTCACCCAACGATTGTTAGACGCCGCGTTCGATCTGCGCGAATATCTGGAACAAGCCAACTATCGCCAGGGCAAAGCGCGGCTGGAACGGTTGGATCGCGCGGATGAAGCGCTGAATCGCGTGCGAACTTATCTGCGCCTCGCCGTGCGCTGGGAATGGCTCACCGGCGGGCAGTACCAGCACGTTGCTGAAATGGTCACCGAAATTGGGCGGCTGTTGGGTGGTTGGCGGAAGGTGACAAATCCTCACCCCACTCCCCCAACCCCCTCTCCCCTCTCCTGAACGAAGTTCAGTTCAGGAGAGGGGAGAGGGGGGCAGGGGGTGAGAGGTGAGGTGGGGCCAAGCCCGAAACACCGCCGCGTGTTGCGCGGGGGCGCGTTCAACAACCATCAGAACAACGTCCGCTGCGCCTATCGCAACAGGAACAATCCCGACAACAGGAACAGGAACAACGGTTTTCGGGTGGTGGTGTCCACACTTTTCCAAGCCACAGGGCAATGCCGGAATTGCGGTGCGGCGTAGAGACGACCCGCCGGGTCGTCTCTACGGTTCGCCGCCGAGGCGTGAAAAACGGCGGGGCTTGGTCCCGTCCGCGCTCCAAGACCCGAAGGCGCGTAGCGTCCAAAACCCTACGGGTCTGAGGAGCCGGGCATATACCAACGTGCCCGCGCCCTGGGCGCAAGCCCTGGCGCGGGCAACGTAGGGGCGGGGTCTCCCCGCCCGATCAGGGGCGGCATGACGCCGCCCCTACAAAGTGCAATTGTGTACACCCAACTCTGTTCCTGGGACAATCTCCTGCTGGCGTACCGCAAGGCAGCCAAGGGCAAGCGCGGGCATCCCAACGTCGCCGCGTTCGAGTATCGCCTGGAAGATAATTTGCTCGAGTTGCAGCGCGAACTGCGCGCGCAAACCTACCAACCCGGACGATACACCAGTTTCTACATCCACGAACCCAAGCGCCGGCTGATTTCCGCCGCGCCGTTTCGCGACCGCGTCGTCCACCACGCGCTGTGCAACGTCATCGAGCCGATCTTTGAACGCTCGTTCATTGACGATTCGTACGCGAACCGGGCGGGCAAGGGGACGCACCGCGCGCTGGATCGCTGCCAAGCGTTCGCGCGCCGCTATCGCTACGTGCTGCAGTGCGACCTCCGGCAATTCTTTCCATCCATTGACCACGCGATTCTGCGCGATATCCTCGCGCGCAAAATCGCCGATGCGCCAACGCTATGGCTCGTGGACCGCATCCTCGCCAGCGGCGTCGGCGTGCTGTCCGAAGAATACGCGATGGTCTGGTTTCCCGGCGACGACCTCTTGGCGTTCAATCGTCCGCGCGGTTTGCCGATTGGCAATCTCACCTCGCAGTTCTGGGCGAACTGCTACCTCAACCCCTTCGATCACTTTGTCAAACGCGAATTGCGCTGCCCGGCGTACCTGCGCTACGTGGACGATTTCCTGCTCTTTGGCGACGACCCGCGCGCGCTCTGGGAATGGAAGCAGGCGATTGTCGAACGGCTGGCGCGGCTGCGGGTGACGATTCACGCGACCCGCGCGCAGGCGCATCCCGTTGGCGACGGCATCCCCTTTCTCGGCTTTCGAGTCTATCCTGAGCGGCGGCGACTCAAACGCCGCCAAGGGATCGCGTACGCGCGGCGGTTGCGCGCGCTGGCGCGCCAGTACACCGACGGCGAAATCAGTTTGGATCAAGTCACCGCCTCGGTGCAGGGCTGGGTCAACCACGCGCGGTACGGCAACACCGTTGGGCTGCGTGCGATCTTGCTGCGGCGGTCGGCGGTCCCTCTCCGCTTCGCTTCGGGGATTATAATCATCCGTCGGCGGTCGCTGCCAGAGGAACAACAATGAACAACCAAACACTCGCCTGGCTGCTCGAAAAAGACAATCCCTCGGTGCGCTATTTCACGCTGCGGCATCTTCTGGATCGCCCGGCGGACGACCGCGACGTTGTCGCCGCGCGGCGCGCGATCATGCGGAGCGCGCCCGTCCGAAAAATTCTTGCCGCGCAAAACCCGGCAGGATACTGGCGCAAGCCGGGCTCGGGCTATGCCGGCAAGTACAAAGCGTCCACCTGGCAGATTCTTTTCCTCGCCGAGTTGGGTGCGGACGGGCGTGACCAGCGCGTCCGGCGCGGCGTCGAGTACGTGCTGACGCACGCGCAGGCGATACACGGCGGCTTCTCGGCGTCGCTCAGCGTCGCGCCGAGTTGGGCGATCCATTGTCTCAACGGCAATCTGATCTGGTCGCTCGTCGCGCTCGGCTACGGCGATGACGCGCGCGTCGCGCGCGCGGTGGATTGGCTCGCCGGCGCGATCACCGGCGACGAGTTCGATGCGTTCTATGCTTCCGGCACAACGGGTCCCGGCTTTCGCTGTGTGGCGAACGCGGGCAAGCCGTGCGCGTGGGGCGCGGTCAAGGCGCTGCGCGCGCTTGCCAATCTGCCGCCCGCGCTGCAATCGTCCAAAGTGAAAAAGGCAACCGCGCAGACGGTTGAATTCCTCCTGAGCCGCGATCTGGCAGAGGCGGACTATCCGTACCGCGCGCGTGTGAGCGGCGAGTGGTTCAAATTCGGCTTCCCGCTTTCGTACACCTCCGATGTGTTGGAGGCGTTGCTCGCGCTGACGCAAGCCGGTTACGCGCGCGATCCGCGCCTTCAAAACGCGATTGACCTGATGCTCTCGAAACGCGATGCCGACGGACGTTGGGGGCTCAAGCACAGTCTGAACGGCAAGATGTGGGTGGATATCGAAAAGAAAGGCAAACCGAGCAAGTGGGTGACACTGCGCGCGCTGCGGGTGTTGAAGGCGGGGTAGGATACAGGAGGCAAGATGGAACTGATCCCCGGTCGAAAGATTTTCGACGAACGCTCAGAGTTGAACAAGCCGCTGAACGGTTTGCTCGCGCTCGTGACCATCGCCGTCACGCTCGCGGTCGTCGTCGCGTTCTTTGTTGTCTTCGACGGCTGGTTCACCGGCGCGACGCTGGTCAGTACGGCGATCGTGGTGATGGTGGGTCAACTAATGGTCGGCATGATGATCGCCGCGCGCGCTAAACTGAAAGCGCGGTGGGGCGACCGCGCGTTTTCGGTTGCGTTTCGCTGGCTGGCGATTCCGGGGCTGACGTTCATCGGCGCGGCGGTCGCGCATTTCGCGTGGATCGAGGGCGCGCGCGTCGTGCCGCGCGAAATCGCGCTGATCCCAGCGGCGTACTTGCTTGTCAGCGGAATCGTGCTGTGGTGGCGCGCGGTGACGACGTTCGGGATTGACAATCTGTCGCTGCTGTACGTTTATTTTCCGAGCGAAAGCCGGTTGGTTCAATCGAACGTGTACAGCGTGCTGCGGCATCCAGTCTATTCGGCGGTGCTGCGGATCATTTTCTCGATTGTGCTGTGGAACGACGGCAGCGCGTTCGCGTTATTCGCCGGGTGCGTCGCGCCGCTGGCGTTGTGGCTGTGGCTGCGCTGGGCGGAAGAGCCGGAACTGATCGAACGCTTTGGGGAGGGCTATCGCGAGTACCGCCGCCGCGTGCCCGCGTTCTTCAATTTCGATCCACGGACGTGGGGGACGTTGTGGCGGTTCTTGATCATGGGCAAGTAGAAGGAGCGCGGCGAATGAGGAAGGAGATGGAGCGTGGCGAGGGCGCTTTCAACCCGCCCGAGAGGTGAGAGGGCATGCTCGCGGATTCGTGAAATGCGCTTCATTTGATTTCAAACCGCAGCCACCGACAACGCCTTGACTTGTTGATACAGGGTATCGGGCGCAATGTCTGCTCCATTGGGCCACACAATCGTGCCAGCGTCGGGATCAACCCGGACCGATCGAAAGAGTTGGCGATCCTTGCGCAGCGGCTCAAAGATCGGCCCGTGCAAGTGGGGTTCAAGATCAATCACACCTTCAGTGCCATCTTGAAAAGTCAAGCGGACTAGAAAGCCATGTAGCACTTGGACGGAGACAATATCTACTAATTCGTACATGATCTACTCCTTTACGGCAAGGGCTCGATATCTTCCGGTAGGATGCCCTGTCGTGACCTGTTCCAATTTGCCAGCAATTCGGTTCGATGAATGGTTGCCCACTCCAATACGAGATTGTATGCGCGTCGCGGAAGATCGCCTGACAATGTTTCCAATGTCTCAATCGCGATGCTGACTTTGCTCCCGGCGTACCGAGCGTGAAAATGAGGAACACCGTGCTCGCGAAATTGTTGATAGATCCGAATTCCGTAGAATTCACTGACCTTTGGCACCGTGTACTCCATTGGCGTTGCGCGATTGCCAGATGAAACTGCGAGCCCGTAGCCAATATGGTAGCACGAAATCAAGCCCGCGTCAAAGGAGGCAGGGCGTGTGCAAAGTCA
>DHFK01000242.1:5136-5300 GCA_002400365.1 Anaerolineales bacterium UBA4826 | reverse complement strand
GACTTTGCACGCGCCCTGCAAAGGAGGTTTGCAATGCTCGACATTCTCTTGACCGCTGAACAACGTAAACTGCGTGATGAGGCGCGCGCGTTCGTCCGCGAGGAGGTGCCGCGCCAACTCTTGCTCGACATGGACGCGGACAAGGTGCGCTATCCGCGCGAGTA
>DHFK01000242.1:0-5123 GCA_002400365.1 Anaerolineales bacterium UBA4826 | reverse complement strand
TGTTTTCGGCACGCGCGCGCAGAAAGCCAAATGGCTGCGCCCGATGCTCGAAGGCACACTGACCACCGCGGAAGCGCTCACCGAACCGCGCGGCGGCTCGGACTTTTTCGGCGCGACGACGCGCGCGACGCGCCAGGGCGATGACTATGTCCTGAATGGGCAAAAGCGTTTTATCGTCGGCGCGGAAGGCGCGGACTATTTTCTCGTCTACGCGCGCACCGGCGACAAGCCGCGCGACATTAGCGCGTTCATCGTCGAGCGCAGCCCGCAGGTCGTCGTGCAGCACGTCTACGGCTTGATGGGGACGCGCGGCGGCGGGACGGGGCGCGTCTATTTTCGCGACGCGCGCGTGCCGGCGGAGAATCTGATCGGACGCGAAAATGGCGCGGGCGAGATTTTCAACCAGATGATGATCCCCGAACGGATGACGAGCGCGGCGGGCGCGCTCGGCTTGGCGCGCGCGGCAATCGAAATCGCCGCGCGGTACGCGGATCGGCGGCGCGCGTTCGGGCAGAAAATTCGCGAGTTCGAAGGCGTGAGTTTCCAGATCGCCGAGAGCATGACGCGGCTCGATGCGGCAGGCGCGCTCGTGCGCGAAACCGCGCGCGCGATTGACGCCGGCGACGATCCCGGGCGCGTGCGCCGGCTGGTGTCCGAATCGAAAAAATGCGCGACGACGATGGCGTGGGACGTGGTGAACGCGGCGATGCAGGTGATGGGCGGCATCGGCTATACCAACGTTTACCCAATCGAACGGCTGTTGCGTGACGCGCGCTTGATGATGATTTGGACCGGGACGAATGAGATCATGAACCTCGTCATCCAGCACGAATACTACAAGGAACTCTTGGGCACGCGGAGCACGGCGCGCGACGTCGAGATGGACGCGGTGAATGCGGAGACGGAAGGCGAAAAGGTGTACGAGTAAGCGTGCATACTATGAGAACGCTATTTGCCGTCGTGGTTCTGCTCGCGCTCGTTTTGCCCGTGGCTTGCGCGGCAACACAGCCGCGAATGGATGTGACGATGACACCTGTGCCAACCGCACTCTTTCCGTCCGAGATCATCGCGCTGCCCGCGCCGCGGCTGAAGGGCACGCTGACGCTTGAAGAGACGCTGGCGCGACGACGATCCGTGCGCGAGTTCGCGGACGCGCGTCTAACATTGGCGGAACTTGGCCAATTGCTGTGGGCGGCGCAAGGGATCACTCACCCGGATGGTTTTCGCACCGCGCCGTCGGCAGGCGCGCTGTATCCGCTGCAAGTCTATCTCGTGATTCCCGGCGGCGCGTATCGCTATGAGCCGCAGGGACATCGCCTGCTCTCACAGGTTCAAGGTGATGTGCGACGTGCGTTGTACGACGCGGCGTTGCAGCAAGATGCGGTGCTGCAAGCGCCCGCGGTGATCGTGATCGCCGCTGTGTACGCGCGCACCGCGCGCAAGTACGGCGAGGAACGCAGCCCGCGCTATGTTCACTTGGAAGCCGGTCACGCGGCGCAAAATGTTTTGCTCCAAGCGGTCGCGCTCGATCTCGGCGCGGTGCCGATCGGCGCGTTCTACGACGACAGAGTCAAGCAAGTGCTCGCGTTGCCCGCGGATCACCAGCCGCTGTATCTTATCCCAGTGGGGCACCTCAAGTGATGCGTGATGCGTGAAACGTGAGGTGTGGTGCGTGGTGCGTGAAACGGAATACGCAACACTCAACACGTGACGACCGGAGACATCAAAAGTGACAACACCGATTCGAGAAAAGATGATTGCCAAAGTAGTCGAGTTGCGCGAAGAATTGCGCCCGCGCGATCCGCGCGCGATGGCGTACAAATGCGGCATGGAGTTTNNGGCGCGAGTCGCAGCGACCAACCAGGTGTGCGGCTTGAATCGCACCGCGATGTTTCTGTACTATTTGCAGACTGCCGATGGCGCGCCGCTTGCCGGCAAGTGGATTGCATTCCGCGATTTGCCGGGCGGGATGTTTTATCATCAGGCGTACCAGGGCTATAGCGGCAACCGACTTGCGAAAGCGATTGACAACCGCATCGGCGTGTTCGAGCGCGCGGCGAAGAATCTCGGCGGGATGAAACTCGATCTTGGCGACGCGGCGTTCGCGTTCGACGCGCTGCCGCGCGTGCGCGTTGCGGCGGTGTACTATGCGGGCGATGAAGATTTCCCCGCGACCGCGAATGTGCTGTTCGACGAATCGGCCAGTCACTATTTGCCGACTGACGCGCTCGCGGGGGTGGGCAGCGCGCTCGTGGATCGGTTGACCGGCGCGAAAGCGCGCGATGAAGAATGAAACCCTGGAAAACCCTTTCGCGTCGAATGGTGCTGAACCACAGCAAATGGCTCGTCGTCGAAGACCACGCGGTCGAATTGCCGGGCGGTCGCGTGATTCCGAATTGGCCCTGGGTTACCACGCCGGACTATATCAACGTGGTGGTCGAGACTGTGGACGGCAGGTTTCTTTGTTTTCGCCAGACCAAGTACGCGATCGCGGGCACGACGCTGGCGGTGGTTGGCGGATACCTTGAACCGGGCGAAGAACCGTTGACGTGCGCGCAGCGCGAATTGCGCGAGGAGACCGGCTATGTTGCGCCCGAATGGATCAACCTGGGTTCGTATTGGGTTGACCCGAATCGCGGCATGGCGACCGGCAATCTGTTCCTGGCGCGCGGCGCGTATCGCGTGTGTAACCGCGACGCCGATGATTTGGAAGAACAAGAGGTGTTGCTGCTCACGCGCGCGGAAATCGAAAGCGCGCTTGCGGCGGGCGAATTCAAAGTGTTAGCGTGGCAAGCCGCGGTTGCGTTAGCGTTGTTGAACCTTGCGAAGGTTACCGACCTTCGCAAGGTTGGAATCCAATCCAAGGAGGGAGACATGCCAGAGATCAAGCACTTGCCGCGAATGTACGTCGCGTACGTTTCCGAGGTAGGCCCCTTTGGCGATGCCGTCAAGCGCGGGTTCGAAAGACTGTTTGCGTGGATCGGCGCGAACCAGGTGCAGCCGCTCGGCGCGTCGCTCGGAATCTACTACGACGATCCCGCGCACGTCCCAGCCGAAAAATTGCGGAGCGAACTGTGTGTGCCGGTTGCGCCCGATGTGCAGGGATCGGGCGACGTGGGCGTGAAAGCGATCGGCGATTGCGACGTCGCGGCGCTCGTTTATCAGGGTGAGGCGAACATCTCGCGCGCGTACAACGAGGTGTACGCTTGGCTGCGCGCGCAGGGGTATCGCGAAGCCGGCGCGCCAATCGAAACGTATCTCAGCCGACCGGGCGAGGAACTGCGCGCGGAAATCGCCGTGCCGGTTGTGAAAGTAGAGAAGAAGATCGCGGCGAAAAAGCCCAAGCGCGCGGTGAAAAGGTCGGCGAAGAAAACTGCCAAGAAAAAGAAATGACGAGTGACGGGTGACGTGTGGCGAGGCGCTCTGCGTCACACGCCACACGCCACCCGTCACACTTCGGGGGCGATGCAGCCATGGACATCCACGCGATGCTTGCGTACGTAAAGGCGTACATGGTTCAGAACGAGCCAAGCGCGCCGACCGGGCTTGACGGCTGGCGGCGCAACAGCGCCGCGCGTTGGGAACATACGCGCCGCGTGCTTGCCACCGCGCAAAAGATTGCGCGCGTGGAAGGCGCGAACATGGACCTCGTGAGCGTGGCGGCGATCTTTCACGATGTTGCGAAACTGAACAGCGAGCGCGACGAACACGCGGCGCGCGGCGCGGAGATCGCCGCGGAATATCTCCAGCGCGAGGAATTCCCGGCGGACTGGATTGCGCGTGTGGACGAGGTAATCAGGAATCATACGAGTTCGCAAGCCGATGTTCCGCTCGAAGATTGTGTCCTACGCGACGCGGATTTGCTGGATGAGGTTGGCGCGCTGGGAATCGTGTGGACGGCGATGAACGCTGGCATCGAAGCGCCGGCGTACGCCGAGGCGCGCGCGCGCATTGCCAAGTACGATCGGCGTACGGCGGAAAAAACGGTACAAGTGATGTCCACACGCGCCGGGCGCGCGCTCGCCGAACAGCGGCTTGCGTTTGTCAATGCTTTCATCGCGCAGTTGGAGGATGAATGCGGGGATCTTGTTGGGGAATAGAGCGCGCAAGAGCATCGCTACGTCTTCAAGATTTCCGCTTCGATGAGTTTCAACACGTCCATGATTCCGACTGGATGATATGATGCCACGTTGCCTTCGTCGCCAACATGGATGTGGTGCGGAAAATTCTCCAGTTCGGGGTGGTCAGGGGTGCTGTCCCACCGGCGTCGCAGCGTTTGCTTCTGCTCATCGGTCCAG
This sequence comes from Anaerolineales bacterium UBA4826, assembly GCA_002400365.1. Lineage (GTDB taxonomy): Bacteria > Chloroflexota > Anaerolineae > UBA4142 > UBA4142 > UBA4142. Next base: position 825 of record DHFK01000242.1, on the reverse strand, counting down.
TGGTGGCGGTAATCCACCGTGGCAATCTGACCCTGCTCCAGCACAAAGTATTCGGCGGCTTCCAGAAAATCGCCATTCGTCAGTGTAGCGCGGATGCGAATATACCCGTCGTCGCTGTGACTCCATGACCGCACGACTTGATACTCGGCGACGACCGGGCTGCTAACCAACGCCACTTCGATCTCGGCAAGGTAGGCGATAATGTCGCTCATCTGCGTTCATGCGCCGCGTAGGATTTGCAGACGCTTGGCAATGCGTTCCCGCGTTTTGCACAAGGCGTTCCATTCCATCGCGTCGGCAGTATCCGGCGCATTGCCGGCTTGAAAGCGCTGCCAAAATTCTTCGGAGGTTGTGCCATATTGACGCTCAAATCGGGTCAGGGCAGCATTGACTTTTGTGAGGTCTTGCTCGTCGCGCTCAATTTGGCGCGCGATGACTTTGCGCAAAGCATTATCTAGAAAGGTATCATGAAATCCGGCAGTATACAGTTGTTCCAGGCGATTGATGTCTTGCTGGGTTATTGTCGCTGACATACGCTCACTTTCCTTTCCTGGCTCAACGTCATACGGTGATGGTGTGCAGATTGTATGCTTGAGTTGCGCCGATTATAGCATGTTTTCACAGGGCAGACAATTGCATTATGCGCCATCAAGTAATTCCGCTCGAATGCCTTCTCCTCTTCACTGTCATCGGTATCGTCGCGACATTCGCCGCGCCGTGGGCGGAACTGCGCGGCACGTACGCCGCGTGGCGCATCGTAGAATGGCACACGTTCTGGCGAGGCGAGAGCGCGTTCCAACTCGCGAACGTCGTTGCGCCCAACTA
>DHFK01000033.1 GCA_002400365.1 Anaerolineales bacterium UBA4826 | reverse complement strand
TGGTGAACGGCTTGATGCCGAGACAAGTTGTGCGGGTGGTTACCCCGGGCACCGTCGTCGAACCTGGCTTGCTGGAAGAGAAACGCAACAACTATCTCGCCGCGCTCGTCATGGACAAGGCCCGCGCCGGCATCGCCTACGCCGACATCACGACCGGCGTATTCGCCGCGACGGAGGTGGACGCGCGCGAGGCGCGGCAAGAGTTGGATCGCTTGCATCCGGCGGAAGTGCTTGCGGAAAGATTGGAGATTGGAGATTGGAGATTGCCTTCGAGTTTCCAATCTCCAATCTCCAATCTCCACATTCCAGACCTCGACTCCGCCCGCCAAACGCTCCGCGATCACTTTCACGTCGCCGCGCTCGACGGCTTTGGGCTGAACGCACTGCCGCTGGCGACGCGCGCCGCCGGCGCGATCATCCAGTACTTGCAAGACAATCAAAAAGCCGCACTCGCGCAACTGACCGCGTTCAAGACCTATTCCACCAAAGCGTTTATGACGCTCGACCCGGCGACGCGGCGCAACCTCGAACTCGTCCAGACGATCCGCGGCGGCGCGGTCAAGGGGTCGCTGCTCGGCGTGCTGGACGAAACACGCACCGCGATGGGCGCGCGCCGCTTGCGCGAATGGCTCACCCAACCCTTACTCGATCTCGACGCGCTGAACGCGCGGCTCGATCGTGTAGACGCGTTCTATCGCGACACGGCGCGCCGCGAATCGCTGCGCGATCTGCTCAAGCGCATCGCCGATCTGGAGCGGCTGACCAACCGCGTCGTGCAGGGCGTTGCCGGACCGCGCGATGTGGTGGCGATCAAAGCGAGTCTGGAAGTTGTGCCGAGGATTATGGAAGTTGGAGGTTGGAAGTTAGAGGTTGGCAGCGGGTCTCCAACGTCCAATCTCGCACCTCCAACTTCTAACCTCCAATCTCCAATCTCCAATCTCGATGCTTGTCCCGACCTCGTCAACCTCATTTCGCGCGCGCTCGTCCCCGAACCGCCGGCGACGCTGAGCAACGGCGGCGTGATCGCGCCTGGGTATTCCGCGGAACTCGATGGCATCGCGAGCGCATCGCGCAACGCGAAGGATTGGGTCGCGAACCTCGAACGCAAAGAACGCGAGCGCACCGGCATCAAATCGCTCAAAGTCGGCTACAACAAGGTCTTTGGCTATTACATCGAAATCACCACGCCGAACTTGCCGCAGACGCCCGCCGAGTACATCCGCAAACAGACGCTGACGAACGCCGAGCGCTTTATCACGCCCGAACTTAAAGAGTACGAGAGTCTGATCCTCAACGCGGAAGAACGCATCGTCGAGTTGGAAACGACGCTGTTCAAAGAAGTGTGCGCGCAGATTGCCGGCGCGGCGCCGCGCTTGCTCGCCACCGCGCGCGCCATCGCCGAGATGGACGTGTACGCCGCGCTCGCCGAAGTGGCAATGCGCTATCGGTACGCGCGTCCGCAATTGAACAACGCCGACGCGATCCACATCGTCGCGGGGCGGCATCCGGTCGTGGAACTTGCGCTGCGCGATGAGCCGTTCGTCCCGAACGACGTGACACTGTCGAAGGAAGAACTGATTCACATCATCACCGGCCCGAACATGAGCGGCAAGTCAACTTTTCTGCGTCAAGTCGCGCTCATCGTCTTGATGGCGCAGATCGGCTCATTCGTCCCGGCAGAGTCCGCGACCATCGGTCTGGTGGACCGCATTTTCACGCGCATCGGCGCGCAGGACGAGATCGCCGCCGGGCAATCCACCTTCATGGTCGAGATGGTCGAGACGGCGAACATTCTCGCGCACAGCACGCGTCAGAGTTTGATCATTCTCGACGAAATCGGGCGCGGCACGAGCACGTACGACGGCATCGCGATCGCGCGCGCGATTGTCGAATACATCCACAACCACCCGCAACTGCAATCGAAAACGTTGTTCGCGACGCATTACCACGAGTTGATCGAGTTGGAGCAGTACTTGCCCAAAGTCCGCAACTATAACGTCGCCGTGCTGGAGCAAAGCGGGCGCGTCGTCTTTCTGCACCAGATCGTGCGCGGGGGCGCGGATAAATCGTACGGCATCCACGTCGCGCAACTGGCGGGGATTCCGAAGGCAGTCGTGCATCGCGCGGAAGAGGTGTTGAAAGAATTGGAAGAACTCCAAGAGACCGGCATGTTACGCAAGGGCGCCGGGCTGCAAATGGCTTTATTCACGCAAGCGGACCCGTTGCGTGACGAAATCAGAAATCTGGACGTGATGTCACTCTCGCCGCTCGAAGCGTTGAATAAACTGTTTGAATTGGTAGAGAAGGCGAAGAACAAGTAACGCCGACAAGACTCGACAATTCTTCAAAACTGCGCTAAGATTTGACCGAAGGGGGCGAAGATGCCACTGATCAGACGAATTTCGAAACAGACGGGCGGAGATTTGTACGAATTCCGGGACGCTCCGCTGCTACGCAGTCTCGCGCGGCGAAAGACAAGTTGGCCGCTCTTACTCGAAACACCCCTGGGCTTGTATGACCCACTGTACCGCGTTGATCTCAAAGAGAGCGGAGGCACTCAAAAGGATCGTCTCAACATGCGTACCCAGACCGACCCTTTCAACGTCCAGATCGCGCAGATTGTCGGTCTCTCCAAAACCTTGTTTCCTAGCCAGGTGCTCGGTGTGACAGCGCAGTTGAGGGAACAAGGGATGACCAACCAATAAGATAGATTCCTTCTGTACCGAAGTGCGAGCGTACAGGACAAACCTTCGAAAGAGGGGCGAGAATGCGGCGAGCAAGCAAGTTCAGGAGACACTGGAGAACAATTTGCTCATCCTCAGCCGATTCTGGGAATGGCTGGGGATTGATATGGGCCTTCATGTGACCAGATTCCCCGATCAGCCATACGCCACGATCGCCATGACAGGGCATGGGCGAATCCGGCGCGGCGTCGAGTTGAAATATGATTCGAACGGCTACACTCGCGCGGGGTACAAATCCAAAAAAGGCGGAAACGAGATCGTCATCTTGTGCTTCGAGCACAATGACCACAGACTGCTCAAGGGCGAGGATTATCTCGACGTGATTGACGCGAGCGAACTAGGCAAATTCATGGTCAGTGAATTGAAAAAGATCCAAAGCAAGGAAGAGAGCGCATAAAGTTGGTCCGCTATCCAATTACAACCCCGGTTCACCCCAAAAAACAATCGGTCAGGCGGCATTTTGGCGCGCACCCCTATTTCACCCGCCGACCGTGGAATGTCGTCCAGTCCTATATCAAGCACTTTGCGCCTGGCAAGGATGACGTCGTACTGGATCCGTTTGGCGGCAGCGGTGTCACGGCGATCGAAGCCGTTGTGCTGGGTCGGCGCGCGATTCACGTTGACATCAACCCGCTCGCGAATTTCATCTGTCAGCAAATTGCAATCGCTCCAGTTGACATTAACGCGCTTCGTAGAGAATTCACTGCCATCGAGGAAGCGTGTCGCGCGTATATCGAACGTCTTTACGCCTTGTCGGATGAGGCGCTGGAACAAGAACCGCTGGAGGCTTGGTATCCCCACGGCTTGGCGCTGCCCAAGAACGCCGATGCGCGCGCGGTCGAAGAACTATTCACGCGGCGGCAGTTGCTTGCGCTGTCGCGGCTCTATCAGCAAATCGGCGGCATCACGGACACCGTCCCCCGGGATTTGCTGCGCTTTGCGTTTTCGGCGACGCTAAACAAATGCAATCTGACGTACAGCACCACCAAGGGGCGGAGCGCCGGGCGCGGCAACAGCGGTATCATGCACACCTATCGCTACTGGATTCCCAAAGAGCCGGTCGAACTGAATGTGTGGAATGAGTTTAGCCGAAAGTTCAAGAACCTCGTCGCGGTCAAGCAGGAAACGAATCAAGCGATTGGGGAGAATTATCAGCGCCTCAAGGTAATTCACACCTCGGCAACGGAATTGACCAAGGTGATGAATCGGGAATCGGTGAACTATATTTTCACCGACCCGCCGTACGGCAGTCACATCGCTTATCTGGACTTGTCAACGATGTGGAATGCGTGGCTCGGGTTCGACGTCAGCGCGCAAGACAAACAGGTCGAAGTGATCGAGGGCGGCGATCTCGAAAAATCGCTGGACGACTATGCGCGGCTTTTGCGGGACTCGCTGCGCGAGATGCACCAGGTGCTCCAGTGGGATGGGTGGCTATCTATCGTCTTCGCGCACAAAGACCTCGCGTACTGGAACGTGCTTATCGAGGCGGCGCAAGACGCCGGGCTAGAGTACGCCAACACAGTCGTGCAAGCCAGTTTCCAATTCTCACGGCACAAACGCGCGAACCCGCTTTCGGTTTTGTCGGGAGAACTGATCCTCAACTTTCAAAAGAAATCCCAGCCGCGCCGGATTCGGTTTGAGCGCGGCAACGGCAACGAAAGTGAAACCCTGGCTCGCCAGGTCAAGGAACTTGTGTCCCTCAGAGAGGAAGGACTAACGATTGAAGATCTTCGCAACCAACTCATTCCCCGCCTGCTCGAACGCGGTTTGTTGAGCGCTTTGCAGAAAACGCGGCTAACGGAGTTGGATGAACTGTTGAGAGACGATTTCTATTTCGACGACACCACAGCGCGCTGGTATCTCTCCAAGACGGCTGCCGCGCATGGGCGCAAGACTCTCGCGCTGATGCAATCCAAAGGTCAGCTCGCATTGGACTTGACGCGGTAGCCGCACGACACCGCCGTTTGTTTTCATCCAACCGCCAAGAGGGAAATATGCAATCTCGGATAACTTGGGCCAGTGGCACGTCATTCGTCGTTCTGCTCCTGCTCGCCGGGTGCGCATCCGCGTCCAGCAAGCCCAGCGTCATCATCGTCTCGCCGCCCAGCAACAGCCAATTCCACGAAGGCGCGGACGTCGCCGTTCAATCCAATTCAACCGATTCGACCGGGGTCGTGCGCGTCGAGTTGATCGTGGATGGCAACACCGTGCGGGTTGATCCATCGCCGACCGCGCAGGGTCAGCCAGCGTTCAGTTTGATCCAGACCTGGAAGGCAACGCCCGGCACGCACACGCTCATCGTGCGCGCGTACAACGCGGCGGGCGCGGCAAGCGATCCGGTTGCCATTTCGATTTCGGTGCTGCAAGGCGTCGCGGTCGCGCCGACCAACACGCCGATCGCGCCGCCCAGCCCCACTGTCGCGCCGCCTGCGTCGCTCACGCCGACAATGGCGCCGCCGCCGACAGCCGGAACGACGTGCATTGACAACGCGGCTTTTGTCGCCGACGTCACGATTCCCGATGGCACGCCCCTGGCAGCCGGACAGACATTCGACAAAGTCTGGCGCATCAGCAACACGGGCGCCTGCGCGTGGGGCGCGGGCTATCAATTCGTCCTCGTCAGCGGCGAAGCGATGACCGGCAGCACCATCGTCGCGGCGCCGAATATCGCGCCGGGCACAACCGCCGACATCGTGGTGCCGATGACCGCGCCGCCCCGCGCGGGCGCGCATGTCGGTGTCTGGCGCTTGCGTAACGCCGCGGGTGTGTTCTTTGGTCAAACCGTCACCGTCAAAATCAATGTGCCCGGTTCTCCGCCGCCGCCAACTGGATGCAGCGGAACACCCAACATCGCTTCGTTCACCGCGTCCGCGCCGTCGGTGCCAGCCGCCGCTTCGATTACCGTCGTCGCCGGCACCACCGTCACCTTGAGTTGGGGCGCAGTGACCGGCGCGGAATCGGCAGAGGTTGACCAGGGCATTGGCGGAGTCGAGACGCCGGGCACGCGCGCCGTCACCCCAACGACGACCACGGTCTACACTCTCACCGCGCGGTGCGGCGCAAACACTCGGACCGCCCAGGTCATAGTCAATGTGACGTCGCCGGGACCCGGCGCGCCGGTCCAGGCATCGCCAGCCGATGGTTGGGTGTGGCGCGTATTTCCGCGCACGGGGACGCTCACGTGGAATATGGTCAGTTTTCCCGGCGGCGTCACCTACAATGTCGAAATCCAGATAGACAAGGGCGCGGGGTGGGAAGCGCACACTAATGTGGGCGGCTTGGCGGCAACCAGTTACTCGTTCTCATTCGTCGGCGATAATCCGGGGCGCTGGCGCGTCTGGGCGACGAGCGCTTCCGCCGGTGCAGGCGCAAAGAGCGGTTGGCGATCATTTTCCTTCAACACCGGCGCCGCGCAGTACAGCGGCACATGGCTTAACAACGATTCGGGCACGAGCGGCATCACAAGGATCATTATCACCAACGCCGGTCAAACCTTGAATGTCCATCCGTACGGCAAATGCTCGCCAACTGATTGCGATTGGGGAACGCGCAGCGGGTCATTTGGCGGCGAGCCATTCGTCATTACCTTTCCAGGTCCGCCCAACCATCAACTGACGATCACCCTCAACGATGCCGCTGGGACAAGTCTAAAGG
>DHFK01000077.1 GCA_002400365.1 Anaerolineales bacterium UBA4826 | reverse complement strand
TAGCGTTCGGTCCATCCACGCACTTGCCGCTCGACGTATCCCGCCGGCTTGCCCAAGTCACCCAACCCTGCCGCTTGATAATCGAGCGCGTGGATTGCCGCCAGATTGTCAACGCATGTCATAGACAGATCGCGCATCCGCGCCGGCGTGAGCGCCAAGCCCGCCGGCGGTTGCGCGCGCAAGACGACGCCAGCGACGCGCTCCATCACATAGAACGGCGCGCCGATCACCGATTCATCTTCACAGTACAGCAGCGGGCGCGGCACCTTGCGATAAACGGGACGCAAGTGCAAGAGGATTTTGTGTTCGCGCGCCATGTCGTGCGCGGTCTTGATCTTCGCCCCAAACGGCGGTCGGCGCAGAACAAACTCCTGCTCGCCAATTTGGATCGAGTAGGTAAGGTTGGAATGTCCGCTGGGAAATTGCCGCACGACGAGATCGCCGCGTGCATCAGGAAGATGGTTGGCTAGATAGTTGGCTAGTTGGCTAGTTGGCAATTCCTCGCCGGGTCTGACTGCACGCGGTTGGTCGTTTACGTCGGCATCCATAGTTTCCCCAACAACGAAAAGATGAAGGATGAAAGATGAATTTTTTCATCCTTCATCTTTCATCTTTCGCTTACGCTCCGACTAACTCTACCTTCACACCATAATCCTTCAAAAGTTGTCGCGCCACCACCGTCTTGTGTACTTCGTCTGCGCCGTCGTAGATGCGCGCGGCGCGCTCGTGCCGATACCAGAACGCGAGCGGGGTGTAATCGGTGACGCCGAGTCCGCCGTGAATCTGGATCGCGCGATCGAGCACGCGTTGCAGTACATCGGCGACGAAGAATTTGATCGTCGAAATTTCCACCCGCGCGCGCTTTTGCCCCTCGCGGTCGAGTTTCCACGCGGCTTGCAAGACCATCAAGCGTGCCGCGTTGATTTCGGCGCGACTCTCCGCCAGCATCGCCTGGATGATTTGCTTGTGCGCCAGCGGCTGCCCCGGCGCAAGTTGGCGCGCTGCGGCGCGTGCGCACATCATCTCCAGCGCGCGTTCGCAAATGCCGATCCAGCGCATACAATGGTAGATGCGCCCAGGTCCCAAGCGCTCCTGCGCGAGCGCAAAGCCCTCCCCTTCCCGCCCCAACCGATTCGTCTGCGGCACGCGGCAGTTTTCGAAAAGAATTTCGCCGTGGCTCGCCCAATCGTCGCCCGCGTGTCCCATGACCGGCGTATTGCGCGCGAGGTGATAGCCCGGCGTGCTCGTCGGCACGATGATTTGGCTCGCGCGTTGATGTGGCTTGGGCGCATCAGGGTTCGTAATCGCCATGACGACCGCGAACGCCGCGCCGTCCGCCGCCGTCGTAAACCATTTGCGCCCGTTGATCACATAGTCGTCGCCGTCCTTGACCGCGGTCGTGCCCATCCACACCGGATTCGAACCGGGATAGTCCGGCTCGGTCATGCAGTAGCAACTGCGAAGGTCGCCGCGCACGAGCGGCAGCAAGTACTGGTCCTGTTGCTCCGGCGTGCCAAAGGCGATGAGCAACTCCATGTTGCCGACATCGGGCGCTTGCGCGTTGAAGACAAAATAGCCGAGCGGACTGCGTCCCAGTTCCTCGCTAATGTGCGCCATTTCCAGGAACGAGAATCCCGCGCCGCCGTACTCTTTCGGAATCGAGGGCGCCCACCAGCCCATCGCCTTGACCTGGGCGCGCCGCTCGTTCAGCGCGGGCAGAAGTTCGCGGAACGGCTTGCTCAAGAAATCGCGTTCGAGCGGATACACCGCCGCGCGCATAAACTCACGAATCTGTGCGAGAGTTGCTTCCAGTTTCGGCTCAATTGCAAAGTTCATCCGGCGATTCCTCCCAATTTGTCGTTTGTCCATTGGTCATTTCCCATTATACACCGTTCTATCGTTTTTGAGTTAACCGCGTTTTCGTTTGCCAATCCTTCGACTTGATGATAAAATAGCGCACGTTGCGGGCTAGAGGTTGGAGATTGGAGAGTAGAAGTTGGAGATTGGAAGTTGGAAATCAGAATCGCTCGCTTGCCAACTTCCAACATCTAACCTCCAACTTCTACCTCCCACCATCAAGGACTCGGATGCTCAAATCACCGCGCTTTTGGATTGGAATTGCGATCAGTCTCATCTGTCTATACTTTGCGTTTCAAGGCATCCAATTCGACAAATTGCTTGAGGCGTTGCGCGGCATTGATTACGTCTGGCTGATTCCGGCATCGCTCTTGTTCTGCGTCAGTTATGCGGGTCGCGTGCTCCGCTGGCAGTTGCTGTTCGCGCCGCAAAAGATGCGGTTGGGCAAAGTCTTCAACGCGCTCAACATCGGCTATTTCCTGAGCAACATCCTGCCGGCGCGCCTCGGCGACATTGCGCGCGCGTACCTCATCGGCGACATCGAAGGGGTGAGCAAGGCGCGCGCGCTCTCCACCGTCGTCGTCGAACGGCTCAGCGATGGCTTGACCGCCGTGCTGTTGCTCGCCGTGACCGCGCTCTTTGTGCCAAACATCCCCGACGTCGCGCGCCAGGGCGCGATAGGTGTCGCGGCGGCAGGCATCGCCGGCATCGCCTTTTTGCTCAGTCTTTCTTTTCAAAAAGAACGCGGCTTGCAGCTATTGCGTCGTTTGACTGCGCCGATTCCGTTCTTACAGAGCCCGCGCTTGTGGCGCGCGCTCGAATCGCTGATTGACGGTTTTGCGATCTTGCGTTCGCCGCGCCCGTTGATTGGCGTCGCGGCGTGGGCGCTCTGGGCGTGGATCCTCGGCGGCGTGATGTACTGGGTCGTGATGCAGGCGATGAACCTGCAAGCCAACGGCGCGCCGTTACCGCTCCAAGCCGCGTTCCTCGTGATGACCGTCACCTCGTTGGCGGTTGTTGTTCCCTCCTCGCCGGGGTACGTCGGCGTGTTTCATTTTGGAACGCAGGTCACGTTGAACACGGTGTTCGGAGTGGACAAGTCCGCCGCGTTGAGTTACGCGTTCGTCGTACATGCCTTTACCTACCTTTGGCTGATCGCGCTCGGCGTCTTTTCGATGTGGCACGAAGGGCTGACCTACCAACAACTGCAAAGGATGAAGGCGGAAGGATAAAGTATGAAGACAGGAAGGTTGGACTTTTTCATCCTTCTGCCTTCATCCTTGCGATCATCAGCAATTCCATTTTGGGAGACCAACTTGCCTAGAATCCTCGTTACCGGCGGCTGTGGTTTTATCGGGAGCAATCTCGTCGATCGCTTATTGTCGCGCGGCGAATGTGTCGTCGCGTTCGACAATCTATCGCGCCGCGGCGCGGTGAAGAACGCGGAATGGCTGCGCGGCAAACATGGCGCCAAATTCGAATTGATCCGCGCGGACATCCGCGACGCGCGCGCGCTGGCTGACGCCGCGCACGATGCCGACGCGATCTACCATCTCGCCGCGCAGGTCGCCGTGACGACCTCCGTTACCGACCCGCGCAGCGATTTCGAGATCAACGCGCTGGGCACCTTTAACGCGCTCGAAGCCGCGCGCGCGTCGGGACGCAATCCGCTGTTCGTCTTTGCCTCCACGAACAAGGTGTACGGCGGCATGGACGACGTCGGCGTAATCGAAAAAGAAACGCGCTACGCGTACCGCGATCTGCGCGGCGGCGCGTCGGAAGCGCAGCCACTGGATTTCCATTCGCCGTACGGGTGTAGCAAAGGCGCGGCAGATCAGTACGTGCGCGACTATCAGCGCATCTACGGACTGCGGACGGTCGTCTTCCGGCAGTCGGCAGTCTACGGCTATCGCCAGTTCGGCGAGGAAGACCAGGGCTGGCTCGCGTGGTTCATCATCGCGGCGGTGCTCGGCAAACCGATCACGATTTACGGCGATGGCAAGCAGGTGCGCGACATGCTGTTCATTGACGACCTGCTCGATGCGTACGACGCGGCAGCCCAGCGCATCGAGCGCGTGGCGGGTCAAGTGTACAACCTGGGCGGCGGACCGACGAACACAATTTCGGTGTGGACCGAGTTTGGGCCCATGCTCGAAGAACTGCACCGGAGAAAGATTCCGGTTGGGCGCGGCGATTGGCGCCCCGGCGATCAGCGCGTCTGCGTGTACGACATTTCCAAAGCCAAGCGCGAGTTGGACTGGGAGCCAAAGGTCAATGTGCCGACCGGCGTAGAAAGACTATACCGTTGGGTGAGGGAGAACCAGGGGTTGTTTGAATAGTTTGCTGGTTGGATCGTTGGCTGGTTTGCCACAAATCCTAAAACAGAAATCGAAAATCAGAAATTGAAAATCCTGATCGCTCTCACCTACTACCGCCCGCACATCAGCGGGCTGACCATCTACGTCGAACGTCTGGCGCAGGCGCTGGCCGAGCGCGGACACCGCGTCACCGTGCTTACTTCGCACTATCAAAGGAGTCTGCCCTACCGCGAAGTCATTGACGGCGTGACCGTTCTGCGCCATCCCGTGCTATTTCGCTTGAGCAAGGGCAGCATCATGCCGGGGTTTTTGTCGCGCGCGGGGATGCTGATGCGCGAGCACGATGTCGTCAGCGTTCACCTGCCGCAAGCCGAAGGCGGACCCCTGGCATTTATCGGGCGCGCGCTGGCGCACAAACCGGTCGTGCTGACGTATCACTGCGACCTGCAGTTGCCGCCGGGGATTTTGAACCGCGTGATTGACCGCGCGGTGTTCGCGTCGAATTGGCTCGCCGGCAAATTTGCGAATCGCATCGTCGCCTACACCGAGGACTACGCGCGCAATTCGCCGCTCCTCTCGCAATTCAAAGACAAAATCGTCGTGATTTACCCGCCCGTCATCATGCCGCCGCCGGAGGCAACCGCGGTAACCGCGCTCAAGACGAAATACGCCGATGGAAAAGCGGTCGTCGGTTTTGCCGCGCGCTTTGCAGAAGAAAAAGGCGTCAACTATTTGATTGACTCGTTGCCGTTCGTGCGCGCGAAAATCCCGAACGTCAAGTATCTGCTGGCAGGTGAATATCAGAACGTCATTGGCGAGAATGTCTGGGCACGCTTGCAGCCACACATCGAAAAGAATCGTCTGTATCTTGAATTTCTGGGGCAATTGCCCAACCGCGCGATGGGCAATTTTTTCGGCGCGTGCGACGTGCTGACCGTGCCGAGCATCAACTCGACTGAATCGTTTGGGCTGGTGCAAATCGAAGCGATGCTGAGCGGCTGTCCGGTCGTCGCGTCCGACCTCCCCGGCGTGCGCGAGCCGGTGCGCGTGACCGGCATGGGCGAGATCGTGCCGATCCGAGACGCGCGCGCGCTGGCGGAGGGCATCGTGCGCGTCTTGCAGAATCGCGCGCAGTACATCCGCCCGCGCCAGGAGATCGCCGCGCTGTTCGCGCTAGAACAGACGGTGGCGGCGTACGAAAAATTGTTCAGAGCGCTGAAGGGAGGGGCGCCATGACCAAGCCACGCAAAGCGCGCGAGACAGGCGTGGCGTATCGCGCGGGCGCGACGGATTCGAGTTGCCGTTGCCGATGTGTTTCGTGACTTGTATCCCACTGCGCCCTCTCAAACCATCTTCCGCCCTATGGACTTGATGAACACCCAACGCGATTTTCTCGTCGAACACCTGACCGCGCTGCCTTCCTTCCGCGCATTGCTGCGCGCAGTTGAAGCGCGTAAGATCGCCGCGCTCGACTTGCCGCGCCCAATCCTCGACCTGGGCTGCGGCGATGGGCATTTCGCGCAAGCCGCGTTCACCGAGCCGCTCGACGCCGGCATTGACCCCTCGCCGCAAGCGATCGCGCAAGCCGCGCGGCGCGGGATGCACCGCGAACTAAAGATCGTGGATAGCAACGCGATGCCGTTCGCCGACGGCGCGTTCGCGACGGTGTTGAGCAATTCCGTCGTCGAACACATTCCGGACATTGATGCGACGCTGCGCGAGACGCATCGCGTTTTGCAACCGGGCGGCCTTTTCGTTTTCACGACGCCGTCGCATCGCTTTGCCGAATTTCTTTTCTTCGCCGACTTGTTTTGCAGACTTGGATGGAAGGGCTTGTCCAGACGCTACGAGAATTACTTTAACCGCATCTCGCGGCACTATCGCACCGATTCGCCGGAAACCTGGCGCGCGCGGCTCGCGCGCTTTGGCTTTGCCGTTCGCGCAGAACATTCCTATTTTTCGCGCGCGGCGTCGCGCCTCTTTGACCTGGCGCACTACTATTCCGCGCCGACGCTGTTGTACAAGAAACTGCTAGGGCGATGGATCGTCGCGCCCTACCGCGCCAATTTTATCTTGATCGAGCGGCTGTGGCGTCGCTTTTACGACGAGCCGCCCGTCACCGAGGGCGCCTATCTTTTTTTTCTGTGCGAACGCAGATGAGTCTACTCCGCGCCTTGCTCCAACCCACGCTCGTGTTCGTCGCCATTCTGTTGGCGGCTGCGGCGCAGTATCTGCGCACGTACCGCCAAGCCGATCTGGTCGCGCTCTCGCTCTGCTTCATCGCGTTGATCTTTGCCGGCTTGGCCATCGCTACCAGTCCCGTCAGCATCGCCACGCGCTTGACCGATGCAGCGCCGAGCGGCGCGCGCCCACGCCGAGTCCCACGCGCGCTGATCCTCAGCGCAGCGGTCCTGGCGATCCTAACTTTTTTCTTTTCCACAGGCAGTCAATTCACCGCGGACAATCTCCTCGCCTGGGGATTGAGCATCGTCGTTTTTTTCTACGCTTTTTGGGAACCTGAGAAGGACTGGCAAACCTGGAACGAATGGCTGCGCCAACGCGCGGCGTCGGCGCGTGACGTCCTGGCGCGTGGCGTGCGTCTCTCGCCGACCGCGCTAGGGCTGTGCGCTATCCTGCTCGTCGGCGTGTTCTTTTATTTTCATAATCTGGACGGCGTCCCCGCGGAGATGGATAGCGATCACGCGGAGAAATTGCTGGATGTGAACGACGTCGTCAACGGCGACCTGGCGCCGATCTTTTTCGAGCGCAACACGGGGCGTGAGCCGCTCCAGTTCTATCTGACCGCTTTGTTCGTCAAACTCGCCGACCATCCGCTCGACTATATGGCGCTCAAGTTGATGACCGCGACGCTGGGCTTGCTCGTCATTCCCGGAACATTTCTGTTCGTGCGCGAATTGTTTGACGACGACGTTGCGCTTTTCGCCGCCGGGTGGCTTGCCATTGGCAAATGGCCCGTGACGATCGCGCGGATGGGCTTGCGCTTTCCGCTCACGCCGGTTTTCATCGCGCCGTTGATGTTCTTTCTCCTGCGCGGGCTGAAATATCAGCGGCGCAACGATTTCCTGATGGCGGGCTTGTTCCTCGGCGCGGGCTTGTACGGCTATAACGCGTTTCGCCTCGCGCCCTTGTTGGTGATCGGCTTGCTGGGATTGTGGCTGTTCGTCGGTCCCCGAATGGATTGGTCGCAACTGCGCCGATACGCGGCGAACAGCGCGCTGATGTTCGCGTGTATGTTCGTCGTCCTGATGCCCTTGTTGCGTTACGGGACGGAACATCCCGATCAAGTGGTGTATCGGATGGCGACGCGGCTTGTAGGCGAAGGGCAGCCGCTGCCGGGGAATCCGGCAGAAATCTTGGCGACCAATGTTGCCAATGTAGCGGTGATGTTCAACTGGACCGGCGATTCGGCGTGGCCCAATTCGGTCCTGGGCGATCCCGCGCTCGACTATGTGTCAGGCGGTCTGTTCTTGCTGGGGGTTGCGCTGGCGCTTTACCGCATGGTGCGATATCGCCAAGCCGCGTATGCGTTCGTCTTGATCGGCTTGGCGACGATGCTCTTGCCCAGCGCGCTCAGTCTCGCGTTCCCGAATGAGAACCCGAGTCTCGTCCGCGCGGGCGGCGCGATTCCCTTTGTCTTTGTCATCGTCGCGCTGCCGCTGGCGTGGTTTCTGCGCGCGGTCAACCACGCGGTCGTGTCTGCGCGTGAAGCGCATACATCCCAAAGCAACTTGGGGATTGCTTCGTCGCCCACAACGCTCCTCGCAATGACAAAGGTTGGCGCGATGGTCGCGATCGCGTTCCTATTTGCTATCGGCGCGCGCGCGAATTTCTTGCGCTATTTCCGCGACCTGGACCAGAGTTACCGTGAGTACTCGTGGAATGCGTCGGAGGTCGCGGCTGTGATTCGCGGGTTTGCCGAGAGCGTCGGGGACGTGGACCACGCGTGGATTCTGCTGTACCCGCACTGGGTGGACACGCGCAACGTGGCGATCAACCTGGGGCAAATTGGATGGGAACACACGCTGCCCTCCGCTGAAGACGCGCGCGCCTACGCCAATGACAGCGCGAACCAATTGTACGTGCTGAACGAGAAGGACTCGACCAATCTCGAACTGTTGCAGCGGATTTTTCCGCGCGGGCAGCCCCGAGTCTTTCACGCGCGCACGCCGGGACACGACTTTATCATCTTTTACGTTCCCGGCACGCTCGCGCCGAACGGACTGCTGGGAGTTCGCTAATTTTCGATTTCCGATTTTCGATTTGCGATTGCTCATGCGTGATCTAATCGAAAATCGGCAATCGAAAATCGAAAATCGCTTATTGGGTTGAACCGTGGAACTCAATCTTACCGACCAACCTCAACCAACCAACCCGCCGCGAAAGCGCGGCTGGCTCGTCGTCGTGGCGCTCGCGCTGATTCTCGTTCTCGGCGCGGTCTTCCGCTTTGCCGGCATCAACTGGGACGAAGATCAGCACCTCCATCCCGACGAGCGTTTCTTGACGATGGTGGAGAGCGCGCTCACTCTGCCCGGCTTGGAGGGCTTGGGCGCGCCGCCGCCCGGCTGCGCAAAATGGGGCGGCTATTTCGATACCGCGTGCTCGCCGCTCAATCCGTACAACCACAACTTTGGGTTGTTCGTCTACGGCACGTTTCCGATCTTTCTGACGCGCGTGGTCGGCCAAGTGCTGGGCAAAGCCGGCTACGGCGAGATCCATCTCGTCGGACGCGCGCTCTCCGCGCTGTTCGATCTCGCTACCGTGCTCCTGATCTTTTTCATCGGACGACGGCTGTACGGCACGCGCGCCGCGCTCCTCGGCGCGTTCTTCCTCGCCGCGTCCGTGCTCGACATTCAGCAGTCGCATTTCTTCACCGTTGATACGTTCACCAACGTCCCGATTCTCCTCGCGTTTTGGTATGGACTTGAGATCGCGGAAAGAAAACCAGCGCGCGCGTTCGTCTACGCGGGGCTTGCGTTCGGACTCGCGCTCGCCGGGCGCATCAACATCGCGCCGTTCGTCGCCGTCCTGGTCGCGGCTGCCGCCTTGCGCGCGTATCTTGCCGCCAAAGCATCGCCACAACCATCCGCGCCCGACCACGCGCCGGAATCGCTCGCTCCGCCGGAAGCCCCCGTCACGACGCAATCACTGGGCCCGCTGTCGCTGTCTGTCAAATGGAAGAGCCCGCCGCCGTCATTTCAAGATTCGATGACTGCCGCGCTCACGCGCGCGTTCATCGGACTCGTCGTCGCCGGCTTGGCGACCTTAATCGTCTTTCGCATCGCGCAGCCATACGCGGCGAACGGACCGGCTTTCATCTCGCCCGCGCTGCCAAAACTCGATTTGACGCGCGGCATCGTGAACGCCGGCTTTGACGTCGTCCTGTCCTGGGCGGGCGGCGTCAATCCCCGGTTCGCCGACAACATGACGTACATCGGCGAACTGGTCGCGGGCAAACAGGACTATCCGCCCGGGCACCAGTGGACCGATCGCACGCTGTACCTGTTCCCGTTCGAGAACATGGTGCTGTGGGGACTCGGCTTGCCGCTCGGACTCGCGGCGTGGGCTGGTTTCTTGCTCGCGCTGTACCGCCTACCGCGTTATCGCGAGTGGCAGCATCTGCTCATCGTCGTCTGGGTCGGCGTCACCTTCGCGTACACCGGACAGCAATGGGTCAAGACGATGCGGTACTTTTTGCAAATCTACCCGTTCCTCGCGCTGCTCGCCGGTTACTCACTGGTTGAACTGTGGGATTACGCATCACGCATCACGCATCACGCAGCGCGCATCACTGCCCGTATCATCGTGACCATCGTCGCCCTCATCGTCATCGGCTACACGCTTTTCTGGGCGAGCGCGTTCGCGACGATTTACATTCGTCCCGTGTCGCGCGTTGCCGCCTCGCGTTGGATCTTTCAAAACATCCCGCAAGGCGCGATTCTCGCGAACGAACACTGGGACGATCCGCTGCCGCTGCGCGTGGACGGCAAAGACCCGTTTGGCGGAATGTACCGCAGTCTGCCGTCGTCGCCGGGCGACGGCGAGATGCACTGGTACGACGAAGACACGCCGGAGAAACGCGTCCAGGCGATCCAATGGATTGACGACGCCGATTACATCATTCTCTCCAGCAATCGGCTGTACGGCTCGATCCCGCGTCTGCCGATGCGCTATCCGCTGACGACGAAATACTATCAATGGTTGTTCGACGGGACCCTGGGGTTTGACCAGGTCGCGACGATCACTTCGCGTCCACAACTCTTCGGCATCGAAATCGCCGACGACGACGCGGAAGAAGCCTTTACCGTTTACGATCATCCCAAGGTTTTGATTTTCAAAAAAGCGCCGCGCTATTCGCACGCGCACACTCAGAAACTTTTCGACAGCGTTGACCTCGCCGAGGTCTATCGCTTTTGGCCCCGCGAAGCGACGCTAGCGCCGACCGCGCTCTTGCTCACGCCCTCCGATCGCGAGGCGCAGGCGCGCGGCGGTACGTGGTCGCAGATTTTCCATCCCGACGATTTGATCAACCAGATGCCGGTTCTCGGCTGGCTGGTGCTGATCGAAGCGCTGGGCTGGCTCGCGTTCCCGATCGCGTTCGTCGTCTTTCGCGCGCTTGCGGATCGCGGCTATATCTTCGCCAAGGCGTTGGGCATCTTGCTGACCGCGTGGGGCGCGTGGATGCTCGCCAGTTACCATCTGCTGCCTTTCAGCCGCACTACCATCGCGCTGGTGATCGCGCTCATCGCCGTTGTCAGCGCGTTCGCGGTGTGGCGGCGCGGGCGCGATCTCGCCGCGTTCTTGCGCGAACAGCGCGGCGTTGTCCTGGTCGAAGAGATTCTGTTCCTTGCGTTCTTTGGCGCGTTCCTGCTCATCCGCTACGCCAATCCCGATTTATGGCATCAGTGGTACGGCGGCGAAAAGCCGATGGA
The DNA here is from genome assembly GCA_002400365.1 of Anaerolineales bacterium UBA4826. Taxonomy (GTDB): domain Bacteria; phylum Chloroflexota; class Anaerolineae; order UBA4142; family UBA4142; genus UBA4142. The sequence continues at coordinate 25,634 of DHFK01000077.1, read as the reverse complement.
TCTTGCGTACCTCAACGCGATCATCAAATCCACCTGGTTCCCGGCGTACGACCCCTGGTTCGCCGGCGGCTATATCAACTATTACTATTTTGGGCAACTCATCACCGCGACGCTCATCAAGTTCTCCGGCATCGTGCCCGAAGTCGCGTACAACCTCGCGCTGCCGATGTACTTTGCGCTGCTCGCACTCGGCGCGTTTAGCGTGGCATACAATCTAATTCAGAATTCCCGGTCTCTGGATTCCAACGTCCAATCTCCAACGTCCAATCTCCAATTTCCAATCNNAATTTCCAATCTCCAATCTCCCACCTCCAACTTCCAGCCCTTGTTCCTTGCTTTCCTTGCCGCGATCTTTGTCGCCGTCATCGGCAACCTGGGGCAGTTGGTGTTGATCGGACAGACCTTTTTGAAAATCGGCGGCGGTGATCCGAACGGCTCACCGCTGGCGCTCGCGTCCGGCATCGTCGCCGGCATCTGGCGCGTCCTGATAGATCATCAACCCTTCGACATTCCGATCGGCTGGTGGTACTGGAACGCGTCGCGCATCATTCCCGATACGATCAACGAGTTCCCGATTTTCACGTTCCTCTACGCCGATCTGCACGCGCACCTGATGGCGCTGCCGTTCACGCTCCTCGCGCTCGGCGTCGCGATCAATTTCGCCTTGAGGAATCGCCTTGACGATGCGCGCCTGCCGATCTCGCCGACCGATATTTTCGAGGTCATCGTCGCGGCGCTCGTGATCGGCGCGTTGCGCGCGATCAACTACGCCGATTATCCGACGTACCTCCTGGCGCTCGCGTGCGCGTTGGCGATCGGCGAATACGCGCGCCGGCAAATCCTCGACCTCGCCGGGATCGTCGGCGCGGGGTGGCGGCTCGCGGCGATTTTCGTGCTGAGCAGCGCGCTCTACCAACCCTTCGTCAGCCATTTTACAACGGCGTACCTCGCTACCGAATTGTGGAAAGGCGACCGGACAACGATCAGTCAGTACCTCATCGTGCACGGCATTTTCCTTTTCCCCATCGCAACTTTCCTGGTGCTGCGCTTTCTCGACACCCCGGCGCGCCGACGCGCGTTCGTGACCTGGCTGCCGCTCAGCGTCATCGCGTTCGTCGTCGTCGAAGCGTTGTTCATCATCGCCAAGTTCCCAGCGTTCGTGATCGCGTTCCCGTTGCTCGCGCTTGCCGGACTGCTCATCTTGCGCCAAGACCTGGATCCAGCGCAACGCTTTATCGCGCTATTGATCGCCGCCGGGCTTGCGCTAACGATGATGGTCGAAGTCATCACGTACAAAGGCGACATCGGGCGCATGAACACGGTGTTCAAGTTCTANNTGGTTTGTTGTATCCGATCACCGCGGCGCGCGCCAAAGCCAACGATCGTTTTATCATGGGCTCGCCCGCCGGCTTGAACGGCATGGATTTTCTCCGCGCCGCGGTGTATCAGGACCGCGATCGTGACATGCCGCTGGAGTACGATCGCCAGGCGTTCGAGTGGCTGCGCGCGAATGTCGTCGGCTCGCCGGTGATTTTGGAAGGCAACGCGCCGCTGTACCACTGGGCTTCGCGCGTTTCGATCTACACCGGGCTGCCCACGGTCATCGGTTGGGACTGGCACCAAAAGCAGCAGCGTTCCATCGTGGACGGCGCGATCATTGACCGGCGTATCGAAGCGGTGCGCACGATTTACGACACGCGCGACCCGGACGTTGCGCTCGCGCAACTCAAGCGCTTCCACGTGGCGTACATCTACGTCGGCGATGTAGAGCGCGCTTTTTACGACCCGCAAGGGCTGCCTAAATTCGACGCGATGGTCCGCGCCGGCAAACTCAGCGTCGCATACCAAAACGAGCGCGTGACGATCTACCAGATCAACGAATGAGAGTTAGAGTTCGAAACCTTCCAGGTCTGATCGGTTCGTTTCTCGCGCTTGCGCTCGGCATCGTTTTGTTCTTTGATGACCCGATACCCCATGCTGCTGCCGCGCGCTTTGAACAAACCGCCGTCGAACACTTGCACCGCACGCAAGCGCAGCCCGATGTGAGTGACGAATTATCAGCGTCAACCGCGATCACGTACTCGATATTCTTTCCGTTCGTCTCTCAAGCCGCGGTTTGCCCGGCTCTGCCGAACGAAGCGTACGGCACGGTCGCGCCGCTGTCGCCGCCAACGGATCGCCCCGCCGAGACGCACGCGGACTTGAACCTGGCGTTGCGCGGCTACACCAACACGGTCGCGTACCTGGGACTCGTGGATCTGGATATTCCCACCGACCCCGGCGCGCCGCAATTGCCGGGCTTGTTCACCGACAAACGCACGCCGGCTTTTCGAGCGGCGTACCAAGTGTTCGACTGGGATTGGAAGTGCAACTGCCGCGCGGCAGCCATCGCGAATCCGCCGGTGACTCTGGCGGGACTCGTGACCACGCGCGGCGAAACGATTCGCGTGCCGACTTCCGGGTACGCCATCGGCAAACTGCCGGACGGCTACATGGTGATGGTGCTTTACGCGAGCACCAACCGCATCACGCTCAAATACACGCGCGAGGATAATGTGATCCTGGGATACACCCTGCATCTTGAAAATATCTGCGTCGAGCCGAACCTGCTCGCGCTGTACCGCGCATCGAACGCGTCGGGACGCGCGCGGCTGCCCGCGCTGTACGCGGACCAAGGCATCGGCACAGCCAGAGGCGATGAATTGGGCGTGGCGATTCGGGACACCGGCTCGTTCATGGATCCACGCTCGCGCAAGGATTGGTGGCAAGGAAGATGAGCAAGTCTTGTTCAGCACTCGTACTCGGCATCGTCACGTTTCTGGCGATGTCTCAGAGCGCATCCGCCGATGCGCCGGTTTCGACTTTGCAGCCCGGCGCGCGCGTCGAATATCGTTTTGACTATCGCGGCGATGGCTCCGCGATCCGGGTCGTCGCAAGCGAAACGGACATCAACAATCTCGTCATCTCCATTTACACTTCGGATCAGATCGCGGCGGTGCGACGTAACGAAAACCCAACGCCGGTTGGGCGCGCGACGCGCCTCCGGGACGACACACTGCAATGGTCGGGTGGCTTTAGAGGCAACGCCGGCGTCTACTACGCGGTCTTGGAAAATCGCGCGTCGTCGGCAATCACCTATCGGCTCAGCATCAGCGGCGATGGCGTCAGCGGCGCAGCGCGCGTCGCGCCGGTCGGTCCGCCGATCACCACCCAGGTCGTTGACCAAAACGGTCAAAAGACGCTAAACGTGAACCTGGGATCGTCAATCACATCCACACTGCCATTGACGATGCCGCCTGAACCGACGACGTGCACACCGCCGGCGCAAATCTCCAATCCGATTCGGCGCAGCATCAAACTGTGCGCCGGTCAGATCTACGCGCCGCTGAATCTCGTCGGCGACAACATCGCGCTCTACGCCGACGACGCGCGTTCGGCAATCATCGCCAGCCATGGGCGGCAATTCGCGGTGACGCTGGAGGGATCGAACAACTGGATCGAAGGCGTGACGATTCAGGCGCGCGCGGACCCCAAAGACGCCGGCGCGTGGTTGTGTCTGTACGACGAGTGTCTCTTTCCGACGCGTCCGGTCACGACGACGCTGCGCGGCGGAATCCAGTACGGCGGCGGCATTCTGCTCAAAGGATCGAACACGACGATTCACGGCGTCACCGTGCGCGGCGGAACCATCGGCATCGCCACGGTCAACGGGCGCGCGAACAAACTCGTCGGAAATAATTTGAGCGACCTGAATGGCTGGGGCTCGTTCAACGCCGGCAGCCGCGACAGTTATTTCGTCGGCAATACGTGGAGCCGCGACAATCACGGCTGCACGACGCCGGACGGGCGGAAATTTCTGAGCGGCTGCGAGACGTCGGGCTGGGTCTGTCTCGGCTGCACGGCGAACGTGATCGCGCGCAATTTCTGCGAACTGAGCAGCAATTGCTTTTACATGAGCGGCGAGCGCGGCTTGGCAAGCAACAACAATAATTTCTTGGAGAACTATTGCGCGGGCGCGACCGAAAATTGCTTTGAGATCACTTTCTCGTTCGGGAATGTGCTGCGCGACAACTTTGCCACCGCCGAGTGGAAGTCGGGCCGGGCGTGCAAGTACCCGTTCTGGATCGGCGGCTCGGTCGTCTTTTTCGCAAACAACGTTTGGGAATGCGCGATCAGCGAGGACGATGCGTTCAACCGGTCGCGCGACTCGACCGTCGTCGCGACGAACATCATCCGGCTGGACTATTACCTCGGCGCGCTGAACGCGCCGCGGATCGTCAATCCACCGGACGACGACGATACCCCGCCATCCCAGAATCGCTGGGACCCTGAACCGGTCCCGTAAAAAGGTCTCCATGATTGACATTTTGACCTGGTGGTTTCTCATCGAACTGATTGGCATCGCAGTCCTGCCGGTCGCGTTTCGCTTTTTCCGCAACCTGCCCGATCGCGGCTACGCGTTCGCCAAACCGCTTGGCTTGCTCTTGATCGCGTACCCGTTCTGGCTGCTCACCACACTCGGCTTTCTGACTAACACGCGCGGCGCGGTGGCGCTGGTGGCGGTGAGCGTCGCTGCGCTGTCTTGGTGGCTCGCGGGAAGACCACAGACAACAGATGACAGACCACAGACAAACGTTGCGGGGGGCAATCGAAAATCGAAAATCGAAAATCAGAAATCCGTCCTCATTTGGCTTCAACAAAACAAATCTCTCCTTCTCACCACCGAACTCGTCTTCACTCTCGCCTTTCTCGCGTGGACGTTCGTGCGCGCGTACATGCCCGAGATCACCGCAACCGAAAAGCCCATGGAATTTGCGTTCCTCAACGGCGTGCTGCAAAGCGAGCGCTTTCCCCCGCTCGATCCGTGGCTGTCCGGTTACGCGATCAGTTACTATTACTTTGGCTATGTCATCGTCGCGCTGCTGACGACGCTGAGCGGCGTCGCGCCGAGCGTCGCGTTCAACCTGGCGATCGCGTCCCTATTCGCGCTGAGCGCGGTGGGGGCGTTCGGACTCGCGTACAATCTAATTCAAAATTCAAAATTCAAAATTCAAAATTCCGACCCTCCAACTTCCAACTTCCAANNTTCTATCCTCCAATCTCCAATCTCTACTCTCCAATCCCTCTTTTTCGCCCTCTTCGCCCCCATCTTTCTCCTCCTCATCGGCAATCTTGAAGGCTTGTTCGAGGCGCTGCACACGCGCGGCATCGGTTCGCCGGGGTTTTGGGACTGGCTCGACGTGAAAGGGCTGGCGCAAGCGCCGACGACGAATACATTCGTCCCGACCGACAACTGGTGGTGGTGGCGCGCCTCGCGCGTGATCCACGACGTCGCGCTCGGTCAGACTCAGGAGGTGATTGACGAGTTTCCGCAGTTTAGTTTTCTCCTCGGCGACATGCACCCGCACGTCCTCGCGCTGCCGTTCGTGTTGCTGGCGCTGGCGGCGGCGCTGAATCTTCTGAAATCGAGGTTGGAGATTAGAGATTGGAGATTGGAGATTGGAGATTGGAATGTTGATTTTGTCATTCGTCATTTGTCATTTGTCATTTACCCCTTGATTCTGGGCGGCTTGTTCTTCCTCAACTCCTGGGACATTCTGCCCTATGGCTTTATCCTTCTCGCCGCGTTCGCGTTCGCGCGGTACCGCGCCGGCAATGGTTGGGACGCGCGCGCGACGCGCGACCTCGCGACTTTTGCCATCGGCTTGGGCGCGTTCAGCGTCATCTTGTACTTGCCATTCTACATCGGCTTTCAATCGCAAGCCGGCGGCATTTTACCCACACTGCTCGTCAAGACGCGGCTGCACCAGTACCTCTTGATGTTCGGCGTCTTTGTGTTCGTCCTCGGCGCGTTGCTCGCGCGTCTCTTTGCCGAACACCGCGCGATCAGTCTGCGCGAATGGACGCGCCGCGCCGCGCCATTTCTCGCCGCGAGCATCGCGTTCCCGACTCTGATCGCGGTCGTGGCGCTGGGGCTGGTCACGCTCAGCCCAACGCTGCGAGAGCAAGCGCGCGCCGCAATGCCCAACGCGCCGGACAACATCGTGGCGAGTGTGGTTGCCGCGTACTTTGGTCCCTGGGTTTTCGATCCCTGGCTCTTTGTCCTGCTCGCGCTTTTCCTCGCGGCGATTCTGGTTTTGGCGCGTGCGCGTTTAGCCGAAAACAGCACGACCTTCGCGTTGCTGCTCGCGTTCACCGGATTCCTGCTCACCTTCGGCGTCGAGTTCGTTTACCTGCGGGATTCGTTCGGCACGCGCATGAACACCGTGTTCAAATTCTATTTCCAAGCGTGGACGCTCTTTTCGATTGCGTCGGCGTACGGGGTCTTTTATTTGTCGCGCGCGCTTAACGGCATCGCACGCGGCGCGTGGTTTGTCGCGCTCGCACTCCTGCTGGGCGCGAGTCTGGTCTATCCCGCGCTCGCGATTCCGAATCGCGCCGACGGTTTCAAACGGACGCCGACGCTCGACGGCATCGCGTGGATTCGCGAGTACGCCCCCGGCGATTACGCGGCGATCCAATGGCTGCATGCGCACGCGCCGCGCGGCGCGACGATCCTCGAAGCGCCGGGGGGCGAGTACTCGTACGGCAATCGGATTTCGGTGGCGACCGGCTTGCCCACGATCCTGGGCTGGGCGGGGCACGAGTTGCAGTGGCGCGGCAACAGCAAGTTATTTCAAGACGACGCCGCCGGCGTCAACCGCGCCGCGGACGCGCAGCGCATCTATCAGTCGCTCGACGCGAAAGAGACTTTGACTTTGCTCGACAAGTATGATATAAAATTCGTCGTCGTCGGGCAGACCGAACGCAGCCAGTACGGTCTCACCAAAACCCAAGTGGACAAGTTCGGCAAGGTTATGACGCTGGTGTTTGAAAATGGCGATGTCCGGATTTATGCGCGATCAACCTGAAACTTTACGCCCTGATTCCATCCCGTTTCCCGCGCTGACGCTTGAGGTCACATTGTACGTCGCGCTCGCGTTGGCCGGCTTGATGGTACGTTTGCTCGCGCTGGGCGACGCGCCGCTCGCAGCAGACGAAGCGCGGCAAGCGTTGGCGTCGTGGAATTTCGTGCGCGGCGCGTCTGACGCGTTCACCGGCAGTCCTCTACTCTTTGCGGGCAACGCGATTGTGTTTGCGCTCTTTGGCGCGACCGATGCCGCCGCGCGCGTGCTGCCCGCGCTGTTTGGCGCCGCGCTGATATTGCTCCCCGCGCTGCTGCGCCGGGAACTTGGACGCGCGGGCGCGTTGAGCGCCAGCGCGCTGCTCGCGTTCTCTCCCTCGCTCATCTTCTTCTCGCGCAACCTCAACGGCGCGATCATCGCGGTCACGTGCGCGCTTGCCGCGCTCGCGTTCGCCTGGCGGTCTCTCACCGAGCGCGCGCCGCGCGCTGCGTATTTCGCCGCCGCATCCGCCGCGCTCGCGCTGCTCGCCGCGCGCGAGGTATGGACGGTCGTCTTGGCGATTGCCCTTTTCATGCTGGTTGCTCGCGCGGTCAAATGGTCGGATAGTCAACTAGGCGGCGACGATTCGACTGCGCGATTGCGCGACTATGTGACTGTGTTCGTCGTCGTCTTCCTCGGCATCGGCACGACCTTTCTACTGCATCGCGAAGGCATCGGCGCGGCGTTCGATCTGTTCGGCGCGTGGCTCGACGGCTTGCGGCCGAGCGCGGCGGTGTACGACCCGCTGCGCTTGCTCGTCGTCTACGAACCGCTGCTCTTGTTCTTCGGCGTTGCCGCGCTGATCCAGGTCGCGTTCGCCGCGGCGTCAGGTGATCGGACTCGATTCCCGCTTGCCGCGCTCGCGTCCTGGGTTATCGTCGCGTTCGTGCTGTATTCGATTGGCGGAGACAAGCAGCCCGCCCGCGTCGTCGCGCTGGTCGTTCCTTTGGCATTGCTCGCCGGCTGGCATATCGGCGACTGGCTGGAGCGCGCGGCGCAGGCAACCGAGAAAGAGGCATTGCTATCGCAAGAGTTGCCGATCTTTGCGCTCGCCGGCGCGCTCGCGGCATTTGTGTATCTTTTGCTGGCAGAGTTCGTGCAGCGCGGGAGCATCGTCGCCGTTGACGCGCTGGCGGCTGCGACCGGGCAAAGAGAGAACAGCGGGTTCATCATCGCCTTTTTGATTGTCGGCGCGCTCGCGGCGGTTGCGTTCCTGACCGTGACCACCGTTGGCTGGCGGCGCGCGCGCGACGTCGCGCTCGCGATCGCGTTGGCGTTCTTGAGTCTGTGGACGATTCGCCAAGCCGCGCGGCTGAGTTTCACGTCCGCGGGCGCGTTGAACCCCCAGGAATATCTGGTTCTCCGCGCGGCAGCGCCGAACGCGCGCGACCTGGTTCGCGACCTGGAAGGCATTTCGCGTTGGCGCGCCAACGATTCGCGCACGCTGACGATCGCGGCGGACCAAGCGTTGGGTCCGCTAGTCGCGTGGAATCTGCGCGATTTTCGCAACGCGCGCTTGACGTCACGTCCAGCGGCAACCGAGGGAACGCAAGCGCTGCTTCTGCCGTCGCAGGCGCCGGCGCCCGCGTCGGGCTGGATGAGCCAGACGTACCGGCTGGAGACGCGGCGGGCAACGGAACCCATCCCCGGTCTTTTGCGCTGGCTGCTCTTTCGCGATGTCGGCGCGGTCGAGTCGGTGGACGCGGCGCTGTGGATACCACAACCGCAATAAAACGTAAAGCGCAATTTACGCTTTACGCGTCACAGGTAAACCATGGAATCTTCTTCCGAACAAAAATCTTTCCTCGACACGCCGCTGCTCGCGGTATTCAAACTCGATTGGGAGCGCGTCCTGCTCATCGCGTTGATCCTGGCGGCTCTAGTCACGCGCCTGTGGGATTTGTCCTACCGCGGCTGGAATCACGACGAGGCGATCCACACCGATTGGGCGTGGAATCTGTACACGGGACGCGGCTATCAGCACAACCCGACTTATCACGGACCGTTCCTCTACCTTGCCACCGCCGCGTCGTTCTTTCTCTTCGGCGACAACGACGTGACCGCGCGCCTGCCTAACGCGCTATTCGGCGTCGTCCTGGTCGCGCTGCCGTACTTTTTCCGCAGGTGGCTGGGTCGCAAAGGCGCGCTCGCGACCGCGGCGATGCTTTTGATCTCGCCGGCGGTGCTGTACTATTCGCGTTTCAACCGGCACGACATCTACGTCGAACTATTCACCGTGTTGATTGCGCTCGCCATCTGGAAGTATTTTGACGAACGCAGGGAAACCTGGCTGATCGCGTCCGCCGCCTTGCTGGCGCTGTCGTACACCGCGATGGAGACGACCTTCATCTTCATCGCGCTCTTTGCCGTCTTTCTCACCTCCCACTTTGCTTTCGAGTACTTGCGCCCGCGCGTGGGCTGGGGCAACCTCCCGCTCGGCCTTTTCGCGTCGATCCTCGGCATTCCTTTTTTCGGGATCTTTGTCGCCTTCCATGCGCTGCGCGCGGTGTTCGGACGGAAAACGGACGCGGCGTGGCGCGCGATTCCCAGTTTCAATCTGGCGATGATCCTTGGCACGTTCTCGCTGCCCCTCCTCACGCCCGCCGTCTTTTACGCGCTGAACATCGTCTGGCAGCGCGCGTTCAAAGTGGATTTCTTTTCGATCAGCGCGTTCACCGACGTCAACGCGCTCACCGCGATCGCGCAATCACAATTCGACATGGTGCTGCGCGTCGTCGGCTTGACCGGCGCAATGATCCTGCTGTCCGCGCTGCTCGGCATCTGGTGGAACGCGCGCGTCTGGACGACCGGCGCGATTCTCTTTTGGCCTATCTTCGTCGTCTCCTTCACCAGCGTTTTTACGAACGGCGGCGGATTCTTCACCGGACTGCTTGGTTCGCTTGGCTATTGGTTGACGCAGCAAGAAGTCGCGCGCGGCGGTCAGCCCGCGTACTACTACCTGCTCGTCCTGCTGCCGATGTACGAATTCCTACCGTACCTCCTCGGACTCGCGGGAATCCTGTGGTACTGGCTGCGCTATCGTCCCGCGCGTCTCCTCGGCCTGCTCGCGTGGATGTTGTGGATCATTCTGTATTACGCCGGCGTTCGACCCGCGCTGAACGCGTTGGGCAATCCGCCGCCGGGTATCTGGGATCAACTGACGATCGTCTCTGGCGCCATCTTGCCCTTGCTCATCTTTTTCGTAACGTACGATCCTGACGATTCCGCCAGCGCCTTTACGACGTTCCTCTTTACCTGGGCCATCGGCGTCTTGATCATCTTTTCGTGGGCGGGCGAAAAAATGCCGTGGCTCACGATGCACCTGACGATTCCGTTGGCGTTCGTTTCCGGCTGGGCGATCGAGAAACTGTTGAACGCCGACTGGCGCGCGCTGCGCGCGCGCGGCGCGGTCTGGCTCGCGCTGTTGATCCCGCTCGCGCTCGTGTTGATCGTGATGCTCTTGTTTGGCGCGCGACCATTCCAGGGCACGACGCTCGAACAGTACAGCGCGACGAATGGCTTTCTGGTCGCGCTCGCGCTCCTCCTGATCGTCGTCGCGCCGGCGCTCTATTTCATCGGACGACGCTTTAACGCGAACGAACTCGCGCGCCTCGCGGCGGTGACCGGCATCTTTGTGCTTGCCGCGCTCACGCTTCGCTTTGCGTGGCTAGCGGTCTATATCAATCCCGATACCGCGGTCGAAACGATTATCTACGCGCAGGGCTCGCACGACGAGCCGATCGCGATGCGCGAGATCGAAGAGTTGTCGCGGCGCTTGTGCGCGCAGACCGCCTCCGGCAAGACGCAGACCGTTCCGTGCGACAACGGCATGATCAAGGTCGCGTACGACGACGATTCGTCGTGGCCCTTTGTCTGGTATCTCCGCAACTATCGCAACGCACAATTCTACGGCGCCAGTCCCGGCGCGCCGTTCGACGCGCCCGTCGTCATTGTGGGATCGAAGAACGAGGACGCGGTCAAGCCATTTCTCGGCAACAAGTACACCAAGCGACAGTACAAGTTGATTTGGTGGCCCCTCGAAGGGTACAAAGAATTGGGGCTGGATCGCGGCGCGATGCCGCAGGGGATTGACGTCGCCCCTTACGCTGGACGCTGGATTGCCATGGTGGGCGGACAAGTCACCGGCGTCGGCGCGGACTCGAATGAGGCGCGCACCGCGTCGCTGGCGCAGCGTCCTAACGAAGAGCCGTCCATCGTTCGCGTGCCCGTCGTGCTCACGGACTATATTCTAAATTCCCAAGTGCGCGCTGATCTCTTTACCGCATGGTTCTACCATCAGTACAAAGAAAGCGCGAGCCAATGGCCCTTCGTCCACAACTTTTCGTTTTACGTCCGCAAGGATGTCGCCGCGCTGTTGTGGAATTACGCGGGCGAACTGCCGGCGCAGCCGACCGTCGAAGATGAGTACGACAAGAAATTCGTGCGCTTGACCGCGGCGCGTGCGATCGGGACGCCGGGGAATGGCAACGGGCAATTCCAGAATCCGAAGAACGTGGCGCTTGACGCGCAAGGCAATCTCTACGTCGCGGACTCGGACAACGGACGCGTGCAGAAACTCGACCCCACCGGCAAGTTCCTGTTGGCATTTGGCGTCAAGAGTCCGCCGAACACGCTCGGGCCCCAGGGCACGTTCAACGAACCGTGGGGGATCGCCGTGGACCCAGCCGGCAACGTGTACGTCGCCGACACGTGGAACCATCGCATCCAGAAATTCGACGCGCGGGGCAAGTTCTCGACGATGTGGGGCACGAATGGCGATACGCGCGGCGTCGCGTTGGGCAATCCGCTGCAATTTTACGGTCCGCGCGCGATCGCGATCGACGCGCAGAACAATCTGTACGTCACCGACACCGGCAACAAGCGCGTGCTCAAGTTCAGCGCGAACGGCGAACCGCTCGCGCAGTACGGCGGCGTCGGCGGAAATCCCGGGCAGTTCCTGGAACAAGTCGGCATCGCGCTGGACAAGCAAGGCAACGTCTTTCTCGCCGACACGTGGAATCTGCGGATCCAAAAATTCGATGCGAACTTTACCTTCTTGATGCAATGGCCCGTGCAGGCGTGGGACAGCCAATCGGTTGTGAACAAGCCGTACCTCGCGATTGACCCGGACGGAAATGTCTTCGCCACCGATCCCGAAGGCTCGCGCGTGATCAAGTTCTCGAACGATGGCAAGGTGCTCGCGGTCTTTGGCGTGCGCGGGAGCGATCTGTCGTCGTTCAACTTGCCGACCGGTCTCGCGTTCGACGCGCAGGGGAATTTGTACGTGGCGGATTCTGGAAACAATCGCGTCCTCGTGTTTGTGAAACCGTGACGAGTGGCGTTTCTCGTCACTCGCCACACGTCACACGTCACACGCACTTGAATTCACGCCGCGTCCTCACCTTCCTCCTCAGTCTCGCCGTCACCGCGCTTTTCCTCGCGCTCGCGCTGTCTCGCGTGGATTTCGGGAAACTTGGCCGCGCGCTCGCGTCTGCCGATTATCGGCTGGTCGCGCTCGCCGCGTGCTGCACATTGAGCGGCTATGTCTTGCGCACCGCGCGTTGGCAGTGCTTGCTCACGCCGACCAAACGAATTCCGATCACGCGCTTGTTCCCCGTCCTTGTCATCGGTTTCGCGCTCAACAACCTGCTGCCGGGTCGCCCGGGTGAATTCGCGCGCGCGTATTGGCTGGGCAAGCGCGAACATCTGTCCAAGACGCTGGGCATGGCGACCGTCATCGTCGAGCGCGTCGCCGATGGCATCGCGCTCATCGCGTTCCTGCTCCTCGCGCTCGCCGCGTCCGCGCTGCTCCACCTCGATTTGCCTCCCATTGCGGAAACGCTTGCCGCGCTCGCGACCGTCTTGTTCGGCGTCGCGCTGGCGGGTTTGTTGTTCCTCCTGTTGCGCGAGCAACTTGCGCTCTCGCTCTTCCAACGCGTGACGCGCGTGCTTCCGCACGCGCTCGCCGCGCGGCTCGAGCGGATGCTCGGCTCGTTCGTCGTCGGATTACATTCGCTGAAATCAGCGCGCGATGTCGCGGCGATCGCGCTCTTGTCGCTTGGCGTGTGGGCGGCGGAAGGCGCGTCGTACTTTCTGATGCTGAGCGCGTTCGGCGCGCTGCCGAGCGCGGTCAGCCACGCGATCGCCGCGGCGTTCACGATGGTGCTGATCAACCTCGGCATCATGATTCCCGCCGCGCCGGGCGGCGTGGGACCTTTCGAAGCCGCCGCGATTTTCGCGCTCGCCGCGTTCGGCGTGAACGAGACGCTTGCCGCCAGCGTCGCGCTGGGATCGCACGCGGTCCAGTATCTGTTGATCACCGGGCTCGGCTTGCTCTTCGTCTGGCGCGCCGGCATGTCATTGGCTGTCGCAAGTGACGTGTGACGAGTGGCGAGAGACGTGTCCGCGTCGCCTATCACCCGGCACACGTCACATTCATTCCCCTTGAATTTTTCTAGGTACGCGAATATAATGCAATCAGCAATCTGAAATCTACAATCTGCAATTGGCATAGGGGGCAGACGTGAAACTGCACGAATATCAATCGAAAACGATCTTTTCCAGCCATGGCATCCCGATTCCCCAAGGGTCAGTAGCGGAAAACGCGGACCAAGCTCGGCAGATCGCGGCGCAACTGGGCAAACCAGTCGTCATCAAATCGCAGGTGCTCGTCGGCGGACGCGGCAAAGCCGGCGGCATCAAGATCGCCGCCACGCCCGACGAAGCCGAGAAACGCGCCGACCAGATTCTGGCGATGCGGATCAAGGGCTTGCCGGTCCGCAAGGTTTTGGTGGACGAGGCGATCCAGATCGCGCGCGAGATTTACCTCGGCATCGTCGTGAATCGCGCGGCAAAATGCGCGACGATGATGGGCTCGAGCGCCGGCGGGGTGGAGATCGAAGAGGTCGCGCGGACGACGCCGGAAAAAATCGTGCGCGTGCAGATTGATCCCGCCTTCGGTTTACTCGACTACCAAGCGCGCGAACTCGCCTTCGCCATCGGCATTGACAAAGCGCGCGTGCGCGATTTTACGGCGATCGCGACGGGCCTATACCGAACGTTCGTTGACACGGACGCCTCGCTGGTAGAAATCAATCCGTTGGTCGTCACCGCCGAGAATAAACTGATCGCCGCCGATGGCAAGATCGTGCTGGACGACAACGCGTTGTATCGGCATCCGCACCTGGAAGAGTTGCGCGATATTGACGAGGAGAGTCTTTCGGAAAAAGAGGCGCGCAAGGCGGGACTGTCGTACGTCAAACTCGACGGCAACATCGGCTGCATGGTGAACGGCGCGGGTTTGGCAATGGCGACAATGGACGTCATCAAGTTCTACGGCGGCGAGCCGGCAAACTTTCTCGACATCGGCGGCGGCGCAAAAGCGGACAAAGTCCAAGCCGCGCTCGAAATCATCTTGTCCGATCCGAACGTCAAAGCCGTGTTGTTCAACATCTTTGGCGGCATCACGCGCGGGGACGAGGTCGCGCGCGGTATCGTGGATGGCTTGAAAGCGATTCACACGCGCGTGCCGATGATCGCGCGCATCGTCGGCACAAACGCGGAAGAGGGTCGCCGGATTCTTGCGAGCGCGAATATGCTCACGGCGGAAACGCTCGAAGAAGGCGCGCAGAAGGCGGTGGCGGCGGCGCGGAGTATTGAGTAGTATTCAGTCGTCAGTGTTCGGTATCAGGAGCATTTAGTGAGAAGCCAGGTTGGATTCCCGCAACTGCGATTGCGGAGATCCAACCGGATTGAGCGTAAGTTTGGGTGTTTCCCGCAACACTTGTTGCGTGAAGCGTTGGTTCTCCGCCATTAACTTGCAGGAGCCATTTGCATGGCTATCTGGAACATTTGCTACTACATTGATCCAGAAACGGGCTTGCCGCACATCTACAACCACGACGTTGTCGAGGACGAAGTGGAGAAAGTATTGGCTAGACCAAGTGAGGATCGTCAAGGCGAAGAAGGATCGCGCGTAGCCATTGGGCAGACTGATGCAGGGCGATATCTTCGAGTCATCTATGTGCCTGATCCAGAGCCAGGCAGTGTCTTTGTGATAACGTCGTACGAATTGCGCGGAAAAGCATTGACGGCGTATCGTCGGCGTAGACGCAGGAGGCAAAAATGACAAACAAGCATTTTCCACCAGGTTGGGATGAAGAACGAGTGCGTCGAGTTCTATCCCACTATGAAAAGCAGACCGATGAAGAAGCGGCTGCTGAGGATGAAGTCGCCTTCAAGAGCAAAGGACGAACGGTAATTGAAGTTCCCGTTGAGTTGATGCCAGTCATTCGCGAGATAATTGCTCAATACAAAGCGACAGCGAGAGCGTGAGAGAACGGCAGAGAACCCACGCACCACGACAACGGCGGGGCGGCNNGCGATTAGAAGGTACTTTCGATTCGTCCGCCGTTGCGTGGCGCTATAGCGTTTGCCGTAATGCCTTTTCACCTGGGCGTCGCGCCCCACGTAAGTCGGGACGGCAAATACAATCGCAAGTGTAATTCGCAAGGAGAAACCATGCCTAAATTTGTCGCCGTAACTCCAACGTACGCAACAGGGGACCTCGCATCCATTCTGGAAATTGAACAACGTCAGGTTGAGGATACAGTCGCAGACTTGAGCGAAGAACAAATGCGCTGGCGTCCTACGCCGAAAGCGAAATCCGCTTTAGACATTCTGTGGCATTTGGCTTATGCCGAGACGAAGAATCCCAAGCCGCATAGTAAGGCTGAGGCCCTCGAAGGATTGCGCGCCGCTTGCGACCAATTACAACGCGACATTGCGACCCCAGGCAAACTGGCTGAGCCGATAACATGGCATACGGGAGATACGATTCCATATCGAGGCGCGGTATGGGGCGCGATTCGTCATCTTACTTACCACTTGGGCGAGTTGGTTTATCTGCGACAAGTGATGGGCGTAGATGAGCCAAAATACTACCACGAAGAATAAAGCATTCATGCACGAACGGGGAACACCGAGCCTTTCCCGACCTATGCCCAAATTCACTTCCCTTGACAAGTTGGTAGAGTTCTTCGATACCCACGATATGGGCGAGTATTGGGACGATATGCCAAAAGTTCATTTCGACATTGACATCAAGAGAAGGACACCTGTTCGCGCTTGACGACGATTTGGCTGAAAGGGTAACCGCGATTGCCAGAGCCAAGCGAATACCGTCCAAGACAGTCATCAACGAGTGGGTGAAGGAAAAGGTCTTGGAGATGAAAGAAACTACGTAACTGGACAATCGAGAATGACCACCAACTGGGACGCGATTCGCGCCGAAACAACGCGCTACCTGCAAGACCTGATTCGGATTGACACGTCGAATCCGCCGGGGCACGAAACGCCAGCGGCGGAATATCTCGCCGGCGTTCTCAAGCGCGAAGGAATCGAGCCGACGGTTTTGCAAGCCGCGCCCGGGCGCGGCAACCTCGTCGCGCGGCTGAAAGGCGATGGCAGAGCCGCGCCGCTGCTGCTCATGGCGCACCTGGACGTCGTGCCGGTCGAAGCGGACCAGTGGACGCATCCGCCGTTTGGCGCAGAGAGCGCCGATGGTTTTCTCTGGGGCCGCGGCGCGCTCGACGTCAAAGACTTGGCTGCGATGGAACTGATGACGCTGTTGATCCTCAAGCGCGCGGGCAAGCCGCTGGCGCGCGACGTCATCTTCATGGCGAATGCGGACGAGGAGACGGGTGGCAAACTGGGCGCGGGCTGGATGGTCAAAGAACATCCCGACCTCATCCGCGCCGAGTACGCGCTCAACGAAGGCGGCGGCTTTGGGCTGGACATCCTGGGACGGCGCGTGTTCACTTGCCAGATCGGCGAAAAAGGCACCGCGCGCTTTGCGCTGCGCGCGCGCGGTCGCTCTGGACACGGCTCGCAACCGCACCCGGACAATGCGATCCTAAAACTCGCGGATGCGCTTCAGCGAATCGGCGCGGCGGAATTGCCGCTGCACGCAACCAAGACCACGCGCTTGTTCCTCGAAGGCGTCGCCGCAAACGTTGACCAGCGCTACCACGCCGACATGCTCGCGTTGCTCGACGCGAAAAAGTACAACGCCGCGATCAAACGCCTGCCGCTCGATGACGGCTTGCGCTCGATGTTCTACGCGATGCTCCACAACACCATTACGCCGACGATGTTGCACGCGGGCAGCAAGATCAACGTCATTCCGTCGGTCGCCGAAGCGAAATGCGACGCGCGTTTGCTGCCCGGCCAGACGCCGCCAGACTTGGAACGCGAACTGCGCGCGGTCGTCGGCGACACGGTGGCAATCGAGTTCATAGACAACAACCTGGGTCGCGAGGGAGACCACCCGACGCGCCTGTTCGAGACGATCGCGCGCGTGATGGCGCGACACGAACCCAGGTCGCCGGTGCTGCCCTATCTCGTCGTCGGCGCGACCGACGCGCGGCACGTAGGCAGACTGGGTACGCGGGTGTACGGCTTTTGCCCGATGATCGCGCCGACCGCCGAACTCGATCGCATCCACGGCCACGACGAACGCATCTCGATTGACAATTTGCTGTTCGGTACGCGCGTGCTGCACGAAATCGTCAGCGAATTCGCGGCGGGCGCATGAGTGACCCGCAGTTTTCGAATCACTTGATTCAAGCAAATGAACGCAATGAGACTAAAGATTTCTTTGGCGGTCATGGATGATTAAAGCCTCCATCATCGGCGGTTCCGGCTATGCCGGCGGCGAACTCGCGCGCATCTTACTATCGCACCCGCAGGTCGAACTTGCCCAAGTCACCTCCGAGTCGCACGTTGGCGAGTATCTCTACAACGTGCACCCAAATTTGCGCGGGCGCACCAAACTGCAATTCACGACGCCCGATCAAATCGCACCCTGCGACGTCTTGTTTCTTGCGCTGCCGCACGGCGAAGCGCAGAAAAAGATTGATGCGTTGTCCGCGCTCGCGTCGCGCATTGTGGACTTGTCCGCCGATTTTCGTTTACGCGATCTCGCCGCGTACAAGCGCTGGTACGGCGAAGAACATCGCGCGCCGAATTGGGTGAGCAAATTCGTCTATGGGTTGCCGGAACTCCACCGCGACGAAATACGCAACACGCAATACGTGAGCGGCGTCGGCTGCAACGCGACGGCATCTATCCTTGCGCTGCTCCCGCTCGTCCGCGCGAATCTACTCGACACCTCACGCGCGATCATCGTGGACGTCAAAGTCGGTTCGAGCGAAGGCGGCAACTCGCCGTCGCTCGCGTCGCATCATCCCGAACGCAGCGGCTCGGTGCGCTCGTTCTCGCCCGTCGGTCATCGGCACACGGGCGAAGTGGAACAGGAACTCGGCTTGACCAACGTGCACCTTTCGATCACCTCCATCGAAATGGTGCGCGGGGTGCTGGCAACCGCGCATTGCTTTTTGAAAGCGGGCACNNCGCTATCCCGAACCGAAAATCCTGTCCGGCTCGAACTATGCCGATGTCGGCTTTGAGTACGATGAGACGACGTGCCGCGTGGTATCGCTCTGCGCGATTGACAACTTGATGAAAGGCGCGGCGGGCAGCGCGGCGCAGGCGATGAATCTGATGTGCGGATTTGACGAGCGCGCGGGGTTGGAGTTCGCGGGGCTGCACCCCGTGTAATTTTCGATTTTCAAATTTCAATTTTCGATTGCGGAGGTTGAGATGTCTGTTCTCACTGAAGAGCAGTTGAAGAAACGAACAAAGCAGTTCGCACTGCGAGTCATTTCTTTGTGCGAAGCGTTGCCTGAACGTCGCGCCGCCAACATTATTGCCAATCAATTGATCCGTTCGGGAACTTCGGTCGGCGCGAATTATCGGGCGGCTTGCCGAGCCCGTTCCACGAAAGATTTTGTCAACAAGCTTGGTGTGGTTCTTGAAGAATCTGACGAGTCCGCGTACTGGATGGAAATTGTCGTTGAGGCGAAACTCGTGTCCGAGCGACGAGTTGCTGACTTGATGAAAGAGGCGAATGAGTTGACAGCCATTTTCAACGCTTCTCATAAAACTGCAAACAAAAACATGCGGATCGCCAATCGAAAATCGAAAATCGAAAATCGAAAATGATGGTCGTCAAGATTGGCGGCAGCGCCGGCATCAACCTCGATTACGTCTGCGCGGACATCGCGACGCTGACACAGGAGGGACAGCAACTTGTCGTCATGCACGGCACCGGCAAGGAGGCGGACGCGCTCGGCGACAAGTTGGGGCACCCTGCGCGGCACGTGACATCGCCGCAGGGCTTCACATCGCGCTACACCGACCGCGCGACGCTGGAGATCTTCGTGATGGCGGCGTGCGGCAAGGTCAATACGTTTCTGGTCGAGCGCCTGCAAAAACTCGGCGTCAACGCGATTGGGTTGAGCGGCGTGGACGGACGCTTGCTCCAAGGCACGCGCAAAGACGCCATCCGCATCGTCGAGAATGGTCGCCAGCGCATTTTGCGCGACGATTACACCGGGCGCGTCGAAAAAGTGAACGCAGATTTGTTGGGCGTGCTGCTAGCACGCCACTATGTTCCCGTTATCGCACCGCTCGCGATCAGTTATCAGGGCGACGCGATCAACGTGGACGGCGACCGCGCCGCGGCGATGNNGAGGCATCCATCGAATTTGCCGAAGGACGCATGAAGAAAAAAGTGCTTGGCGCGAGCGAAGCGCTCGCGCTGGGCGTGCGGCAAGTGATCTTCGCGGACGGTCGCGTGGAGCAGCCGCTTCAGCGCGCGCTGGAAGGCAAGGGGACGGTGATCGAATGACAACCAAAGCGCGCCCGACGGTCTATGCGTTCATGGATGAAGGTGGGGATGCGGGCGGCAACTTTGTTTCGAGAGTCCCTTCCGAGTCTCTGTCTTGACCATATTTTGCCACCGACAAGAAACAGGAGTCAAGCATCAATGGCGAACATCATCGAAATCGAATCGCAATACACCTCGGGGGTAAGCAGCAAGCGGCCGCTGGCGATCGTGCGCGGCAGGGGTGCGCGCGTCTGGGACGACAACGGACGCGAGTACATTGACTGCGTCGGTGGACAAGGCACGGCGAATGTGGGCCACGCCAATCCCGTCGTCGCGGACGCGATCGCCGAACAGGCGCGCACGCTCATCTCGCTCACCGAAATCTTTTACAACGACAAACGCGCCGCGCTCGAAGAGAAACTCGTCGCGATTTCGCCGAACCGCGCGAACCGCGTCTATCTGTGCAACTCGGGCACCGAAGCGATTGAAAGCGCGATCAAGTTCGCGCGCTATACCACCGGACGCACCGGCATCCTCGCGTTCATGCGCGGCTTTCATGGGCGCACGCTGGGCGCGCTCAGCGCGACGTGGGAGCCAAAATACCGCGAGCCGTTTCTGCCGCTCGTCCCCGATTTCGCGCACGCGCCGTACGACAACCTCGACAAGGCGCGCGAGGCGATCACCGACAAAACTGCCGGCGTCATCGTCGAAGTCGTGCAGGGTGAGGGCGGCGTGCGGCTTGGCTCGCGCGAATTCCTGATCGGCTTGCAGGAAATCTGCCGCGCGCGCGGCGCGATGCTGATCGTGGACGAAGTGCAAACCGGGTTCGCCCGCACCGGCAAGATGTTCGCGTCCGAGCATTACGGCTTGGAAGCCGACTTCGTCTGCGTCGCCAAATCCATTGCCGGTGGGATGCCAATGGGCGCAACCCTAATCGGCGAGCGCGTGAAAAAGTTGGAACCGCTGATTCACGGCTCGACCTTTGGCGGCAATCCGTTGGCGTGCGCCGCCGGCGTCGCCGCGATCGGTTTCATCGAAAAAGAAAATCTCGCCGCGCGCGCAGCCGAACTTGGCGCGTACATGAAAGGCCGCTTGGAGCGCATCGAATCGCCGCTGATCCGCGAGGTGCGCGGCTTGGGCTTGATGATCGGCGTCGAGTTAAAGCAAAAGGTCACGCCGTACTTACACGCGCTGATGGATCGCGGCGTGCTGGCGCTGCCGGCGGGGTTGAATGTGCTGCGTCTGCTGCCGCCGCTGGTGATCGAGAAAACCGATCTCGATGTGGTAGCGGAGCAGATTGAGGCGGTGCTGCAGGAGGAAAAAACGTGAACGATACACAGTTGACTCAGCAATTGGCGTTTGTAATCGCACAGCGTCACCAAGACGAAGCCACAGTCCTGGGACAAGCGGTACGCGAAGGTATTCAATCTTTGTACCGAGAGACCTTGATTGAGGCATACCTGCTTGGTCAGGTAACACGAGAAACAGCATTGAAGGAACTCGGATCTGAACAATTGGAGGCAGTTGATTACCAACGCGACGCATTCAAGCGCGATATAGCGTGGGGATTGCATGACTGAAGCCATCGCCGATACGGGTCCGATCCTGCATCTGTACGAAATCGGGCAACTTGAGTGCTTGGGCGCCTTTGATAATTTGCAGCTGCCTGAACTCGTGGCTGAGGAACTACGCGCCTATGGACTTGATCCTTCGCGTCTGGAAATTGCTACGTTGATTATTTCAATCGTGCGCGTTCCTGAAGTAGAATGGATGCAGATCGTCAACGACACCAAGAAACCAACGATTCATCCTGCAGATGCCCAGGTATATGTCTTGGCAAGATCAAACCAATTTCGGTCGCCGGTGCTGACCGATGATCTGGACTTGCGTCGGTTTCTGGAGAATGTCGGAGCAACCGTTGTGGGATCGGTGGGCGTGCTGGTACGTGCCTACAAGGTAGGTCGCCTCACGCACAGCGAGTTGGAAAGTGCTGTAGATGCACTATTCACGACCAGCACATTGCATATCAGCCGCGCATTCAAGGCATACGTTCATCGGTTGCTAGCTGATTTATCGTGAATGATGATGAATCCAACTAATCTCCTCACCGGTCTCGTCAAAATCTACAGCCCCTCGCAGCAAGAGCGCGATGCGGTCAACTATCTCGTCGCGCAGATGAACGCGCTGGGGTTGCGCGCGTTCGTGGACGACGCGGGGAACGCGGTTGGGATTCTGGGAGAAGGCAAACGTGATATTGTATTGCTTGGACACATTGACACGTTTCATGGCTACATCGAACCGCGCATCGAAGACAGTAAACTGTACGGGCGCGGCGCGGTAGATGCAAAAGGTTGTCTCGCGACATTCGTCTCTGCGTGTGCGCGCGTGGGCGCGCGCGAGGGCGTGCGCTTTGTCGTCATCGGCGCGGTGGAAGAAGAAGCCGCGACATCGAAGGGCGCACGATACGCAATTACGCAATACGCGCCACAGTTCTGCATCATCGGCGAGCCGAGCGGTTGGGATCGCATCACGCTGGGTTACAAGGGGCGCGTGCTTGTGGATTACGAAATCGCCAAGGCGATGACGCACACGGCGAGCGGCGCGCGCGCGGCGGCAGAAGAAGCCGTCGCGTTCTGGAATCGCGTCTCGCAATTCGCCGCCGAGTACAACCGCGACCAGCCGCGCGTGTTCGACCAACTCGATCCGTCGCTGCGCGCGCTCAACTCTCACGACGATGGCTTTACCGATCGCGCGACGATGCGCATCGGCTTGCGCGTGCCGGTTGGACTGACCATCGAACAAGTGGAACAGCAGATCGCGCAGTTCGGCGATGGCGCGACCGTTGCATTTTCGAGCGAGGAGCCGCCGTTTCGCGCGGACAAGAACAACGCGCTCGTGCGCGCGTTTCTCGCGGCAATTCGCGGAGCGGGGGGCTCACCCGCTTTCACAGTCAAGACTGGAACATCGGACATGAACATTGTCGGTCCCGCGTGGGGCTGTCCGATCGTCGCGTACGGTCCGGGCGATTCCGCGCTCGACCACACGCCGAACGAGCATCTCGATCTGGCAGAGTACGCACGCGCGATCCAAGTGCTGGCGCAGACGCTGCGGATATTGTAAAGGCAGAAGTCAGAAGGATGAAAAACCTTCTACCTTTATCCTTCCGCCTTCATCCTTTGGGAGTTGCAATGGAGCACGTAGACTACAACTGCATCTTCTGCGCGATTGCCGCCAAGCGCGCGCCTGCGGCGATTGTGTACGAAAGCGTCGATGCGTTGGCTTTTCTCGACATCCATCCGGTCGTCGAAGGACACACCCTCGTCATTCCGAAAACACATGCGCGTAATCTCTTTGATCTTGACGACGACAGTGGCAAAGCGGTGATGCGCGCGTCGCGCATCGTCGCGCGCGCGCTCCGCGCGACCTTCAACGCCGATGGGCTGACCGTGCTGCAATCGAACGAGCGCGCGGGCGGGCAAGCCGTTTTCCATTATCACGCGCACCTCGCCCCGCGCTTTTACAACGACGGTTTGATGTCGCGCGACGGCAACAATCGCCGCTTGCAATGGCGCGCGCACGGCAGCCCAACGCGCGAGGACTTGGAAAAGATTGCCAAAAAGATTCGCGCCCAGGTAAAGGACACGTGAGTGGACGCAGACGATCCAGTGCTCGTCGCCCTGCTGAATAATCCGCGCGATCTGGAGATTGTCCGCGCGGAGCATTGGTATCGCGTTCCGGCGAAGCACGCGCCGGCGCGCTTGACGCAAACGCGCTATGTCGCCTTTTATCTGACCAAGGCGTTTGCCGATTGCAAGTGGACGATCCGCGAGTACGCGCCCGTGCAGGGACACGAACTGGTTCGCCGCCGCGAACTCTTTCCCGACGAAACCGATCACCCACGCGCGGACGACGCGTATTTCAAATTGCAACTTGGCTCACTGATCGCGCTGCCGCGACCCATCGTGAGCAAAGGCGCGCGGAGAATCCTGTTCATCTGGACGACCGGCAGTAAGTTCTCGCGCGCGGTCGAGCTCAACGACCTGCTCGGCGCGAGCGACGCCGACGATGCGTTGTGGGACGCGCTGAAAGCAGCGGGCATTGGCGCGGAGCGCCAGATCACGGTGCGCGACCAGCGCGCGCGGTATCGCGTCGATTTCTGGATCCCCTGCGCCCGCGGTAATCTCGCGGTACTCCTCGGCGACACGCCGCGACGAATGCCCAAGGGCAAAGCATGGCGCGCCGTGCGTTTTTCGGCGCGCGAGAGCGAGAACGTCGGCAAATGCGCCAGCCAAGTGTCGCGCATGATCCGCGAATTGGGCGGAGCAAAATACAAGGCGGAGTGAAACCCATGAGCATCCTCATTGACCAGAAAACCAAATTGATCGTGCAGGGAATTACTGGACGCGAAGGCGAATTCCACACGCGGCAGATGATCGAGTACGGCACCCACGTCGTCGCCGGCATGACGCCCGGTCGCGGCGGCGAGCAAGTGCTGGGCGTCCCCGTGTTCGATACGGTCGCGCAAGCGGTCAAGGCAACCGGCGCGAACACGTCGGTGATCTATGTCCCCGCGCGCGGCGCGGCGGATTCGATTCTGGAAGCCGCCGAAGCCGGGATCGCGCTGGTCGTTTGCATCACCGAGGGGGTGCCGGTGATTGATATGCTGCGCGTGACGCGACGGTTGACTGAGACCGGCACGAAACTGATCGGACCCAACTGCCCCGGTTTGATCTCGCCGGGCAAATCCAAAGTTGGCATCATTCCCAGCAACATTTGCATCCCCGGGCCCGTCGGCTTGGTGTCGCGCAGCGGCACGCTGACGTACGAAGTGATCCACGCGCTGACCCAGCGCAAGATCGGGCAGTCCACCTGCATCGGCGTCGGCGGCGACCCGGTGCACGGCTTGGGCTTTATCGAAATCCTCGCGATGTTCGAGCAAGACGCGAAAACCCAAGCCGTCGTGCTGATCGGCGAAATCGGCGGCACGGACGAAGAACAAGCCGCGGACTATATCAAGAAGAATCTGACCAAGCCAGTGGTTGCGTTCGTCGCGGGACAGACTGCGCCACCCGGCAAACGGATGGGCCACGCCGGCGCGATCATCGAAGGCGGCACGGGCACGGCGGCAGAAAAAATAGAGGCGTTCAAGCGAGCCGGCGTGCCGGTCGCGCGTTTTCCCGGCGAAGTCGCGGATCTCGTCGCGCAGAAACTGGTGAAAGCAAAGAAACCCAAACCCGCCTCGAAGCAGAAAATCGCAAAGTAATTCATGCATCACGTTTCACGTTTTACGCTTTACGCTTTACGGGGGACCGATGCAAGTCAGCAGCCTTTCCCAAGGTTTGCCGCAAAACCTGGACCTTGCCCCTTACGCCGGACGCTGGATCGCGATCGTGCGCGGCTGCGTCACCGGCGTCGGGCTGAGCGAGCGCGAGGCGTTGCTCGCGTCAAAACATCAACGGCCGAAAGAAGAGCCGCTGGTGGTCTTTGTGCCGGCAGAAGGTGAGAAAGCGAGTGGTTGACATGAACACGTTGGCTCTAGTCATTTCGTTCATCGCCGACAAAAACGTGGACGCGTACTTTGTCGGCGGTTTGGTCCGCGACGAATTGCTCGGCCGCGCCATGCGCGATATTGATCTCGCGGTTGACGGCGATGCGGCGGAACTCGCGCGCGCGTTCGCCGATTCGGCGTGCGGCGCGTACTACCTGATGGACGCGGAAAACAATGTCGCGCGCGTGATCCTCGGCGACACGTACGTGGATTTCGCGCAACTGCGCGGCAGTCTGCGCGACGATTTGTCCACGCGCGATTTCACGATCAACGCGATGGCGCGCCAACTGGGCAGCCATGAACTCACCGATCCGTTCCACGGGCAAAAGCATCTTCAGGCAAAGCAAGTCTGCGCGGTCGCGGATGAGATTTTTCAACACGACCCGGTCCGGCTGCTGCGCGCCGTGCGTAT
>DHFK01000078.1 GCA_002400365.1 Anaerolineales bacterium UBA4826 | reverse complement strand
GTTCAACGGCGCGCCAGTGATAGAGCCAAACGAGCAAGGCAAGCAGCAAGTTCACAACCGCAGATATTTCGTTTTTCCAAAACGTCCGCGCGCCGTCCGCGCTGGTAAAATCAACGAGACCGAACAGCGCTTTGAGAATTTCCGACGCCGCCATACCGCCGATGATTACGACCGCGACCAACGCGATGACGGTGACCGCGTACAGGTAGACGCGCAAGCCGAGCAAACGTTTCCGCGCGAGCGCGCGGCGCGCGCCGCGCCAGTGCAGCCACCACGCCGGCGCGGCGGTCACGAACATTCCTAGCATGTTCGCGATCTGCTGCCAGATGTACGAATGGCGCGGCGTCGGCGAATTGGCAAACGCAACCTCGCACACGCCGCCGACGACCGCCGATAGCGCGAAAAAAGCGATTGCGAGTGTGACGAATGTGACCAGATAAAAATACGTTTGGCGTACGTCGAAAGTAATCCCGCCGCGACGAGCCGTCCAGGCAACCAGCGCGATGATCGCAATCGGGATCGCCAAAACGATGATGACAGATAACGCGCCCATGCTACTCATCATCCTTCCTCGCGCTCGGTCCGCACCATCGCCCAGTGGTACCACCACGCCAGCAGCGCGACGAGTGCGCCGAGCAAACTCGTCGCCAAATCTTGAGCGAAGGTGAGCGACGCGTATCGCGACGAAAAATCCACTGCGCCGATCAACGGTTTTACGCACGCGCTCACCGCGCCGCCGCCGCGCACCACCGCGGTGAGCAGCGTGACCAACATCAGCGCGTAAACGTACAGCCGAAACAAAACGGGCGACTGGGTCTGCGTCAGGGCGCGCCAGCGCCGCCAATGAAAGAACCAAATCGGCAGCGCGACCAAGAGAATCGCCAGGGACGATGCCACGCCTTCTTTCGCGCCGCGTAAATCGAAATCTTCCATGCGCGCACGCTCTTTCTGCCGTTGCGCTTCTCTTTCTTCTGGCGAGACTGTCGGCACTGGGACGGGCGTGGGCTGTCCAGGAACAACCACCGGCGCAACCGTCGCGGGCGGCGTCAGTACGATGGGAGGCAGCGCCGGCGTTGGATAGCGTTCCGCCATCGGCACGTTCGACACCACGACCAAACGCAGGGCTTGGTCGGCGAAGGTCTGCGCCGCGAAAAACGCGACTAGGAAGACAAGGAAAGCGGTAGCGCCGTAGTAAAGACGCTTGAGATCAATGCCCATCACTCCCTCGCTTTCAACCCCAGTGTACAGTGAGACAGTGGCACAGTAGGACAGTGCTTACTGTTCGACTGTCTTACTGTCTTACTGCTTCAGGATCACGCGAAGATTCTCCACAAACGGCGGACGCACCACGCCCCGCTCTGTCACCAGCGCGGTGACGTACTTGTGCGGCGTCACATCGAACGCGGGATTGCCGACGCGCACGCCCGCCGGCGCAATCGGCACGCCTTCGATGTGCGTCACCTCGCGCGCGTCGCGCTCCTCAATCGGAATCAAATCGCCATTCGCCAAATTCATGTCAATCGTCGAAGTGGGCATGACCGCGTAGAACGGAATACCATTCTCGCGCGCGACCACTGCCACTTTATACGTGCCGATTTTGTTCGCGACATCGCCGTTCGCCGCGACGCGATCTGAGCCGACGAAACATTTCTGCGCGCGTCCCGTGCGCATGTAATAGCCCGCCGCGTTGTCCGCGATCAGTGTCATCGGCACGCCGTATTGCATCAACTCCCACGCGGTCAGGCGCGCGCCCTGCAGGCGCGGGCGCGTCTCGTCCACCAGGACGTGCACGCGCTTGCCCTGCCGATGCGCTTCGATGATGCAGCCCAGCGCCGTGCCAATGTCCACCGTCGCCAGCGGACCCGTATTGCAGTGATGCAGAATTGTATCGCCGTCGTTGATGAGCGCTGCGCCGTGCCGCGCCATCGCGCGATTGATTTCGACGTCTTCATCCGCAATGCGCTGCGCTTCCGCGACGACGAAATCGCGCAAGCCGTGCGTGTCGAGATCGGTTGTGCGCGCTTGCCGCATCACGCGGTCGAGCGCCCACGCCAAGTTGACCGCCGTCGGGCGCGTGGCGCGCAACGCTTGCGCCGCCGCGTCGAGATCGCGCAGCAATTCATCGCGCGTTGCCGCTTTCGATTCACGCGCGGCGAGCGCAAGTCCGAACGCTGCCGCTGCGCCAATCGCCGGCGCGCCGCGAATCGTCATCTCCTTGATCGCGCGCGCCACCGCGCGGTAATCGCGACACTCGACAATTTCCAACTGGCGCGGCAGTTTGCGCTGGTCAATCAGTTTCACCACGCCGTTATTCATTTCGATGGTTCGCATATGTGTACGGGCGTCAAGTGTACGGGCGTCAATCAAACGCCCCTACAAACAAAAAATTCTCCCGATGAGAGAGAATTGCGAAATACGCCTCTCATCTTCCAAGCCGAAATGGCTTGCCGGAATTGGCACCGGGTCTGGAGATTAGAGATTAGAAATTGGTAATTACCAATCTCTAATTGCTAATCTCTACCCAGACGGGTTGCCGAGGTTTCACAGGGCCGTTCCCTCCACCTCTCTGGATGAGCGTCCAGTCTTGTTCAGTTGCGGCTTGTTTATAGCACAGTCGAAACGATTTGTCAATCTGAAATCGGTCAGTCCTTTGAGACACACACTTCGGCGAGAAAGGCGCGATCGGCGCCGCTGGGCAAGCGCAAGCGCGCGCCATCCCGCGCACGGTAAAGCCCGCCGTAAAGCAAGTAGGCGCACGCTTCCGCATCCGGCGGAATCGTCAATTCGTATGCGTCTCTGACGATTTCCCCCACATCCCAAAACGAAGTGGGGTACGCACCCTGGTGAGGTTGCGCGTCCGTCTGCGCGATGATTTTGCCATCGCGATCGAGCAAGTGAAGAAAGACGGTGTAATCCTCGTCCATCGGCGCGAGCGCGCGCCAGTACATCGGCACACGCAGCGTGCCGCCGGCGCGAGGTTTGCCCTCCACGGCATACACGGTATAGTAGATCAACGCGATCCTGTTCCCGAATTCATAATGCACTTCCGCCTGCACGCGCGTGGGCGTTGCCTGGGCAATCTTGAACCGCGCGATCGTCGGCGTCACCGTTCGACCTTGGGGATCGCGCGCGGTCAGGGTTTCGAGAGGGACGCGGCGGAACAAGCCTACCTCGATACGCCCGGCGCTGGGCGCGCGCGCGTCGAGCGCAAGCGGGAGCCGGTACCGATCTTGGATCACCTCGCCCGGCTGCCACACGCGCGTGGGATACAAGCCGCCGCCCGGAAACGCCTCCCAGCGCGCGACGATTTTCCCATCCCCGTCGAACAGCCGAATGTACACCGAGAAATCTTCGGCGATGCGTTCGCGCGCGCGCCAGTACACCGTCAGCGGCAATTCGCCGCCCGGCACAACCGATTTCTGCGGCAGCGCATAGCCGACGAGTTCGGCTTGGTTGTCGAAGGTGATATGCGCCGGGTGGGGCACCGCGGCGGCGTCGGACAAGCGCGCGGGCAGCGCGTACGCGGGGGCGATGAGGGTCAAGGGGGCGAGGATGGCGAAAGCGAGGAGGAAAATGACAAATGACAAATGCGTAAAACGTAAAACGTGATGCGTAATCTGAAATCTGAAATCTGAAATCTGAAATTGCGCCAGTCCGTACGCGAGCAGAATCGCCACCGCGCTGATCGCCGGGAAGACGAGCCGCCCCTGCGAGGCGAGCGTGAGCCACGTCCAACGAATCAGACTGAGCGAGATGATTGCCAGCCAAAGCGCTGGAAGCCAGAGCAAGCGAGGCAGCGCGCGCCGCAACCCACCGACCAACAAGCCAACCAACGCCAAGACGGTGAATGCGTCGAGGACAATGTACACCCAGTCAGGCGCGATCAGATTGACGCCGCCAAAGTTGCCCCAGAACGAAATGCGAAAGCCCTGAAATTCGTCGAACAGCCCTGACAGCGTTGCCGGCGTAGGGCGTCCGCCGGCGATCTGCAGCCAGACGTTGAACGCGAGCGGATCGCCGTAGAGCGCCCAGTTGCGCGCGTACCACCAGAACGCGATGAGGATGACAAGTGTGGCACAGAGCAAGGCACCGCCAAGGAGACCGGGTGACAAGGTGACACGGTGACCATCTCCCACTCTCCCGCTCTCCCCCTCTCCCCTTCTGCTTTGCCAAAGCAAGTACGCAAACACACACGCCGCGACGCCGAGCAAGCCCAAGTCGCTCACCTTCGTCAGCGCGCCGAGTCCCAGCACGACGCCGAGCACGACGAATCGCCGCAGAGTTGCGCCGCGCGTGATGAGGCGCGCGAGCAGCAACAGCGC
>DHFK01000002.1 GCA_002400365.1 Anaerolineales bacterium UBA4826 | reverse complement strand
CCCCGCGCCGCCACGCCAGCGCGCGCACGTACAGCGCATGGCGCCAGCGCGAGAACACCGCGTCGTACCCACCGGTGTACTGCACCAACTGCCCGCCAAATCCCTGTTTGAACTGATACAGTCCGTGCGGTAGGGACGAGACATTCGACAAATCTGACTGGTCGCGCGCATGCCTTTCCCCTACAAGCGCGTCCGCGACCGCCGCGACGCCCCAGAGATCGTACCGCACGCACCCGCGCGCTTTTGCCCATTGAATCGCCGCCCAGTGCAGCGCATGGTTCGGCATGCGTTCGCGGTGCGCGTTGGACGACGCGCCGTAGAGGTAAATCGCTTCGCCGCCGAACGCGGTGACGAAGATCGCGGCAAGCGGCTCGCGTGCGTACTCGGCGACGAAGAGGCGCGCGTAATCGCGCGCGGTGAAGAGTTCAAACGCCGCGCGATAGTAATCGGCTGAATGAATCGCAAAGCGATCGCGCGCGCGCGTGATTTGCATCAGGCGATAGAACGTCGGCAGATCATCCGCGCTGCCTTCGCGCACGGTGACGCCCTTGCGTTCCGCGAGTCGGATGTTGTACCGCCACTTGGGTTTCATCTGCGCGAGAATCGCGTCGAGACCGCGCGTGAGGTCGAGGTGGATGGTCGTGCGGGGCTGGATGGAGTTGGAGGGTAGAAATTGGAGATTGGAGATTGGAGCATCAAGCCAATTGGGTTCGATCTTCAGCGCGAACGCGCCGCGCGATTTTACTGCCGCGCAGAGTGCGTCGAGTAGCGCGGCAAAGGCCACGCGGTCGTTGGGATCAACCACCGGGCCGCGCGGGATGTAGGCAAAGCGCAGTCCCAGCGGCAATTGGCGGAAGAGGACTTGCGCGCCGGCGATCGGCGCATCGCCGCGGGCGAGCGCGAGAACAAGCGCGCTCCAGCCAAAGCGTGTTTTGAGTTCGCCCCACGCAGTGGTTTGAAAAACGTGTCCGCCGCGCGACGCGACAAAATCGTCCCACACGCGCGCGTCGGGATTGACGACGATACCAAGTTCATTGCTCATGATGGAATTATAGCACAAAAGTGATTTTGTAAAATCAGAATGAGTGTGATATAATAATTATGTTCGCTTCAAGCCCTTATCTTTCTACGAAGGAGTAGCCAACGTGCTTGATCGCTATGGCATTGTCGCTCTGTTTGCCGTCGTGGCAGCTCTTTTCCCCGCTATCGCTCTCGCAATGGCTTGGATCATCCGCCCCAAAAAGCCCAACCAATCCAAACTCACCACGTACGAATGTGGCCTCGAGTTCGAAGACTTTCCCGAAGCAGCGCAAAATGTCTGGGTGCAGTTCCGCGTCCAGTACTATATCTACGCGCTGATCTTTGTCGTCTTCGACATCGAGGTAGTGTTCCTCTACCCGTGGGCGGTTGCCTATAACGCGCTCGGCCTGTTCGCGCTCGTCGAAATGGCGATCTTTCTCGCGATCCTCGTCGTCGCGCTGGCGTACGCTTGGCGTAAGGGTCTGCTCGAATGGATTTGAGAAGATAGGATTTGCCGATGGACCTCCTCAACAATCTTTTCGTTAATCTGTACGACTGGCTCGCCGGCGCGCTGCACGCGCTTGCAGCCGGGCTGAATCTGGTCAAGGACGCCGAAAACGCGATCGTCGCGGCGGTGATGAGTCTCGTCGTCATCGTCGTCCTCCTGCTGTGGTTGGTGCTTATGGTGCTGGTCCTGATCTGGCTCGAACGCAAGAACGCCGCGCGCATTCAGGATCGCGTCGGACCCAACCGCGTGGGACCGTTCGGGTTATTGCAGCCGGTCGCTGACACGATCAAGATGTTTATCAAGGAAGACATCGTGCCCACGAACGCCGACCGGCTAGTGCACACGCTCGCGCCGATTGTCGTCGCGGCGCCGGCGGTGCTCGCGTTCGCCGTGATTCCGTGGGGCAAGGGGATGTTCCCGGTGGACCTAAACATCGGCGTGCTGTGGGTGGTCGCGGTTGGTTCGATTGGCACGATCGGCATCTTTATGGCGGGCTATGGCTCGAACAACAAGTACTCGCTCCTCGGCGGCATGCGCGCGGTCGCGCAGATGGTCAGTTACGAAGTGCCGCAAGTGCTGACGATCGTCGCGATTGTGTTGATGACTGGCTCGCTATCGTTGAACAAAATCGTGGACGCGCAAAGCGGCTGGGGCGGGATGCAATGGTACATCTTTGCGTTCCCCGTTGGACCGATTGCTTTCATCGTCTACTATCTGAGCGCGCTCGCCGAAGTGAATCGCACGCCGTTCGACATTCCCGAAGGCGAATCGGAAATCGTCGCGGGCCACCACACCGAGTACAGCGGGATGAAGTGGGGTTTGTTCTACGTCGGTGAATACTTTAACTTTTTTCTCGTCTGCACGATCGCGGTGACCTTGTTCTTCGGCGGCTGGCAGGGTCCCTTGCTTCCGCCGTACGTCTGGTTTCTCATCAAGGTGTACGCGCTGATCCTGCTCGGCATGTGGATTCGTATGACGTGGCCCCGTTTCCGCGTCGATCAGTTGATGGGCTTTGCGTGGAAGACGCTCGTGCCGATCGCGCTCGTCAACATCATTTTGGCGGCGCTGGCAACGCCGATTCTCAAGGCGATTGGACTAATCTGAACAATGAGCCAACTGCCCAATGAGCCAAACCCTGGTTCACTCGATTGGCACATTCGTGAATTGGTTTATTGACTAAGGAATACCGATGACCACCGATCTCTTTTTGTCGAATGTCGCGTTCTTTGCGCTCGCCGCGCTTGCGCTCGTCGGCGCGTTGATTGCGGTCAGCCAACCCAACCTCCTGCGCGCCGCGCTGGGCTTGATCCTGTCGTTCTTGGGCGTCGCCGGCGTCTATTTTTTGCTCGAAGCCGAATTTGTCGGCGTGGTGCAGATTCTCATCTACGTCGGCGCGATTTCNNTGTTCGCGATTCTCTTCATGGTTGTCATCGGCGCACACTGGAACGTCGCGACGGCGCAAGTCGGCGGCGATCTGATTCCGAAAATTGGCACCGAGTTGATGACGACGTACCTGTTGCCGTTCGAAGCCGTGTCGCTCCTGCTACTCGCCGCGCTCGTGGGCGCGATTGTGATTGCGCGGGAGTAGTGTGGAGGAGTTCCAGCACTGGTGACGCCGCTGGAACTGCTCGGAGAGGAAGGGGAAAATGAAGGGTGACCCCACGATTACGCGGATCAGGGAAGCGCGGCATCGAATTTCCGAAAAATGCGGACACGAGCCGCGCAAGGTAGTCAAATATTATCTTGATCTGCAAAAAATATCGCGGACGATTGCTGACAGACGAGCAAGAGACCGCGCGCGGCGCGGCGGTTGGCAAAACGCCGTCTGCGCGATTGAAAGCAGGGCGCGTTCCAGTCTAACGGTGTTGCTTGCCGCGCTGGTTGGCACGATTGGGATTACAAGAGAGTACGAGGTGGTGGTATGACTACCAAAGAACTAATCGCAACAGAGATAGGCACGCTCAACGAAAGGGACTTGAACGAACTCTACGCGCTCATAAAGAAATTCGCTGACTCGAAAAAGCGCGCGGCATCTCCAAGCCTGATGTCCAAACTCAAACGTGTCAAGATTAACGCGCCGCCTGATTTTGCTAGGAACCTCGATCTTTACGTGAGCGGAGAAAAAAGTGTCCGATAGGATTTTCGTTGATACCCTATTCATCGTCGCGCTCATCAATCAACGCGACGAGTATCACGCCAAAGCATCGGAACTGGCTGACCTGTACGAGAAACAGCCACTGCTCACGACGGATGTCGTGCTGTTGGAAATTGGCAACGCGTTGGCGCGGAACTTTAAGCAGCAAGCAGTTGAAGTGATTGATGATTTGCTTGGCTCAAGCGAAGTAGAAATCATCCGATTGACTCCACCATTGTTTGACCGTGCCTACGCGCTTTACAAACAGTATCAAGACAAAGAATGGGGCTTGCTCGACTGCGTTTCGTTCGTGGTGATGCGCGACGCTGGTATCGCTGACGCTTTGACGTTCGATCAGCATTTTGTGCAGGCGGGATTTCAAGCACTGATGCGCGAGTGAAGAGTGACGCTGTTCTGTTGCCGTGCGCGTGGGCGCGATTGTGATTGCGCGGAAGCGAAATAGTGCGCGACCCTTCAATTGGCTCAGGATGCCTCAATGAGGAGCGACTATGGGGGAGAAATTCTCTGGAGACTTGGAGCGCCTTTTCTGGACGATCTTCAACACCGACAATGAAGAAGAAGTGAATCAAGTTATAACGACAAATCCACTTCTCAAGAATGAGGATAATTGGTTTCCATACGGAGGTTTAAGCAAAAACGACCGTACCAATTTTGGCACGTTTGAGAATCAGCAACCGTCTCCTATTCCTGCCCTTGTTGAGAAAGTTACGAATTCAATTGACTCGCTTCTGTTGAAACATTGCAGACTGACCCGCATAAATCCCAAGTCACCGAATGCCCCAAATTCAATGCAGGAGGCTGTAGAAAAATTTTTCGGCATCAAGAACGGCGATTTTAGCGAAATCGGCGAGGGGCAACGACGAAGAATCGCTGAAAACATTCAGATTGTTGCGACAGGCGACAAAGATACGCCAAGTCTTTTGGTGTATGATAATGGCGAAGGACAACATCCAGACGATTTTCCTGTTACCTTTTTGTCGCTGCGGCGTAACAACAAAACGGATATCCGCTTTGTCCAAGGCAAATACAACATGGGTTCCACGGGTGCCGTTGTTTTTTGTGGCACACGTTTGCAGCGCTATCAACTCGTTGCATCGAAGCTTTGCGATGACTTGAATACGGATGGACGAAGCAACGACTTTGGTTTTACTCTGGTTCGTCGCCATCCCTTGACCGAAGAACAGGAAACCCAATACGGAAGCAGTTGGTATGAGTATTTCGTAGTTGACGATAGAATCCCGCGCTTTGCAATAACCACGTTGGATTTGGGGCTATCTAAAAGGAAACCATTCGCTACAGGCTCGATTGTCAAATTGTACTCTTATCATCTGCCTCGCGGCTCTCGTACCGACATAACATTCGCTTTGTGGCGGGATCTGAACCAGTTTCTATATCAGCCAGCGTTGCCGTTTCTCTTGGTTGAAAGAAGATATGGCGGCCATGCGGCAGAAGCCAAACACGAATCCAAACTTGTTCTAGGCAACAAAACGCGAATCGTGATTGACGATAGGGAAAGGAAAGAAAAGACAATCTCAATGTCGTTGACAACTGCCGATATGGGGCGTGTCAACATAGAAGCGACCGTTTTCAAGCACGACGTGGAACAAAGAGAGTTCGTCAAGGACAAGGCAGTAGTTTTCACCGTCAATGGACAGGTGCATGGGTTTCTGCCGAGACGCTTTGTCTCGGATGATTTGGGCTTGCCCATGCTTCGCGACTCGCTTCTTCTCCAAGTTGACTGCACGAACACCAGGACGAGTTTTCGCCAAGACTTGTTCATGGCAAACCGATACAACTTGAAAGAAGGTGAAGCATTGCAAGTGCTTCTTGACAGACTTATTCAGGAAGTCAAGTCTAACGAGGATTTGAAGGAACTGAACCAAAACCGAAAAAACAGGATCCTTCGTGACAACAAGGCGGATGAAGAAATACTACGGTCTCTGATTCAGTCCATACCGTTCGACAAGGATCTTATCAACTTACTGAAGAAGAACGGCAATCTCGATTTTTTCAAGAGCTCTCGCCGCGCAGAAGATATTGACCAGTCATCTCACCGACCCGAAAGCAAATCGCCTTACGTTTCCAACCGCTTCCCATCAATTTTCAGGCTTGACTTGAAAGAGGACGTATGCGGTAAAAGAGTCAAGAGTGTACCCTTGAATGGAAAGGGAACACTTGAATTTGAAACTGACGTTGAGGACGAGTATCTGTTTCGTCCCCACGAACGGGGAGAATTGCAGTTGCAAATCCTTGGAATACAAAATAACGATGTAACAGGCGGTACGGACAAGGGCAAGCCCAAGAAAGTTGAAGATGTTTTCAATGTTACCGTATCAGGGCCAACAAATAACTCCATCAAGATTACGTTTGAGCCAAAAGACAACCTCGCTGTCGGCGATCAAGTGGCATTGAATGCCCAACTGTCTTCGCCTTCAGGAAATTTGGAATCAATTTTTTACGTGAAGATTGTTAACCCGCAGAAGCAACAAGACAAGCCGAAAGAAGACAAGCCACTACCGCCAGCATTGCCATTGCCGATAAGAGTGTACGAAAAAGCGGAGACCGAAGACGACAGAACGTGGAAGGATTTTAATTGGACAGGCGATGACATTGTGAGGGTTATCCCTGCTGGGGAATCAGAAAACGTCATTGACGCCATTGCAATAAACATGGACAGCTTTGTGGTTAAGCGGTACCTGTCGAAGAATCGAATCAACACAGAGAGTAGCGTCCGATTCGTAAAGGACAAGTTTTTTACTTCAGTGTATTTGCACAGTCTTTTTCTCTATGGAATATTCGACAAACTCAACAAGTGTGATGAAACAGAGTACGACATGGGGGAACTCATACCAAAGTTGATGAAACCATACAGTTCATTCCTACTTTATGCTAACACCGATGAAACTCTAATGTCATCACTGAAGAGTGATTAGATTATCTTAACCGAGCGCATGAATTCACGAATATTGTAATTGTGTGTCGCGGATGCTGCTTTCAGCCCTACGGCAAAAAGAGGAATAGAATGGAACAAACCTATCCCATCATCTACTTCAAATCCGAAGAAGGCGAAACGCTGGGCAATGACGATCGGATAATGCCATTTCCTCTATACAAAGGAATGACGATTACTATCCATGGTCGTGAAGGCAGATTCCAAGTCGTTGATTGGAACTACCATCATGGACAACCAGACGAAGAGGCTGGACTCAGAATAATTCTCAGAAGGCAATAATGCCAAGTGAGAATTCGTAATTTCGATTCACTGGAGTTTATATGATACCACTTAATTTCTATCTGATACTCGCCGCCGCATTATTCTGCATCGGACTCTTTGGCGCGTTGGCGCGGCGCAACGCCATCGGTATTCTCATCGGCATCGAATTGATGCTGAACGCGGTGAACATCAATCTGGTCGCGTTCTGGCGTTATATCAAGCCCGCCGGCGCGACGATGGACTTGGCGGGACAAATCTTCGCGCTGTTCGTCATTACGCTCGCCGCCGCCGAAGCCGCGATCGGTCTCGCGCTTGTCATCGCGATCTACCGCTCGCGCGACACGGTGAACGTGGAAGATGTGAATTTGATGAAATGGTAGAAACAATGAGCCAATTGACCAATTGCCCAATGAGCCAAACCGGAAAATGGAAGTTGGACATTGGACAGTGGAAGTTTGGTTCATTGGCTCATTGGCACATTGGTTGATTGAGGTCTTAATGTTCAACTACGCATTCCTGATTCCCCTCTTTCCCTTGGCAGCGTTTGTGCTGATTGTCTTTTTCCTCAACCGCAACAACCGTGTCAGCGCGCTGACGGCGGTGCTGAGCATCTTCCTCGCCGGCGTCGTCGCGTACGGCGTGTTGTATGAAGCGATTGGCGCAGGCGCGGAACTGGCGAAGCACCCGTTCTCTCAAGTCTTGCTCGGTTTCTTGCAACTGCCAACCGGCAAAGAGGTCTTTAGCGTCGGCGTGATGATTGATCCGCTCGTCGCGGTGATGCTGTTCATGGTGACGACGGTCTGCCTCATGATCTTCATCTACAGCATCGGCTACATGCAGCACAGTCACACCGACGAGCACGGTCACAAGCATACGACCGACGACCCGCGCTATGCGCGCTTTTTTGCCTACATCTCGCTCTTTGCGTGCGGCATGTTAGGTCTGGTGCTTTCCCTGAACCTGTTCGAGTTCTTTCTCTTCTGGGAAATCATGGGCTTGTGCTCGTACCTCCTCATCGGCTTTTGGTCAGTGCGCGCGCCGAACGAACATCATATTGACGATGCGCAAACCGTGCGCGCGAAATTCGCTTCGCTCAAAGCGTTCCTCACCACGCGCGTCGGCGATACGATTTTCTTCGTCGGCTTGGTGTTCCTCTACATCCAATCCGGCGGCTTGAACTTGACCGACCTTTTCACCGAAAAGAATCTGGCGCACCTCGCCGAAGCCCAAGCGTTGCCGGGCGTGCCCTGGGTCACCGTGATCGCGCTCTTGATTCTCGGCGGCACGATTGGCAAGAGCGCGCAGTTCCCGCTGCACATCTGGCTGCCCGACGCGATGGAAGGTCCGACGCCGGTCAGCGCGTTGATTCACGCGGCGACGATGGTCGCCGCGGGCGTGTTCTTGATCGCGCGTACGTTCCCGCTCTATATCACCGCGGCGGAGGCGGGCGGACCGGCGATGGTTGCGGTCGCGCTTGTCGGCGCGTTCACCGCGCTCTTCGCCGGCACGATTGGCGTCGCGCAAGACGACATCAAACGTGTCCTCGCGTACTCGACCGTTTCGCAGTTGGGCTTTATGGTCGCCGCGCTGGGCATCGGCGCGTACGTCGCCGGCGCGTTCCACCTCATCACGCACGCGTTCTTCAAAGCGCTGTTGTTCTTGAGCGCGGGCTCGGTCATTCACGGCGTCGGCACGAACGACATGATGCAGATGGGCGGCTTGCGGAAAAAAATGCCGATCACGACCACGGTGTTCATCATCGGCGCGCTCGCGCTCGCCGGCATCCCACCGCTCGCGGGGTTCTGGAGCAAGGACGAAATCTTGGCGCACGCGTTCGAGCAGATGATGCACGGCGAATGGCTGGGGACGGCGGTGTTCGTCATGCTCGCGCTCGCCGCGTTCTTTACCGCGTTTTACATGACGCGCCAAATCTTCCTCACCTTCTTTGGCGCAGGACGCGATCACCACGCGGTCGAGCACGCGCACGAGTCGCCACCCGTGATGTGGGTGCCGCTCGCGATCCTCGCGTTCTTCGCCATCGTCATCGGGTTCGCGAACGCGCCCTTCGACTACGCTCAGGGCCTGCCCTGAGCCTGCCGAAGGGGCGNNCCGCTCGCCGTCCTCGCATTCTTCGCGATCACGATCGGTCTCGTCAATGCTCCCGGCATCGGCTTTTTCGAGGGCTTTGTCGGCGAAGGCGGCTTGCTCGGCATCAAAGAGAAATTGGAGGCGACCGCGTTCAACCCGACGGTCGCGGGCGCGTCGGTTGGGCTGGCGCTCGCCGGCATCGTGTTCGGCTATTTGGTTTACGGCTGGCATCCGCTCAAGAGCGGTCAGCGCGATCCGCTGATGCGCCTCGGCTTGATCTGGAAATTGCTGCGCAACAAGTACTAC
>DHFK01000117.1 GCA_002400365.1 Anaerolineales bacterium UBA4826 | reverse complement strand
TTGACATTCTCCCCGTTTCTCGTATAATCCCACTCGTCAGACGACTATCGTCTGACCAATTTTCCGCAGAGCCCTCTCATGGTTCGCCGCAACCTGTCCCTCGCGCGCCAAGCCGCGCAAGAAATCTTTCGAGGCATCGAATCGGGCAAACTCGTGCGCGCCAACGGCGCCTTGCCCTCTGAAGCCGAGTTGAGCCAGCGCTTCCAAGTCAGCCGCGCGACCATCCGCGAAGCCCTCTCGCAACTGGAGCAGCGCGGCGTCGTCACGCGGCGGCACGGCGTCGGCACGTTTGCGTCGCACCTGCCGCGCATTGACGCCGGGCTGGAAGAACTCGAAAGTCTGGAGACGCTGGCGCAGCGCATCGGCTTGAAAACCCGCATGGGTGAGCCGGTCATCGAAGAGCGCGCCGCCACGCCCGCCGAAAGCGCGCGCCTCGAACTATCTGCCGAAACGTTCGTCCTCTCCGTCGCCCGCGTCATCATAACCGGCCGGCAACCGATTGCCTATCTGGTGGACGTCGTTCCCACCACCGTCCTGCGCCGCCAGGATCTCGACACCACTTTTCGCGGCTCCGTGCTTGATCTAATCATTCGCCGCGGCGATTTGCCGTTGAGTCACTCGCGCACCGACATTTCGATTGAGACGGCGAATAGAACCATCGCCCGCAAATTGACTCTTCAAACCGGCGAACCGCTGCACAAACTGGAAGCGCAGTTGTACACGCGCGATGGGCGCGTGATTGATTACTCGCAGAGTTATTTCGTCCCCGGCTATTTTCACTTTCACGTGATTCGGAAAATTAGAGGTTAGAAATTGGAACTTGGAGGATGATTGCGTTCCCAACTTCTAACATCCAACCTCTAACATCCATACCACAAGGAGGATTTACCATGCGTAGTTTTATGGGTCGCGACATTTTGTCGCTCAAGGAATTCGAACGCCAGGAATTTTTCCGCGTGTTCGAAATTGCCGAACGGCTGGAGCCGATCGCGCGGAATCGCCAGAACAGCGATTTGCTGAAAAACAAGACGCTCGTCACCGCGTTCTATCAACCGAGCACGCGCACGCGCCTGGCACACGAAGCCGCGATGCACCGCCTCGGCGGGCACGTCACCGGTTTCTCGGACGCGAAGATGACGCGCGCTGGCGACTTTTACCAAGAGTCCATCAAGGACACGGTCAAGATGCTCGAATTCTACGGCGATGTGATTGTCATGCGTCACTTTCAGCAAGGCGCGCCGCACGAAGCCGCGAAATGGGCAAGCGTGCCGGTCATCAATGGCGGCGATGGTTGGGGCGAGCACCCGACGCAAATCCTGACCGACCTCTACACCGTTTTGCGTGAGAAAGGTCGCATTGATGGCTTGAAATGGCTCGCCGTCGGCGATATGCGCATGCGCACGATGCACTCACTCGGTTATGCGCTCTCGCAATTCGATTGCCCGATCACCTTCGTCGCGCCGCCCGACATGTCGCTCACGAAAGAGTTCAAGGAAGAGTTGACGCAGTACAGCGTGAATTTCAAAGAAGCCGCGCANNGTCGAGCAAGCGATCGGCGACGCGGATGTGATCCTGGTCGAACCGGTCGTGCAGCCCGACTACACCAAATCGCGCGACGAGCGCGGCGCGCAAGTTGGCTTGACGCCGGCGAACTACAAGATCACGCGCGAACTGCTGGTGACGAAAGCCAAGAGCGACGCGATTCTCTTGCACTCGCTGCCGCGCATGGACGAGATTCCGACCGACGTGGACATTACGCGCTGGTCGCGCTATTGGCAGGAAGCGTTCAATGGCGTGGTGATGCGGATGGCGTTGCTGGCGTTGGTGTTGGGGGCAGTCGAGTAGTCATTTAGTCGGATAGTCGTATAGTCTCTTCGTGGAGGCATTCGATGGCGAAGGTCAAGCGATTTGAAGACTTGCAGGCATGGCAGAAAGCGCGACAACTTGCAAATGCGGTTTACGATTTGACCGAACACGCGGCTTTCGTCAAGGATTTCCGGTTGAGAAACCAAATTCAGGGCGCGTCCGGATCGGTGATGCATAACATCGCCGAAGGATTCGATTCTGGTTCTGATCCGGAATTCATTCGATTCCTGAAGATGGCGCGTCGTTCTGCAAGCGAGACTCAATCCGAACTATATCTCGCGCTCGACCGCAAGTACATCACCCAAGACGAAATGCAAAAAGCATATGCTCTCGCCTCCGAAGCCAAGAAACTTATCAACGGTTTGATTGGTTACTTGCGCGGTGGCAAATCGCACGACTGACGACTATCCGACTATTCGACTACCCGACTATCAGACAAGGAGACTATCATGCAAACATTCCTCCACGGTCGCGATCTCATCGGCGACNNTGAAGCGCAAGCGCGCGCTGAATGAGTCGCATCCGATCCTGCGCGATAAAGTGCTGGCGATGCTCTTTTTCTTCTCCAGCACGCGCACGCGCGGCTCGTTCGAAGCCGGCATGGCGCAACTGGGTGGGCACGCGGCGTTCATCGAATCGCGCACGACGCAGATCGCGCACGGCGATACGCCGAAAGAAATCGGCGAGATCTTCGGACGCTATTTCGATGGGATCGCGATTCGCCACGTGGATTGGGGCATCGGCAACCAGTACCTCAACGAGGTGGCAAAGTATTCGCGCGTGCCGGTGCTCAACATGCAGTGCGAAATCTACCACCCGTTCCAAATCCTTGCGGACTTGATGACGATCATCGAAAAGAAAGGGCGCGACCTGCGCCGCAAGAAAATGGTCGTGTCGTGGGCGTACGCCGCATCGTACCAGAAACCGATGTCGGTGCCGCAATCGCTCATCCTGCAGATGCCGCGCTTTGGCATGGACGTCGTCCTCGCGCACCCGCCGGAATTCAAACTGATGCCGCAAATTATGGATCAGGCGCGCGAACAGGCAAAGAAATTCGGCGTCGGCTTTGAAGTCGTGGACGATATGGACAAGGCGTTCAAGGACGCCGACATCGT
The DNA here is from genome assembly GCA_002400365.1 of Anaerolineales bacterium UBA4826. Classification (GTDB taxonomy): domain Bacteria; phylum Chloroflexota; class Anaerolineae; order UBA4142; family UBA4142; genus UBA4142. Next base: position 13,311 of record DHFK01000117.1, on the reverse strand, counting down.
CTATGCCAAATCGTGGGGCGCGATGGTGCACACGCCGGACGAAAAGCAAGGCGCGGAGATCATCAAGAAATACTCGTCGTGGATCACCGACGCGCGGCGAATGAAGTTAGCCAAGCCGGANNCAATCGGTGGTGTACGACGAAGCCGAGAATCGCTTGCACGCGCAAAAAGCGGTGATGGCGCTAACCATGTAGGTCTGATGGTCGGATTGTCTCGCAGTCGAATAGTCATCGGCTTGACTAAAAGACTATGTGACTACAGGACTTGAGAGAATTCACATGCCAACAAAAAAGAGAACAGCGAAAAAAACCAAGCGTAGGGTCGCCGTCGTCGCCATTGGCGGCAACTCGCTAATCAAAGACGCGGCGCATCAATCGGTTGAAGATCAAGAAGAAGCGTTGCGTGAAACCGCGCATCACATCGCGGATATGATCGAGCAGGGTTGGGATGTCGCGATCGGACACGGCAACGGTCCCCAGGTCGGTTTCGTTTTGCGGCGTTCCGAAATCGCGCACAAGATCGAAGGCATGCACGAAGTTCCGCTCGACGTGTGCGGCGCGGACACGCAAGGCGCGATCGGCTACGAGTTACAGCAAGCATTGCAAAACGAGTTGTATCATCGCGGCATCAAGAAGAACGTTGCGACGATCATCACCCAGGTTTTGGTGGATCAAAAAGACCCGGCGTTCCAGAATCCCTCCAAGCCCATCGGCGGCTTTATGGATCAAACCGAAGCGCTGCGCCGCAAGACTGAGATGGGTTGGAGCGTCGTCGAAGATGCCGGGCGCGGCTGGCGGCGTGTCGTCCCCTCGCCTCTTCCGCAGGAAATCGTCGAGTTGACGACCGTCGGGACACTGATCAAAAATGGCATCATTGTCATCACAGTTGGCGGCGGCGGCATTCCTGTGATTGACGTGGGCGATGGCGAGTATCGCGGCACGGCGGCAGTCATTGACAAAGATTTCGCGAGCAGTTTACTCGCGCGCGAGGTCAAAGCGGATCTGTTCTTGATTGCAACCGCTGTGGAAAAAGTCGCGATCAACTTTGGCAAGCCAAACCAGCACTGGCTCGATAAGATGACGCTCGCCGAGACGAAGCGCTATCTCGCCGAGGGCACGCACTTTGCCAAAGGCTCGATGGCGCCAAAGATTCAGGCGATCATCTGGTACCTCGAAGCCGGCGGCAAGCACGCGATCATCACGAATCCGGAAAACATCGGGCGCGCGCTGCGGGGGGAGACGGGAACGCATATCGTTCACAAATGAGTTTTGTCTTCACGCATCACGTATCACGAATCACTCGTGATGCGTGATGCGTGATACCTGAGGATTACTCATGGCACGCTACCAAGTTTTTCTCGAAACCTCCGCCGACGCGCTTGCCGAAGGCGGTTATCTCGCGCATGTGCCTGAACTGATCGGTTGCGCGGCGCGCGGGAAGACGAAAGAGGATGCGCTGGCGAATACGCGCGCGGCGATCGCCGATGTGCTCGCGGTTTTGCGCAAGCACGGCGCGCGCGTTCCAGCCGCCGACGAGCCAATCGAACTCGCCGTGACTGAGACGGACGCGGCGACTTTTCCGCCCGATTACGCGCCGCTGCGCGACGACGAACTCGAAGCGCTGTGGGAGCGCGCGTCCTTCTCGCGCCAGGAATTGCTCGACGTGCTCGGCGCGCTGCCCGCGACCGCGCTCGCGTGGCGCGAGAACGCGGAGGCGTGGTCCATAGCCGACATCGGCGCGCACGTCGCGCGCGCCGACCTGTACTACGCCTCGCGCTTGGAAGCAGGCGGCTTGCGCGAATTGATCTATCGCATCTCTGCGACGCGGGCGCTGTTGCTTCAGCATTTGCAGAACGTGCCTGCCGACCAGCGCGGTCACGTCACCCGGCATGACGGCGAGGACTGGACGCCGCGCAAAGTCGCGCGCCGGATGTTGGAACACGAGCAAGAACATCTCGCACAAATTCGAGAAATACTATCAAAAGTCGGATAGTCTCCTAGTCTTGTAGTCGGATAGTCAACCGTTCGACTACAAGACTATCTGACTAGGAGACTAGATGACTATGGGACTGTTCGACTTACTCTCACTCTTCTACGCTTTTCTCGGCCTCCGCGCGATCTGGACGCTCGCGCAAAACTGGCGCGCGTTCACCGACGCCGAACTCACTCCGTTTGATCGCCGCCTGGCGAACGAGATCGCGTTTTTCGTTTTCGTCCCGATCGGCGTGTTCCTGCACGAACTGGGACACGCGGCGGCGACGTACCAGGTGGGTGGGACGATTGATTGGTTCGGCGGTGGCTTCCACTACGCGCTCTTCTACGGCTATGTGATTCCGCTGGGGCGATTCACGTTGTTGCAGGATTGGTGGATCGCGCTATCGGGCAATCTCGTTTCCGTTCTCTACGGATTCATCCCGCTGGTTTTCTTGCGCTTCACAAGCAAAGCGTGGATCCAGTACACGATTCTTTCCTTCGCGCGCATCCAACTCGGCTGGTCGCTCGTCGGCTATCCACTGCTCACCTTCGCCGGTTTTGAAGGCGATTGGACGACGATCTACTTCGCCAGCCCCTGGCTGGGAATTCCAGTGTTCCTCTCCCAAGCCGCCTTGGTGGTCGCGCTCTGGTTGACTGATCGCAGCACGCGGGTCAAGCGCTGGGAAGTTGGGCTGTATGCTGGCGCCAGCGCGCAATTGCGCGCGCTCGATAGCGCCATCGCCGCGCGACCGGGCGCAAGCGATCCGCTGATCGCGCGCGGCAATTTTTTCGCGTCGCAGAATCAAGTTGACCTGGCGCTCGCCGATTATCGCGCCGCGCTCAAACACGATCCGCAGAACGCGCGCGCGTCGCACAACATCGGACAAATTCGATTGATCCAGAAACGCTACACCGACGCCGAAAAGAATTTTCGCGCCGCGCTGGTTCGCGCCGAGAGCGAGCCGCAACTGGCAGCGCGCGCGCATTACGGACTGGGCTTGTGTCTGTATCATCACAGCGGTGCGGCAAAAGCGCTTCCTGAATTCGACGCCGCGATTGCGCGCGCGCCGGACGTCCCCGAATTCTACTTTTGGCGCGGGACCGCGCGGCGCGCCACGCGCGACGACGCGNNATGCACCCTTTGCGGTGACGAACTCGACCCGCGCACCACGCGTTACGTTTGCCCCAAGCATGGTGACCCTTCGACAGGCTCAGGGCAGGCTGATGGAATTCTCGACACAATTTTCGACTATACGGCAATCGCAGCAAAAACGTCGCCACGCGAAATCTCTGACTCGCGCGATTTTTCCATCTGGCGATACGCCGATCTACTGCCGCTGGACGACGCGAGCAAATCTGCGCCGCCGCTGCACGTCGGTTGGACGCCGCTCTATCGCTCGACGACGCTGGGCGCGCAACTGGGGCTGAGCCATTTGTATTTCAAAGACGACGGACGCAACCCGACCGCATCGTTCAAAGACCGCGCGAGCGCGGTCGTCGTCGCCAAGGCGCGCGAACTCGGCGTGGAGATCATCACGACCGCAAGCACCGGCAACGCGGGCGCGGCGCTGGCAGGACTCGCCGCCGCCGCAAAAATGCCTGCGGTGATCTTTGTTCCACAAACTGCTCCGCCAGCAAAAATCGCACAACTGCTGATTTTCGGCGCGCGCGTGATGCTGGTCAAAGGCAACTACGATCAGGCATTCGACCTGTGTCTCGCGGCGTCGAAGGAATTTGGTTGGTACTGTCGCAACACGGCGTACAATCCTTTTACTGTTGAAGGCAAGAAAACCGCCTCTTTTGAAATCTGCGAGCAATTGGCGCAAAATCGAAAATCGAAAATCGAAAATCAGAAATGGATTGCCCCCGACCGCATCTTCGTTTCCGTCGGCGATGGCAACATCATCAGCGGCTTGTGGAAGGGCTTGCGCGATCTCGCCGCGCTCGGCTGGATTGACCGGCTGCCGAAACTGATGGGCATTCAAGCGGAAGGTTCGGCGGCGTGCTACAATGCGTGGAAAGCGGGAACGGAAAAGATCACGGCGGTCAGCGCGCAAACTGTCGCCGATTCGATCAGTGCGGACATTCCGCGCGATGGCGTGCGCGCCGTGCGCGCCGTGCGNNTCGTGAAATCGGACGAGACGATTGTGTGCATGATTACGGGGAATGGCTTGAAGGACATCAAGAGCGCGATGCGCGTTGCGGGCGAGGGGACGCGTGTGGAGCCGACGTTGGAGGCGATAAAAACCCTTGCGAAGGTTGGGTAACCTTCGCAAGGTTGCAATCAAGCCACAGGCTTGGTGTGCGGGCGTCGTTTGCGTTTCGTAGCAGCACGGCGTCTGCTGTTGCTGATGAGCGGGATGCCGGTAGTCTTGATTTCCCAGACCAGAGGGTTTCCGTCGCGGAAATCTTGGGGCAGAAATGGAATAACTTCCATTCGCGCATCAATATCGTCGGCGATGCGCGTCAAATAGCAGAAATCGTCCAGCCAGTCGCCTGACAAGTCTCGCGAGACAATTGCAAGATCTATATCGCTGTCGCGGCGCGGGTGACCTTTGGCGTATGAGCCAAAAAGATAGGCGCGGCGAATCCGCATTCCGTTGCCCTGCAACGCGGCAATGAACTTGTACGACTTTTGTAGTACTGTCTTGTTTATGCGATCTGCGACACGATCCACTTGCCTATCCTGCCAATTTCTTTCATCTCGGATTCCGTGAACTTGCGATTCAACCGCTTGTACAGCGCGAGCCGCTGATCGGGATAACGCGTTTTGATGTTGTATGCAGTCACGCGGGTCAGCAAATCGTGCTGCTCTTCGGTGAGGGCGAGTCCGGCTTTCTGCGCCAGCGTGTACAATTTGTGGCCATAAGGTGCGTGCTTACCAGTCCGCTGCACGATCAGCGCCTTGAGCAGTTTTTCGAGATAGAGATGGGCGTAGAACAATGCTTGGGGATAACTGCGCGTATTGAACAGGTTACGCGCGGCTTTCCAATCCGATGCGGCTAAAGTCGTCCAGTAGTTGACGTGTTCGTTGATATCCATACGACTGACTCCCGCGATTTGCCAAATCTCAGTTGTCATTATACCATAGAAACGCTGTTGCTTGAAATCAAAGGTTCTGCTTCACCGTACAGTTACTATTCGACACACAAGTCCCTCTTGCGGAAAGTCCAGTTGTCCAAAGAGAGCCACTATGGCACAGACACCCAAATTCTTCATCACGCACTCTTGGAAAGACATTGGTTTTACCAAACGGCTGTGCGACGATTTGCGCGCCCGCGGCTTGGCTGGATTCTTTGACGCGTATTCGGTCAAGCCGGGCGACATCATTTCTGCCGAAATCACACGCGGCTTGGAGGCGTGCGACATTTATGTGCCGATTCTTTCACACGCCGCGCTCAAGTCGCCGTGGTGCGAGGAAGAGATCCACGCCGCCATCACGCTTGGAAAACTGCCCGGCAGGCACGGACGACCGCGCATTATTCCTCTGCTCGTCGAAGATTGCGAAGACGAGATGCCCATCTTTCTCCGCTCGCGTCTCTACATCGTCTTTGCCGGGCGCTATGACGACGCGCTGAATGAATTGCTCACGAAAGGGTTTGGACTCGCGCCAACTGTATCCGCGCCGTCAATCATGCCGCCCGTGCCAACCAGCCCGACTTTGCCAACCGTGCCGCGCACTTGGATTATCGCGAGCGGTGGAATAGTGGGGGTGCTCGTGCTGTGCGTGTTGGCTGTGTGGATTGTGGGGCAACTTGGCGCTGCTATTGCATCTACGCCAACACGCATCGCGCAAGCAACTGCCACAACTGTACCGCCGACCAGCGTACCCATACCGACAACGCTGCCCACTGGCACCCCCGCGCCTACTGTGCAACCGACCAGTGCGCCAACCTTCACGCCAACTAACGTGCCGACAATTACACCCATGCCGCCGACACGGATACCAACGTCTTCCCCCACCCCTACGCTTGGCATTGGCTCAACCAAGATTTCCGCCGATGGCGCGACGATGATGTACGTTCCCGCCGGCAAATTCTGGATGGGCAGCAGTGACGCGGACAAGCAGGCGTCCGACGACGAAAAACCGCAGCACGAGGTTGACCTTGATGCCTTTTGGATTGACAAGTTCGAGGTAACGAACGCGCTCTACAAGAAATGCGTGGATGCGAGCAGATGTACCGCGCCGGTCGCGAGCCAATCGTACGCACACAGCGCGTACTATGGTAACCCCCAGTACGACAATTATCCGGTGGTTAACGTGTCATGGGATGCCGCCAAGTCGTACTGTGTGTGGACAGGCAAACGCCTACCAACAGAGGCGGAATGGGAGAAGTCCGCTCGCGGCGCTGACGGTCGTATCTATCCATGGGGAAATATCTGGGATGGAACGAAGGCAAATTTCTGCGATAAGAATTGTCGCTTTGGATGGAAGGACAGCACAGTGGATGATGGATATCCCGAGACTGCACCGGTGGAGGGTCATCCGTCCGGCGCGAGTCCCTACAGAGTGATGGATATGGCAGGCAATGTGTGGGAATGGGTAGCAGACTGGTACGATGCCAATTACTATAGTAATGCACCATCGCGGAATCCAGAAGGCCCATCTTTTGGACAATACAAAGTGCTGCGCGGCGGTTCGTGGGACATGGATAGGAATAATATGCGTGGGGCAAACCGCAACACAACTAGCACACCCCTGATCACTGACAACGTGGGATTTCGCTGCGTCCAGTAGTTTCACCATTGAATCTCGATGGCTATGCAAAATAAAAGCCAACTTCAAGTTGGCTTGAATCTCATCAGCCGTGCGATTGATCGCGCGGTGGAATCGCAAGGAGTAACCCAATGCCCAACCTTATCCTCGGTCCCACGTTCGAAGAAATGCTTCATCCCGACAAAATCGCGCCGGACATTCACAAGCGTGCGATGGAGATGAAGACGCAAAACCCGCTCGACCCGATCAATCTGTTCAACATCACCTGGCGCGACGGTAACAACAACATCTACTACTTTGTGATGCCGAAAGAGTTGACCGGCGTGGACGCGAACATCGTTGTTCTCTACGGCAAAGACTTTCCGACCGGCTCGCACAAAGTCGGCGCGGCGTACTCGGTGCTGGTCGAAAAGATCCTGTTTGGCGAAGTTGACCCGGCGAAGCACACCGTCGTATGGCCCTCCACCGGCAACTATGGCATCGGCGGCGCGTGGGTCGGCGGGCGTGTCGGCGCACAGTCCATCGTCGTGCTGCCCGAGGGGATGAGCAAAGAACGCTTTACGCAAATCGAATCCTACGGCGCGCGCATCATCAAGACCCCCGGCTCGGAATCGAACGTCAAAGAAATCTACGACGAAACGCATCGCTTGCGCCAGGATCCGAACATCCGCATCCTCAACCAGTTCGAGGTGATGGGCAATTATCGCTTCCACTATCACGTCACCGGCAATACGATTGTCGAACTGGCGGATGTGTTGAAGCAACAAGGCATCGGCAACGGAAGGATCTCGGCGTACTGCTCCGCGATGGGCAGCGCGGGCACGATTGCGGCGGGCGATCGCTTGAAACAAGTGTGGCACGATCACAAAATCGTCGGACTCGAACCGATTCAATGCCCCACGCTTTACAACAACGGCTACGGCTCGCACGATATTCAAGGCATCGGCGACAAGCATGTTCCGTGGATTATGCACACGGGAAATCTGGACGCGCTGATGTGCCTCGACGACATCGAATGTAAGAAGGGTTTGCAACTCCTCACCGAAGAAGCCGGCTGGAACACGCTCGTCAAGCGCTTTGGCGTGCCGCGCGCATCGGTTGAAAAGATGGCGACGCTGTTTGGAATCAGCGGCGTGTGCAACGTGCTCGGCGCGATCAAGACCGCGAAATTCTACGGCTACGGCAAGAACGACACCGTCGTCACGATCTGCACCGACAACATCGCGCGCTATCATTCCGTGATGGCGGACATGACTGCGACGTACGGCAAGATGGACGAAGCGGAAGCGACCGCGCGCGCCCACATCTTTCGCGATCAAAAGACGGATTGGATCAAAGAAGGCACATACGAGAATCGGCAGCAGTGGCATAACCTGAAATATTTCACATGGTGTGAACAGCAGGGCAAAACCGTCGAAGAACTTGACGCGCAACTCGACCCGTCGTGGTGGGTCAAGCATCAACAAATGGTTGGCGAGATTGATGCCAAGTTGAAAGCCGCGCGTGGATGACACGGTGACAGGGTGACACGGAGAAAAAATTCACCTTGTCACCTTGTCACCTTGTCTTTTGAGGTGGATATGCTTATCACCAACGGCACCATCGTTACACTCGGCGCGCAAAACCGCGTCATCGCCAACGGCGCGGTGTACATTCGCGGCGACAAGATAGCGGACATTGGCAAAACGCAATCTCTAATCTCCAAGTATCCAATCTCGGAACGCTTGGATGCGCACGGCAAACTCGTCCTGCCCGGCAGCATCGTCGCGCACACGCACTTTTACGGCGCGTTCGCGCGGGGGATGAGTTTGCCGCCCGGTCCGCCACCAAAAAACTTTCCCGAAATCCTCCAGCAGTTGTGGTGGAAAATTGACCGCGCGTTGACGCTGGAGGATTGCAAACTCTCCGCGCTCGTCTGCCTCGTAGACGCGATCCGCAACGGCACGACGACGCTGATTGACCATCACGCCAGCCCCAACGCGATTGACGGCTCGCTCGACGCGATCGCGGACGCGGTGTTGGAAGCCGGCTCGCGCGCCTCGCTCTGCTACGAGGTGACCGATCGCAACGGCGCGGCGGGAGCGCGCGCAGGCATACGCGAGAATGTGCGGTTCATCAAGAAAGTGGCGAGTGACGAGTGGCGCGTGGCGAGGAATCGCCTTGCCGCGTCCTTCGGCGTCCACGCGTCGTTCACTGTCTCCGACAAGACGCTGGAACAGTGCCTCGATGCGATAGACGGCTTGAACACGGGTTTTCACATTCACGTGGCGGAAGATATTTCCGACGAGGACGATGCGCTGCAAAAATATCGAATGCGCGTGGGAGATCGTTTGGCGGAACGCGGCGTGTTTGGACAAAAGACGATTGCCGCGCACTGCGTTCACGTGGACGCGACCGAAATCGAAGGATTGCGCCGCACCAAGACGCACGTTGCGCACAACCCGCGGTCGAATATGAACAACGCGGTTGGCGTCGCCGATGCGCTGGGGATGCTGCGACGCGGCGTCAACGTCGGCTTGGGCAACGATGGCTTTACCAACAACCAACTCGCCGAGATGAAGACCGCGTACCTCTTGCACAAATCGGCGCGGCGCGACCCGCGCGTGATGGGTGCGGATCAGGTCGTGCAGATGGCGTACGCGAACAACGCGAACATCGCGCAGGTGTTTTGGAAACCGCGTCTTGGCGAGTTGTGCGTCGGCGCGTTCGCGGACATCATCCTGCTCGACTATGTTCCGTACACGCCGCTGACCGCCGGCAATTTTCCGTGGCATTTGATTTTCGGCATGGACGGCACGCACGTCACGCACACGATTTGCGCGGGCAAATTACTGATGAAAGACCGCGCGCTGCTCACACTCGACGAAGAGGCAATTGCCGCGCGCGCACAAGAGGCGGCGAAACGCGTCTGGAAACGCGTGCAATCTCAATGAGCCAATACGCCAATCTCTAATCTCCAAACTCTCCTTGGCTCATTGACTTGGGTCATTCTCCTTCAACGGTGCTGACTATGACCATCAAACGATTACTCGCCAGCCCGGAATTCCGCGCGATTCTGCGACGCGTGGGGACGAGTATTGCGACGCTATTGGTCATTGCTTACCTCGCGCTCTTCGGTTTGATTATGGCGGAACGCGGGCAGAGAGGTCTGCCGGCGGATCCGCCCAGCGCGGCGATTGACGCGCTCGGTCGCACGATCAATTTTGTCCTGGCTCATCCCGAAACATATTACTGGCACAGGGAGAATACCTCGGCATATCTTCTCGTCGCCAGTGTGTTGGTGAACAGCGCGGGGCTGTTGCTGTCCGCGCTGGGGCTCGCGACGCTGATCGGCGTGCCGGTTGGAATCGCGATGGCGCTGTGGCGGCGGTTGCGCGGCACGACGATCATTTTGCTGCTGTCCGTCCTCGCGGTTTCTACTCCCAGTTTTCTCCTCGGCATGTTGCTGTGGATTGTCAACATCGAAATCTACCGCCGCGCGGGAACTGCGCCGCTGCCGATGTCCGGCTTCGGCTGGGACACGCATTTGGTTATGCCCGCGCTGGTCCTGGCGGCGCGCCCGCTCGCGCAGATCGTGCAGGTCACGTATGTTTCGATGACCGACGTCTTCGATCAAGACTATGTTCGCACCGCGCACAGCAAGGGTCTTCGGCGGCGCACCGTGCTTGTGCGTCACGCGCTCCGCAACGCGCTCATTCCGATTCTAACGACGCTTGGCACATCCCTCCGCTTTTCGCTATCAAGTCTCCCGGTGGTCGAATACTTTTTCGTTTGGCCCGGCGTGGGCTTGACGCTGCTGCAAGCGATCGACGCGCGCAATGCTTCGTTCGTCACCGATTTGATTCTCTCGCTCGGCATCTTGTTCTTGTTCATCAACCTCATGCTCGAAGTGCTTTACCAACTCATTGATCCGCGCTTACGCGGCGCTGCGGAAGCCGCAAGCCATGCAGACGATCAGACCCCGCTACGCGCGCGCCTGCAAGATGTCGCGAGCAGTCTGCGGAGCTGGCTCGGCGATCTCGCCGATTGGTTGCGCGGCGCGCGGCGTCCCGCGCTGCCGGGGACTCGACCGGTCGTTCAGGTGACAGAACCCCAGCCCTCCTCCGCGCGGCGATTGATTCGCAGCACGTTGGGGAATCCGGCGTTCACGGTTGGGACCGCGCTCGTGCTGGGTTTCTTCGCGCTTGCTCTCTTCGGCGAGCAGTTCACGCGCGCGAATCCGTACGAGACTCACGGATTGATGAAGGTGGATGGCGAGATCCAGGTGCCGCCCTTCGCGCCGACGACTTCTTTCCCCTGGGGCAGCGACCCGGTCGGGCGCGATGTTCAGGCGCTCGTTCTGACCGGCGCGAAGCAGACGCTCGCGCTCGCGTTGTTTGGCATGGTCGCGCGCGTCGCGCTGGGCACGCTCCTGGGAATGGTCGCCGCGTGGTGGCGCAATGGTTGGTTCGACAAATTGATCGTCGGCGCAGTCGGCGTTTGGGCGGCATTTCCGGCAACCCTCTTCGCGATGATTCTGATTTTCGCGCTGGGGATTCAACAAGGGATGTGGGTTTTTGTCGTCGCGTTGTGCGTCGTCGGCTGGGGTGAGATCGCGCAGGCGGTGCGCGGGCAAGTGATCGCGCTCAAGACACGGCAATACGTCGAAGGCGCGCGCGCGGTTGGCGCGCGCGCGTACGAAATCCTACTGCGGCACATTTTGCCAAACTTGCTGCCGACGCTGCTCGTGCTGGCGATTCTGGAAATGGGCGGCGTGCTGATGCTGCTGGCGGAACTGGGCTTTCTCAACATCTTTATGGGCGGCGGTTTCAAAGTCGAGATTGGCGAAGTGGGACGGATGATGCCCGTCATCTTCTATTTCTCCGATGTGCCGGAATGGGGCGCGCTGCTGGCGAATATCCGCGGTTGGTGGCGCAGTTATCCGTGGCTGGCGTGGTACCCCGGCTTGCTCTTCTTTGCCGCGATCCTCGCTTTTAATCTATGGGGCGAGGGTCTGCGGGGTTTCTTGGAAGTGAGCCGCGTGAACGTCAGTCGCTTGTTCAATCGCTTTACCGTTCTGTTTGCCGGAGCGATGATCGTCGGTTTGATCTGGGTGCTCCAGTCGAATACCCCGCTCAGTCTGTACGCGCCGGCGGCGCGGCAATTCGACGCGCCGCGCGTGCTGCAGGACATTCGCGTCTTGGCGTCGCCGGAGTTGCAGGGGCGCAGCGCCGGGGCGTCGGGCGCCAAACGCGCGGCGGAGTACATCGCCGCGCGGATGAAAGAGATCGGGTTGAATTACGGGACCGACAACAACAGTTACATTTCCGGTTTCCCCTGCCTGACGTTTCGCTTGACCGATGCGCCGCGGCTTGAGATTCTCGATCCGCGCGGGAATGTCGCGTCCGCGTTGGACTATCGCAGAGATATGGTCGAATATGCGTTTTATTCCCAGGTCGCCGCGGATGTCGCCGGCCCGATTGTGGGCGTCGCGCTCGGTCCCGATCCCGGCGGCGACCAGGGCGGTCCGCGTGACAGTACGCAGGCGCCGATCATCGGGATAACATCCCGCGACGCTTACGGACTCGCTCGCCTCAACTTGCGTGAAAAGGTGATCATCGTCCACGAATCTAAAATGGCGAATGTCAATCCGTCATCCGCGGCGGGCGTGCTGGTCGTCACGGATGACGCGACGAAAATGGAAAAACGCTATGAATATGTCCGAGAGGCGAGTGGATTTGCGCGCGCGAAAACTCCATCGTTGTACATTACGCCCCAGACCGCCGATGGTTTGTTGGCGACCGCTGGCAGCAGTTTCGCCAAACTGAAGGAAACCGAAGCCGCGCTGGAGGCGGGCAAGGTCTCGCTCACGCCAGAAGGCGCGCGGGTTCACATCGTCGTCCAAGGCGGCGAATCGCTGGGCAACATCGAAACGTGTTACAACGTCATGGGGTACATTTCGGGTACAGGTTCATTGATGGGAAGCGGGGAGCGCGGGTTGGATAGTCAGGTGATCATGGTCGGCGCATACTATGACGGGCTGGGGATGGGACCTGAGGGCGCGCTCTATCCCGGCGCGAACGACAACGCGAGCGGGGTCGCGCTGATGCTCGAACTGGCGCGGCTTGCCAAAGCAGCCGCCTATCAACCCAAGAAGACGCTGGTTTTCGCGGCGTGGGTTGGCGGAGAACGCTGGCAGAGTTTGAGCGTCAAGAGTCTGATGAACAGCAAACTCGGCTTGAATCTTCTCACCGTCGAGGCGGTGCTCGAAGTGAGCGGCGTGGGCGCGGGGGATGGGAGCGAGATTTCACTGGGACAGGGCACGAGTTATCGTCTGGCGCAACTCTTTCAAGGCGCGGCGAATCAACTGGGCTATGCGGTCACCGCGCGTGGGCGCGCGCCGCACTTTGGCTTGCCCATGCCGCCGAGCCTTGGCGGGCGCTCCGCGTTGAGCGCGTACGTCAGTTGGGACGGTTCGGACCGGACCGCGCACACCCCACGCGATACGTTTGAAACAATTGACCCGGCAAAATTGAAAAAGACCGGCGAGACGACGATGCTGGTACTGACGGTGCTAAGCCGGGAAACGGAGTATTAGGTGATTGGGCAATTGGGTGATTGGGTGATTGGGTGAATAGGTGA
>DHFK01000100.1 GCA_002400365.1 Anaerolineales bacterium UBA4826 | reverse complement strand
AGTACACGGGAGGGTGACGCGATGATTGGGACGCTGAAGAGCACTGACCAGCCATCGGTGCGGGGGTGTAGGAAGCGTTGCCGCAATGTCTGAATGGGACGCGGATAAACGCGGATGAAAAATAAGGTTGGCGTGATTCGTGAGATTCGCGGATAGTGTTCGGGCTTCGGTACACACCGCGTCACGTCGTCGCCAACGCGATCACATCTTCGACGCCGAGTCCGTAGAGGTGCGGCGGCTTGACGCCCAGCAGCATCAGATAAACCGCCAACTGGCTGCGGTGATGAATTTCGTGCTCGACCAGCGCCATCAGCCAGCGCCACGCTTTCGCCGGCGGACCCTTGAGCGAGGCGCGCGGTTGGGACAGTTCGGCGTCGTTTAGATGGCGCAACGCGGTCATTGCCTCGACGTGACACGCGTCCAGGTACGCGATTGCCTCGTCGAACGTGCTTGCCAACGCGCGGTCGTGTCCGCGATAACGCCACGTGCCCTCCAGCGCCGCGCCGACAAAGGTTTGCTCCGTCGCCGCCAGATGGCGCACCAAATCGCCGCAGGTAAATTCGCCCTCGCGCGGCGACCAATCGAATTGAGCCGGCGGAATGAGCCGCACGAAATTCAGCGTGCGGCGACGGATGCCTTCAAAGTACTCGATGAAACTTTGGGTGGTTTGGATCATTTCAACCTTGTGAGGATCGAGGATACTTGCCTGCCTGTATCAAGTGTTGGCGTTCTAGGACGCGCTCCGGGTGATTGATCTGCAAAATGGCAATGGTCACGCGCCCGATTGGGGTCAGCGGAATGATCTGCGCGCCTTCCAAGTTAAAGTGCAAATTCCAGTGCTGCGTGCGAGGATTGTAGAACGGAGTCAATCACAGCCTGACGCAGTGCTGCCGACACGTGCGTCATGGATGGGCTGCCAGTTGTTGATAAGCGTGCGCTTTCGCCAATCGGACGATGTGTTCCAAGAACAGATAGCGCTCTAGTTCGGCGCCTTCTTGCGGCGACAGATTCACAGTTTTGTTACGCATCAACAACTCGCTCACCCGTGCCTGGAGTTGCGGAGATGGTTGAAGGGATAGTACCTGTTCTGGAGTTGGTCGGCTGGTCAATAGTTCGATAATCGCGTTTTCATCCTGAAAGGTTCCTGATTGCTCTGCCATCACCTCGCGCAGCCCACGTTCCAGAATTTCTGGCAAATACTCGCGAAAGCGCTCGAGTTGCTGCTCGAGCGTGCGAGGTACCTGAATAGTCATTTCAACGGTTGGCGCAGACATCTTACCTTCCTCCGTGACATGATTATATCAGATTTTCGCCAAAAGAGGTATTGGCTTATCGTAATCCACCTTCAGCCCCTCTCAACGTGATTGTATACACGCACTCGCGCCCCTGCGCCTTGAGACATTGCCCCAGAGCCGGGTTAATCTCGTGCGCCAGACCCAGCGCATCGAACCAACCCGCCACACGCGCAAAGATGCCACATGCGTACTGCTCGGCGATGCCGGCGCGCACCGCGTTGTCGTAGGCAAAGCAACGCCGCACGTTCATTCGATACGCGCGATCGCTCGTCGGGAAGATGCCATACTCAATCAGGTCGGGTCCCAGAAACGCGACGAGGATTTCTTGCGCCAAGAGATAATCGTCGAGCGCCGTGCGCGGCGGCAACTGCAACGCCCGCGTGATGCGCTGCGCCTCCACTTTGCCGGCGGCGCGCGCGGCGACTTGATTCAGCCGATTCGCCGCCGCCATGCCGTACTCGCCGGCGACTGCCATAAACCAGCGCGCGTCGTGCGACATCCAACCCTTGATCAGCAACGCCTCGCGCTCGGACGCGCCCAGCCGCGTCAGCGTTTCATTCGCCCTTTTTCTCAACTGGGGCTGTAGATTGTCTTGGTCGCTCATCGGCTCCTGGCTCTTCCTCCACCGGCGTCAGCGTATCCAAGCGATGCTCCAGCCGGAAGAAACGTGAGCGGAACGCGGCTTGCGCGTCCCAGAGTGCGTGACCCAAGCGCTTGACAAAGGGCAGCGGTTTGTGAGGCGGCACTGGCGACCATTGCCACACCAAACCCGCCGACGTCAAGCCGCCGCCAAATGCCGTGATCAGCAAACGATTGCCCGGCTGAATGCGCCCGGCTTCGAGCGCATCGCACAGCGAGACGGGAATCGCCGCCGACGAGATGTTGGCATAGCGCGCCATATTGACGAAGGTTCGCTCCAGCGGCACGCGCAATTTCTGCGCGACTTGGTGGATCAGTTGCAAATTGGTTTGATGCGGGATGAACAAATCAATGTCCTCGATTTTCAAGCGCGCGCGGCGGAGCGCTTGCTGCCCCATCCACGTCATCGCGCGCAGACCATAGCGATAAACCGCGCGTCCATCCATCCGCCCATACTGCAAACCCTGGTCGAGCACCTGTTGCGTGATGCCGTGCCGCGTGCCGCCGCCGGGCAGAATGAGCAGATCGCCGCCCGAACCATCGGAACTCAACGCAAAGCCAAGCAAGCCGCCCGGCTGTTCGCTCGCCGTCAGCACGACCGCGCCCGCGCCATCGCCAAAATACGCGCACAGAGGATCGCGCCAGTCCAAGATGCGCGAAACCGTCTCGACGCCGACGACGAGGATGTTGCGGTACGCGCCGCTGCGAATGAACCGATCGGCGACGACGAGCGCGTACACGAACGCCGAGCATCCCGCCGCGAGATCGAACGCCCCGGCGCGATTCGCGCCGAGCGCGTCCTGCGCCAAACACGCCGTCGCCGGAAACCAATAGTCCGGCGTGTTCGTCGCGGCAATAATCAAATCGAGATCGGAGGGCGCGACGTCCGCCATCTCCAACGCCGCGCGCGCCGCGCGCGTCGCCATGTCTGCGCTCGCTTGCGTCGGCTCGGCGATGTGGCGCGCTTCGATGCCGGTGCGCTGCTTGACCCACTCGGCGTCCACGCCGGCGGTCTGCGCCAGTTCTTCGTTCGAAATGACTTTGCTGGGCAGGTACTTGCCCCAGCCGACAATGTGTGCGTTCAACATAGATTAGCAGGCAGCAGGCAGTCGCAAGCAGGCAGCATCTTGTGCTCTGCCTGCTGATAACTGCCTGCTTGATTCACCCCAGCCATCGCTTTCTCCGCTTGTAGTGCTTTACCTCACGGTAACTCTTGCGCTCGCCGAGTTGGGTCAGCCCGAGATAGAATTCCTTGATGTCTTCGTTGTCGCGCAGTTTGTCGGCGGGACCATCCAAGACAACGCGACCCGACTCCATCACATAGCCATAGTCGGCGATGCCGAGCGCGGCTTGCGCGATTTGCTCGACGAGCAGGAGGGAGGTCTTTTCCTGCTGATTGATTTTCTTGATGACCTGGAAAATTTCCTCGACGATCAGCGGCGCCAGCCCCAGCGATGGCTCGTCGAGCAGCATCACCTTGGGGTGTGCCATCAGCGCGCGTCCGATCACGACCATCTGCTGTTCGCCGCCGGAGAGATAGCCGCTCACGCGTCCGCGCAGATCGCGCAGGCGCGGGAAATAATCATACACCATCTCCAAATCGCGCTTGACGCTTGCGCCGTTCCGCCGGGAAAGCGCGCCGGTGATCAGATTCTCTTCGGTCGTCAGATGTGCAAAGAGCCGGCGCCCCTCCAGCACCTGCACGATCCCGCGCTCGACGATGTCTTCCGGTCCCAAACGATCCAGCCGCGCGCCGTCGAATTCAATCGAGCCGCGCGTGACTTGTCCCAGTTCGGTGCGCAGCAAACCGGAAATGGCTTTGAGCGCCGTCGTCTTGCCCGCGCCATTCGCGCCGAGCAGCGCGACGATTTGCCCATCGCCCACTTCGAGCGAGACGCCGCGCAGGACGAGGATCACGTCGCTGTACACCACCTCGATATTGTTTAGCTTCAACATACATTTCAGCCGACACGGTGACAAGGAGAAGGGGAGACAAGGAGAACTTTCTCCTTGTCTCCATGTCACCGTGTCTCCTTGTCAGTTATTTGGGTCTCAGATCCGGCGCGGTCAGCCAATCGGTCACGGGCACGAACTTGCCCTTCTGGACCTGGACGATGCGCGCTTTGCTCGGCGCGCGTTTGTCCTTGCCGAAATCTAGCGTGATCACGCCGTCCATCACTTTGAGTTCGCCGGACGCCGCCATCGTTTCGTTCACCGCGGCGCCGGTCAGCGCGTCAAAGCCGACGCGATCAATCGTCTTTTCGATGTAGGCGCGCATCGCGTCCACAAACGCGAACGCCAGGAGATAGCCGACGCTGTGTTCCGCCGGCTTGCGATTGTTCGCTTTGAACTGCGCTTCGATCTCTTTGATGCCGGCATGAGTGGTGTCGTCCCAATACAGATTGGGCAGCACGCCGTAAAAGCCCTCCGACGCGGTGCTCGCCAGCGCGAGCATCGAGAGATCCATCGCCCAGTTGTCGCCGGCGATCAGGAACTCGTCGCGCACGCCGAGCGAAACGGCATCCTTGAGAATCTGCGCGGGACCGTGCGCCAGCGTGTTGGTGTAGATCACGTTCGCGCCGGCTTTTTTCGCCGCGAGGATTTGCGTCGTCACGTCGGGCGCGCCCATGGTAAAGCGTTCCTGGGCGACGACCTTGACGCCTTTCTTCTCGGCATACGCTTTGCTCTCGTCGGTCAACGCGCCCAGACCGTAACTGGTGTCCCAGGTGACGATCGCGACGGTCGGCGTATCGGGATTTTGACCCTTGGCGGGCTTGACCTTGCTCCAGTTCGCCGCGAGCCAATCAATGAACAAGCCGAACTGATCGGAATAGATCGGCACCACCGCGTAGACATAGCCGGGCGGGTAGGAGCCCTTGGCGCTCACGCCGGCGGTCATGACCGGAATCTTGTCTTC
Source organism: Anaerolineales bacterium UBA4826 (assembly GCA_002400365.1). Lineage (GTDB taxonomy): Bacteria > Chloroflexota > Anaerolineae > UBA4142 > UBA4142 > UBA4142. The sequence goes on along the minus strand of DHFK01000100.1, from coordinate 3,708 downwards.
GGCGAGGCGGTCGCGCAGCGCTTCAGTTTCGGCGGAGCCGTACAATTGGATGATGAGCGGTTTCTTTTCGCGGAAGCGATTGTACGTCGAGATGGCGTTCTCCAGTTTGCCGGCAGTGTCTGCCCATTCGATCGTGACTTCTGCGCCGCGAATGCCGCCCTTGCCGTTCAGCCACTTGACGCCGTCGGTGAATCCGCCGACGAGCGGCGTGGTGATGCCGGCGTACGGACCCGTGATGTCGCCAAAGTGGAAGAGCGTGATCTTTTCACCCGCGTTGGCTTTGGTTCGTAACGACGGTTTGGTTGGCTCGGGCGCTTTAGTGGGCTCGGGTGCTTTGGTCGGTTCGGGCGCCTTGGTTGGCTCGGGCGCCTTGGTCGGCGCCACAGTCGGCTGCGGCGCTTTGGTTGGTTCGGGCGCTTTGGTCGGCGGCACCGGCGTCGGTGTTGGCGCAGGCGCACACGCCATCAGTACGGACGCAACCAGCACGACCAATGCGATCAAGACGATAATCCTGTTCATCTCCTCCTCCTTCTGGAATTTCAGATTGCAGATTTTAGATTTCAGATCGAGTCTCCCACCGCATCACCTCCCTTCCAACTTCTAACCTCTAATCTCTAATGTGCGAACGGTCGCAAACGCCACGCGGCTTTGAGCAACTCCCACCGATGCGCCAGCCCGCGCGGCTCGAAGACGAGGAACAGCATCAGGGCAAGCCCAAAGACGATCGGTCCCAAGGCGGCGAGCATGTTCGCTTCCGCTTCGGGAAAAATCTTGCTCAACATCGGACTGAACTGAATCGTGAACTCGTCCAGCAGGCGCACAAAGGTCGTGCCGAGAATCGGGCCCAGCGCGCTGCCCATGCCGCCGACGATCACCATGCCCAGATACCAAACGGACTGCACGAGCGAAAATTGTTCCGGGTTGATCGCGCGCGCATAGTGCGCCCAGAGCGAACCCGCCAAGCCGGCGTAGAAAGCGCAGAGGAAGAACGCGCGCAGTTTGTACGCGAACTGCTGAATGCCAAGCACTTCGGCGGCAAGATCGTTGTCGCGAATCGCCACCAACGCGCGCCCCAGGCGCGTGCGCGCGATGTTCTTGGCGATGATCGTGCAGACGACGACCGTGCCGATGATCGGAAAGTACATCGTCTCTTGAGAATTGAAAACGAGGCTGCCCAGCGTCGGCGGCGCGACGCGCAAGCCCGGCATCCCGCCAAAGAGATCGGCGCGCACGTTGCGAAAGAACCAGGGGATGATGAATTGCGCGGCAAGCGTCGCCATCGCCAGATAGAAACCCTTGATCCGCAGCGACGGCAAGCCGAACAGCAGCCCGACCAGCCCGGCGACCAAGCCGGCGATCGGCAGCGCGAACCAGAACGGCACGCCGCCTTTCACGAGCACCGCGGAGGTGTACGCGCCGACCGACATGAACGCGGCTTGCCCCAGCGAAATCTGCCCGGTGTAGCCGACCAGGATGTTCAACCCCTGCACGGCGACGATGCTGATGCCGATGAGATTGATCATGCCCAGGATTTCGCCGCTGGCGACGAACGGCAAGCCGAACAGCGCGACCAGGAACGCGATCGTCAGCGCCCACTGTCCGCGATTGCGGATGACTGCCATGTCGTGCGCGTACGTGGTGTCGAAATCGCCAGCAAAGCGTAGTGCCATAACTCCCCCGAAGACAACAGAGCACAGATGACAGACCACAGACACCAGTATTGGGTCTGTATTCTGTCGTCTGAGTTCTGTGATCTGGTCAGATTCGTTCTATCCTCTTCAACCCAAACAATCCATCCGGGCGCACGAGCAAAACGAGCAGCATGAAAACGTACGGCGCGATGTCGCCGAGGTGCAGCGCGCGGAACGCGGCGTCTTGCGGCAAGCCGCCCACCAAACTTTCGATCACGCCGACGGTCAGCCCGCCGATGATCGCGCCGGGAATGGATTCGAGTCCGCCGAACAGCACCGCCGGAAACGCTTTCAGCGCGATGATCGCCAGGTTCGTTTCGACGCCGCTGATGCTCGCGAGCAGCACGCCGCCGACAATTGCCACGACGCTCGCAATCGCCCACGCGAGGCCAAAGATGCGCGGCACGCGCAGCCCCACGCTCTGCGCGAGTTGATGGTCTTCCGCCGCGGCGCGCATCGCCAGCCCCCAGCGCGTATAGCGAAAGAAAAGCACGAACAACAGGAACCCGAGCATCGCCATCCCAAACGCCAGGACGAGATTCAACTTGAGCCGCACATCGCCGAGAATGACCGGCTGAAGCGGAAACATCATCGGGAGCGAGCGTTGATTCGCGCCAAAGAACAAAATCACCGCGCCTTGCAGAACCTGGGACAGCGCGAGCGTCATCATCACCGTCGCGAGAATCGGCTGACCGATGAGCGGGCGCAGCGCGAGCCGCTCGATCAAGAGACCGACGAGCACCGCGACGCCAATCGTCGCGCCGAACGCGAGCCAGATGGACCAGCCCAGGTTCTCGGTGAACCACCACGCGACGAACGCGCCGAGCATCAGGATGTGCCCTTGCGCGAAATTAAAGACGCGCGACGATTTATAGATCAGCACCAAGCCGAGCGCGATCAGCGCGTAGATTCCGCCGGTCAAGAGACCGGTCGCGAGGAATTGCGGAAAGAGGTCCCAGTTCATTCATACTCTCCGTGTAGGACAAATTTGTGTCCCCAAGCCCTACTCCATCAATACATCTCGACGGCATCCCGGGGCAGCAACCGCACATGTTGCAAGTGCGCGCTCACCTTCGCGTCGTCGCGGCGAGGATACGCAAAACCAAAATGCCGCGCCACGGCAAGCGCAATCGTCCGGAATAGGTCGCACATCGCGTCGAGCGCTTCCCAAGTGCTCGGGTAACTGGCGTCGGAATAGGTCTTCTGCAGCATCGTCCATAATTCCGGCTCGAGGTATCGCTCCAAGTACTTGCCGAATTTGCCGGGGTCGCGCGAAAACCCGGTCTGGACGCCAATGTGCCAGGTCAACATTTTCCCGAGTTGCTCGCGCACGATCTGATCGAGCATGTATTTGGCATAGACGATTTCGTGTCGCCACAACCCTTTTGCCACGTAGGGACAAACCCACCAGAACTCGTTGCAACAATCGGCGAATGCTTTTGCGGTGGGTGGCTTTGGCAAATAGTCGCTTTCGTTCGGCGGCGCCAGCGGTTCGACGATCCCATCCTTGTCGAGGAGCAAACGGGTTAGACTATCTTGCCCCAGTTCGTCGCGCTTTGCCACTGGGCACAGCGTGAGATCAATGCGATTCCCATCGGCAAACTGCATAAGGTACGCAAAGCGATCGTCGTCGCTCGGAGGCGGCTCGCGCATGTCATCGGGCAGTTGCAGGATCATCAACTCGCCAAAGCGTTCGATCCAATGGGGATCGTGCCTGAACGACGCGACCTCCGTAACGAGATAGACGATATCATAGTCTTGGAACATGTCGCGCGGCGCAGCGGGGTTGGCGCGCGAACCGTTCAGGAGGACGGCGCGGATGCGCTCGTCGTTCTGCGCGGTATTGACAATCAGTTCGTACATTTCCCGTTCGCTGCGCATGATTTCCCTTGTGGGGCAACTAACCACTGATTGTGCGAAACGCCGCCGCCTGCCAACCGCGCCAACCAACTGCGCCAAGAGTCGCGTACGCGGCGTGGGTGCCGGGTACGTGTTCCCAGACGCGCAGGTTCAAGCG
>DHFK01000099.1 GCA_002400365.1 Anaerolineales bacterium UBA4826 | reverse complement strand
AAAACCACCCGGCGAGATGGAGCCATCCACCTCGCCGGTTCGCTTTGCCGGTAGCGGGAGCATGTTCGCAACATGCTGCCGCCTCAGGTGCCATCGGAATACTTGCCAGTTTGGCTGCCGAAAAAGGGTTCCGGGGAAATCGCTATGCCACTTGCCAACGCAATCGCGCCCAGCACGCCGGCGCGCTCGCCCAGACCCGGGGGCACGATGTATTCGTTTATGCGTTCGATGATCTCCGGCGCTCGAACATACCCTTGCAACATTCGTTGAGTTGAGCGCCGAATCATCGGCAAGAGTTGCGCTTGCTCCATCACGCCGCCGCCTAGGAGGATCCGCTGCGGCGACAGCGTGCAGATATAGTTGACGAGCGCGAGCGCGAGATAGCGCGCCTCCAACTCCCACGCCGGATGATCCGCCGGCAAAGTCTCCGCGCGCTGCCCCCAGCGTTTCTCCATCGCCGGACCCGACGCCAACCCCTCGAGACAATCGCCGTGATATGGACACGCGCCCGGAAAGGGATCGCGCGCGCAATCGTGCGGAATCCGAATGTGTCCCATCTCTGGATGAATCAAGCCGTGCAGCAATTTGCCGCGCGCCATTCCGCCGCCGCCGATGCCGGTGCCAATCGTCAAATAGATGAACGTGTCAAGCCCTTGCGCCGCGCCCCAGCGATGCTCGCCGAGCGCGGCGGCGTTCACATCGGTGTCGAAGCCGACCGGCACGTTGAACGCGCGGCGAATCGAGCCAACCAGGTCTGTGTTTGCCCAGCCGGGTTTCGGCGTCGTCGTGATGAAGCCGAACGTCGGCGAATCGGGACGGAGGTCAATCGGACCGAATGAAGCAACGCCGATTGCCGCGAGGGGGGCACGCGCTTGCTGACGGAAAAACGCGATCGCGCGCGCCAGCGTTTCGGGAGGCGTGGTTGTGGGAAATCGCGCTGTGCGCAAGTCGTCGGGGTTTGTGCCGACCGCGCAGACGAATTTCGTGCCGCCGGCTTCGATGCCGCCGTAGAGTCCGTTCGCCATTTTCTGGTCCTGTGTCATTGNNGTATGCGTTCTCGCAATGACAGGGAGAGCAGTTGCCTCTATGGGGGGTTCAGCGTGATCTCGCCGACGATCGTCACCTGTTCGCCGCCGATGCCGCGCAGTCTCACGTAAACCTTTTTGAGCCCCGGCGACTCGGACAGCGTCCACGTCTTGGTTTCGGCGTAGACTTCCCACGTGGCGTCGCCGAAATCTGGCGCATTGGAGACTTGGATTTGACGCGCCCAGCCCTTGCCGCCAATTTGCAGCGTGACCTCGCGCGCAGGCGTAGACTTGGCGCCGCCGTTCACGACGACCGTGTACGCCGGGACGCCGCGCCGACCGAGATCAATTACCCAATAGTGGCGATAAGCCGGGTCATTCGACGCATACGCATAGCCGGTGCCAACCTCGTTGACATGCGGGCTGAACAAGTTCTGCGCGGCGTTCGGGTCTGCCGTCAGCGCGGCGACGAGTTGATCGGGTCGCTGCAAGCCCGCGCCAACCAATTCCAAAACTAGCGTCGGCTGAAGATAGCCGGCGCTCTCCGCGCGCTCGGCAGGCAGTTTGCCATTCTCATCCAGCACGACAAAGCGGCGCGACCGAGCCATCTCGTGCGCCTGCGTCTGCGCGGCGCGGCTAAGGTTCTCATTGAATCGAAGTAACGGCAGACCGCGCTCTTGACGCGCCTTGTTGATCAGCGCGAACAGATGTCGCTCGAAACCGAGGTGGTCCGGGTCGCTCGGCGGCTGAAGCGGGGAATCGCTCGCCAGTTGATTGAACGTGTAGCCGACCTGCGCGCTAGGCAGATACCACCCCAACGCATACGCGGTGATGACCGGCGAACGCTGCCAGACGGTCAGCAGCACAACGCCGATCAGCGCGCCGAGAAGGACGAGCGCGAGAGCAAGATAATTCCGGCGGAGTGGACGCCGAACGCGCTCGACCCATCGCGCTTGAGATCGCCAGGGCGAGAGCCAGCCCAGGACATCGCGTTTGATCGGCTCTGCGCCCGGCGCGGGTTCTGCTAGTCGAGGATCGGAGCGGTTATTGGAGTTCATTGGACGATTTCACCATTGCATAGAGTCTAGCACCAGTCTGGAAAATGGCAATAGGAAAACAGTCAGTTCTATTTCTGAAACGCCCACTCTGGGATATTCCAGGTCAGATGGTTCGGGTCAGCCGTCGGCTTGATGCCGGTCAAGCCCTTGTTGACGACGAACAGCGTATTGGGCGCAAAGAGAAAGATGCTCGGCAATTCGTCGTTGAGAATTGCGCTCGCATCCCAATAGACCTTTTTGCGATCGTCGGATTTGCTGACCGCCAGTCCTCGGCCCTGCAACTCGTCGAACTTGGGGTTGCAGTAGCCCATCACCAATTCCGCCCAGCCGGCTTTGCACGCGTAATACAACACGCTCGCGCTCGGATCCGCCCCAAAACGTCCGCCGACGTTGCGAATCAAATCGCCCTGACCTTGAATCGCGGCGTCGAGAAACGACGCGTTGGGGACCAGTTTGATCTCGACGCGCAGTCCGGCTTTGGACAACTGCTGCTGCAGCGCGTTGCCCAGTCGCCGCGCGTCGTCGCCGGCGCTCGCCAGGTAGACCAGCGTGATCGGCTTGCCTTCCCACTGCGCGATGCCATCGGCGTCGAACGTGATCCCGACGGCTTTCATCAACGCTTTGGCTCTGTCCACGTTCACATCGTACTTGTTTAGATTCGGATTGATCGCCCAATCGGGTCCAAAGATCGCGCTGTAGATCGGCGTCGCTTCGCCGCGCGCGACCGTTTGGATCAACGCTTGCCGGTCTATCGCATAATCCAGGGCTTGGCGAAAACGTTTGTCTTGGAGATACGGCTTGAGCGTCTTGGCGACGTTGTAACCGCCGCCGCCCTGATCGCGCGGCTTGCTCAACGCGGCAAGCTGATCTTTGGTGCGCCCGTCCACGTGGAGGGCAACGTAGCCGATGCCTTTGGCGGACAGCACGTCAACGTTCGTCAGATTACGAAACCGCGCGGCTTGATCCAGCGGCAGTGCGGCAACCTGCACGTCGCCCGATTCCAGCAACGCGAACATTGCCGCCGGCTGATCGAAGAATCGCACCGTGATTTCGTCCAGCGCGACCGGTTTGCCCCAGTAGTTCGATTTCTTCTTCAGCCGAATAGATTGCCCCGGCGCGTAGCCAGCCACGTCATACGGTCCCGCAGTGATGGTCGGCCAGTCCACGTACGGATTCTTTTCGATCTCACTTGGATCGCCCTGACTCAAGACGGCGGCGGGCAGTATGCCGAGATACGTGTTGAAAAGAAAAGTCGCGTTCGATTCTTTGAGTTCAAAGCGGACGGTTTGATCGTTGACGCTCTTGATCCCTTCGATGTCTTTCGCCGCGCCTTTTTGGTACTCGGCGGCGCCCTTGATGCTGGCGAGATTGATGCCCCACAGCGACGAACCGATCGCCGGGTCGAGCGCGAGTTTGTACGTAAAGACGACGTCTTTCGCGGTGAGCGGCGTGCCATCGCTCCACGTTGCGTTCTTCGGCAGCGTGAAGGTAAAGACCGTGGCGTCGGCGTTCACGTCCACTTTGGACGCCAGATCGGGAATCGGCTGCGCCTTGTCGTCGAACCAGGTCAACGCGGGCAGGACTAGTGGTAAAACGAGAAACTGGGGCGCACTCGTCAGCCAGATCGGATTCAAGTGCTTGCCGGTCATCGGCGCCGTACCGATAGCCACCGCGCCGCTCTTTCTAATTGGCGGCAGCGTCGGCACGGGAGTTACGGGAGTCGCCGTGACTGTTGGAGTAGGTCGCGGCGTCGCCGTCCGCGTTGCCGTTGGCGCGACGCTGGTCGGCACGGGCATCGGTTCACAAGAAATCGAAAGCGCCAGGATCAGGATGGTCAGTCCAAACACGCCAATGGATCTAGGGCGCGACATTATTCGTCTCCGAGTACATGATTCAACTCCGCACAAATGTCGGTCTGGAAAAAGTATATGCATTTATTCAAACGCTGTCAAAACACTCTATCATCAGTAACTTGTGGGTTGTCAGGAGACGCGTCCGTTGGTATAATATCCGCGCGCAGACGCAACGACGAATTCGGAAACCAACGGATTCGTTCTATTTCATACCGGCTATACTGAGAGGGGAAACTACAAACGAATGGTCACCAAGGCGCACCGCGAACCAGACATCCTGGATGTGCTGGAAAGAATATTCGAGGTTCTGAGAGACAAGACGACTCCTCCTTTTCCGTATGACAAAAAGACACACGCGATTCGGTTGCCCGTTGAGGTCGAAACCGAGTTGCGCCGCCTCGTTTCAAAGGGCGATCGCATCGAAGCGATCAAGTACGTGACGCGGCTAACCGGCGCGGGCTTGCGCGTTTCCAAAGCGTACGTGGACACCTTGGACCGGAAGCGTTAACGCAAGAACCGTAGGTTCTGCCGAGTGGTCGCCCAGCCGCGCTGGGCGTTTGGCGACTGGGCGACCGCCCGGTAAGAGACGAGTAAGCCCCCATGGATTTGACGTTATCGAATCTTCGAAAGCATTTTGCGTCGCTTGTCCCCGACTCGTTAGTCACGCAGGACGACGCGGCGTTCTGGCTTCAGGGCAACGCAACCGCAAGCCGGCTAGCCATCCTCGCGCGCTCCGACAATCCCCTGCTCGACCGCTTCCGCGGCGAAGCCGCGGCGTTCCAAGCCGGCTATGCGCTCAAACTCTGCCCCACCGATCACGCGAACGCGCGCGCGCTGCGCGCCACACTCGACTGGCTCGCGCCCAAGCCAATTGGACTCGCGACCTCGGCTGGCACCGGCGATCGTTTGGGACTCGCGACCCCCGGGCACGTCCGCGCGTTCCAAGCCGTCGGCGGCGCGGTGGTCCCGCTTTTCGCGCAGCAGTCCATCCGCGAAATGCAGCGCACCGGCAGATCGCCGGACGACGTGATGACCGATGCGACGTGGGGTGCGTTCCAAGCCGGGTGGCGCACCGCGGTGGGCGCGGACGCCGATCACTTGAAAACGCCTGCCGATATTGACGCGTGCGTCGCCGCGGGCTTTACTTTCTACACGATTGACCCCGGCGCGCACGTGGACAGCGCAGCCGACGGCGCGGCGCCAGCGCTCATCCGGCAGAAGGTCGCCGCGCTGCCGTGGCAAGACTTGGAAAGCACGGCGGCTGATCTCATGCGCTACGTCGGTCGGCGCATCCAACTTGAGAGTTGCGCGGTTCAACTCGACGAGGCAGCGGTGCTGCGCGCGGCAGTCAAGTATGGCAAAGCCATCGCGCAGGTCGCGCTGATGTACCGCCACCTCGCCGCCAAAAACATCCCGTTCGAACTCGAAGTGTCGGTGGACGAAACCGAAACGCCGACGACGCACGCCGAACACATCTACATCGCCAGTGAACTCAAGCGCCTGGGCGTTCACTGGATCAGTCTCGCACCGCGCTATGTCGGGCGATTCGAGAAAGGCGTGGACTACATCGGCGACGTCGCCGCGTTCGAAAAAGACTTTGCCGTGCACGCGGAAATCGCGCGCGCGTTTGGTCCATACAAACTGAGCATCCATTCCGGCTCGGACAAATTCAGCATCTACCCGGCGACGATGCGCCAGACGCGCGGCGTGGTCCACTTGAAAACTGCCGGCACGAGTTACCTCGAAGCCCTCCGCACCATCGCCACATTCGATCCCGCGTTGTTCCGTGCCATCTACGCGTTTGCGCGCGCGCGTTACGCGACCGACCGCGCGAGTTACCATGTTTCGGCGGAACTCGCGCGTGCGCCGGAACCGGCAGACGTGAAGGACGCCGATGCGCCCGCGCTGCTCGACCAATTTGACGCGCGCGAGATTCTGCACGTGACGTACGGCTCGGTGCTGACCACGCGCAATGCCGATGGGCGTTTGCGCTTTTACGACGATTTCATGACGCGATTGCGCGCGCATCCCGACGCGTACGCGGCGAATCTGGAAGCACACTTTATCAAGCATCTGCAACCATTCGCGAATAAAGGCACGCTTCGCGGAATGAAAGATGAAGGATGAACTTGCTTTTTCATCCTTCATCTTTCATCCTTCAGGAGTCATCCATGAACCTTCAAGACCTCACTCGCCTGTACGATTTCACCGGTCGCGTGTTCGTCGTCACCGGCGGCGCGGGCGTGTTGTGCAGCGAGATCGTGCGCGCGCTCGTCGGCTGCGGCGCGCGGGTTGCGATCCTGGACCTGGATCCGCAACTGGCGGACCCGTTGCTGCAAGAGTTGCCGCACGATCAAGCGCTCGCCGTTGGCGCGAACGTGCTCGACGTGGCATCGCTCAAGCGCGCGGCGGATGAGGTCGTCAAAGCGTTCGGTACGGTGGACGGTCTGGTGAACGGCGCGGGCGGCAACAAGCCGCAGGCGACGACGAGCCAAGACCTTTCGTTTTTCGACTTGCCGCCGGACGCGCTGCGTTTCGTTTTCGATTTGAACATCGTCGGGACGATTCTGCCCAGCCAGGTCTTTGGAAAAATCATGGCAGACAAAGGCGCAGGGGTTATTGTGAACATCTCTTCGATGAACGCGTTTCGCCCGCTGACGCGCATCCCGGCGTATTCTGCCGCGAAAGCCGGCGTCAGCAATTTTACCCAGTGGCTGGCGACGCATCTCGCGCAAGAATACTCGCCGCACCTTCGCGTCAACGCGATTGCGCCCGGCTTTTTCCTCACCGCCCAAAATCGTTTCCTGCTCACCGATCAGAAAACCGGCGAACTCACCGCACGCGGCAAAACGATTCTCGCGCACACGCCGATGGCGCGCTTTGGGACGCCCGAGGATTTGGTTGGCGCGGTGCTGTGGCTCATGTCGCCGGCATCCGCGTTCGTCACCGGCATCATCGTGCCGATTGACGGCGGGTTCTCGGCGTACAGCGGCGTATAGCGAATGGCGAATAGCATATGGCGCATGGCAAAACCATAAGCCATTTGCCATCAGCGAGGGTTTAGAATGACCGGCAAAGGGTCAACGACAACAATCCTGACCGAGGATGACGTACGGCAACTCATCGCGCAAGGATTCGACGCGCTTCCGCTCGACGGCAAGCGCGTGCTCGTCATCATCCCGGACAGCACGCGCACTGCGCCGATACCGCTAATGTTCCGCTTGCTGTACGAACAAATCGGCAAGCGCGTCACGCGCTTGGATTACTTGATCGCGCTCGGCACGCACCCGCCGATGACCGACGACGCGATCGCCAAGTTAGTGGGCGTGTCAGCCATCGAGCGCGCGGCAAAGTATCCGATGGTCCGGGTCTTTAACCATCATTGGGATCAACCCGACGCGCTGCAAACCATCGGCGCGATCACGCGCGACGAACTGGACGCGCTCACCGGCGGATTGCTCGCGCAAGACACGCCGGTGCGGCTGAACAAACTCGTCAACGCCTACGACCACATCGTCATCTGCGGTCCGGTGTTTCCCCACGAAGTCGTCGGATTTTCCGGCGGCGCGAAATATCTCTGCCCCGGCGTCGCCGGCGCGGAGATCATCAACTTGACGCACTGGCTCGGCGCGCTGGTGACGAATCGGAAAACGATTGGCGTGAAAGAGACGGCGGTGCGCCGCGTGATCCAGCGCGCCGCGGAATTCGTGCAAAAGCCGATCACGTGCATCTCCATGGCGCTGCAGGGCCGCTCGCTCCACGGGCTGTACGTCGGCTCGCACGTCGAAGCGTGGCGCGCGGCAGCCGATTTGTCGGCGCAGTTGAACATCGTCTACGTCCCGCGCGCGTTCCAGCGTGTGCTTTCGATGCCAGCGGAAATGTACGACGATTTGTGGACCGCCGGCAAGGCGATGTACAAAACCGAGCCAGCCATCGCGGACGGCGGCGAGGTCATCATCTACGCGCCGCAGCTCAAAGAGATTTCGTTCACGCACGGGCGGCTGATTGACCAGGTCGGCTATCACGTGCTAGAGTATTTCACCAAACAGTCCGAGCGCTTTGAAGATGTGCCGGGAACGATCAAGGCGCACAGCACACACGTCAAAGGCACGGGCACGTACGATCCCAAGACCGGCGCAGAGATTCCGCGCATCAAGGTTACGCTCGCGACGAACATTCCCGAAGAACGCTGCCGCCGCGTGAACCTGGGCTATGTGGATTATCGCGAAATCAAGCCGCGCGAGTGGGAAGGGCGCGAGGCGGAGGGTGTGTTGGTGGTGCATCATGCGGGGGAGATGCTGTACCGGACAAAGGCAGAAGGATGAAGGATGAGGGATGAAAAACAATGACCAAGCTCTACCTGACGACCGCTACTTTGGTTCCGAGCCAAAGCAAAAAGAAATCGCCATGCAGTTGTACGCGCAAGTGAAAGACCTGCCGCTCGTCTGCCCGCACAGCCACGTCGACCCGCGCGTCTTTGCCGATCCGAACTATTCCTTCGGCTCACCCGCAGAGTTGTTCATCATCCCCGACCACTATGTTTTTCGAATGTTGTACTCGCAGGGGATTCCGCTAGAGCAACTGGGCATCCCGTGCGCCGCGGGGAGTGGCGCCGCGGTGGAGCGCGATCACCGCAAAATCTGGCAGACGTTTGCCGACAACTTTCATCTCTTTCGCGGCACGCCAACTGGCATGTGGCTGGCGTACGAACTGCGCATCGTCTTTGACATCAAACAGAAACTGACCAGCGAGACCGCGCAAACCATCTACGCGCAGATCGTCGAGAAACTCGCGTCGCCGGAGTTTCGCCCGCGCCGTTTGTACGACCGGTTCCACATCGAAACGCTCTGCACGACTGACGCGGCAACCGATCCGCTCGACCAGCACAAGGCGATTCGCGCGTCCGGTTGGCATGGCCGCATCGTCCCGACGTTTCGCCCCGACGCCGTCGTGAATCTCGACGCGCCCGCTGGCGCGTGGCGCAAGCACATCGCCGCGTTGAGCCAGGTCAGCGGCATTGACGTACACGACTATCGCAGTTTCATCCACGCGCTGGAAAATCGCCGCGCGTTCTTCAAGCAGATGGGCGCAACGGCGACCGATCACGGCGTCCGCGCGCCCGCGACCGCGCCACTCACCGCACGCGCCGCCAACGCGATTTTCCAGCGCGCGTTGCGCGGCAAACACGCCGCCGACGACGCGGCGCGTTTCACCGCGCACATGCTGATCGAAATGGCGCGCCTGAGCGTCGAAGACGGCTTGGTGATGCAACTGCATCCTGGCTCCTTTCGCAATCACAACGACGCGCTCTACGCCCGCTTTGGCGCGGACAAGGGCGCGGACATTCCGGTACCGACCGAGTACACGCGCAACTTGCGCGCGCTGCTGAACCAGTACGGCGACGATCCGCGCTTGACCCTGATTCTATTCACACTCGACGAGACGACGTACGCGCGCGAACTCGCGCCGCTCGCGGGGCATTACCCAGCCGTGAAACTCGGACCGCCCTGGTGGTTCAACGACAGTCTGAATGGCATGGCGCGCTATTTCGACGCGGTGACGGAAACCGCCGGCATCTACAACACCGCCGGTTTCAACGACGACACGCGCGCGTTCGCGTCCATTCCCGCGCGGCACGACCTGTGGCGGCGCGCGAGTTGCAACTGGCTTGCCGGCTTGGTCGCGCGCGGCATCGTGGACATGTGCGACGCGGAAGCAATGGCGCGCGCGCTGGCGTACGATTTAGCGAAAAAGGCATACAAACTCTGAGCATTGCGCGAACCCATAA
>DHFK01000168.1 GCA_002400365.1 Anaerolineales bacterium UBA4826 | reverse complement strand
AAAACCCGCCCACACGCAAAGCAGGGTTGGGGATTGCTTCGTAAAAAAAGCTCGCAATGACATGGGCGGCTGACTTTGCACACGCCCTGTGACACTGCCACTGTCTTTTGACACTCCCTCTGTTCCATGCTAGAATGGCGCAGAGAGTTTAGTTGAGGAGACATGTTCTTAAAATCAGCCAGCGAAGCAAAGATTCTTTACGGCGGCCAAGCGGTCATCGAAGGAGTGATGATGCGCGGCCGTCGTTTTGTTGCGTGCGCGGTGCGCGAGCCCAAGGGCAAGATCATTTCCACGAGCGAACCGATTTCCCCGGCGATCTACGGCGGCGCGTGGTCCAAGGTGCCTTTCCTACGCGCTGTGACGATCCTGTGGGATACTTTGGTGCTGGGCACCAAGATGCTGATGTATTCCGCGAACGTCGCGGTAGCAGAAGAAATCAAGCGAGTCCCAAGCGATCATGTCGGCGCGTCGGCGGTGCCGCGCGCCGACCCAGCGGATGGCGCGACTACCGCCCCGAATGGGCTGCCGGCGGGCGTGGCGTTCGGGACACTAGGCGTCTCGCTGGCGTTCGGCATCGGCTTGTTTTTTGTCTTGCCGCTTTTCCTGGTCGGACTCGTTGATCCGTTTCTTTCGACATGGCTTGTCAACGGAGACGTGGCTTCGCTGACCAGCAACATCCTCGAGGGCTTGATTCGCTTGGCGATCTTCCTCGCGTACATCTGGGGCATCAGTTTGCTGCCCGACATCCGGCGCGTGTTCCAATATCACGGCGCGGAGCACAAGACGATCGCCGCCGACGAAGCGGGCGCAGCGCTCACGCCGGCGACCATCCAGACGTTCAGCAAAGAGCATCCGCGCTGCGGCACCGGTTTCCTGCTGGTCGTCGTCGTCGCTTCGATCTTCGTTTTCGCTCTGCTCGGTCGCCCGCCGATGATCTGGCGCATTGCCTCGCGCATCGTGCTGGTGCCAGTCGTCGCCGCGCTCAGTTACGAGGTGATCAAATTCAGTTCGGCGCATCGAAAGAATCCACTCTTGAACTGGCTGATCGTCAAACCGAGTCTATGGCTGCAAGCGCTCACGACGCGCGAGCCGGACGCGGCGATGATCGAGGTTGCCGTCGCCGCGCTGCAACGCGTCAAGGCGGAAGAGAGCCAAACGCGTTGACAATTCCGCGCGAGCCGGCTATAATCAGGCCGCTCGAAAATTGACTGCACAGGAGAACTCATGAGCACGCTCTCCGCTGAGGTAGCCGCCAAAGTTGCCCGGGGCTTGGAAGGCATCGTCGCTTCCGCGACCGAACTGAGCGACGTCCGCGGTAACGAAGGCAAACTCGTCTATCGGGGATATGACATCAACGAACTCGCCGAGCACTCCACGTTCGAGGAGACGGTGGACCTCCTCTGGTACGGTGTGTTGCCCACGCAAGAATTACTCGAAAAGTTGACGCGCAAGTTAGTCGCCGCGCGGCCCCTGCCGCACGAAGTCATCGAAGGCATGGAACTTTTCCCCAAACACGCTTCGCCGATGGATGTCTTGCGCAGCGTCGTTTCGATCCTGGGTTTTCACGACCCGGACGGCGTGTCCAACTCTGTTTCCGCCAACGTCCGCAAGTCCATTCGCCTCACCGCGCAAATCCCGACGATCGTCGCGGCGTGGCGCAACATCAGCAAGGGCCGCAAGCCGATCCCGCCGCGCTTTGACCTATCGCACGCGGCGAATTTTCTGTACATGCTCGACGGCAACGAACCGACGCCGGAAGCCGCGCGCATCCTCGACATCGCGTTGATCCTGCACATGGATCACAGTTTGAACGCTTCGACGTTTGTCGCGCGCGCGATCGCTTCGACCGAGTCGGACATGTATTCCGCGATCAGCGGCGCGATCGGCGCGCTCAAGGGTCCGCTGCACGGCGGCGCGAACGAAGCCGTGATGAAAATGCTCCTGCAGATCGGCGATATGGGCAAGGTAGAGTCGTTCGTCGCCAACGCGCTCGCCAGCAAGGGCAAGATTCCCGGGTTCGGTCATCGCGTTTACAAAACGAACGATCCGCGCGCGCTGCAATTGCGTCGCATCGCCGGCGCGTTGGCGGATCACACCGGCAATCGGAAATGGTACGCTATGTCGGAGAAGATACGCGAGGTGATGGCGCGCGAGCGTCCGCATATCTACGTCAACGTGGATTTCTACTCCGCCTCGGTTTACTACACCCTCGGCATTCCGATTGACCTGTTCACGCCGATTTTCGCGATCAGCCGCGTAGCGGGCTGGACGGCGCACGTGATGGAACAATTGATGGACAACCGGATCATGCGTCCGGATTCCATCTACGCGGGACCGCAGGACCAAACGTACGTTCCGATCGAGCAAAGGTAAGCGTTCAGCCAACCTTGCGAAGTGCCTGCCCTGAGCGAAGCCGAAGGGTTGCAAAAAGACCTCCGCAAGCGACGCTTCTTAGCGTAGGAAAGCACCCTTCAATTGAAGACGATTGTCGAACCTGCGCAAGGCTGAACGGTTACAAAATAGCGAGTACGGTATACGATGCGATTAACCCGTTGGAACAAAGAGACAGCGCCGTCTCTGGAGGCGCTGCGCAGCGCCCTGACGGGAGAGGGCTTGTCGGTCTCCGAATGGACGGACCCCTCGGGCACGGTTTACCCGGTGCACGCGCACGAGTACCCAGAAGTGCGCGTGATCGTCCGCGGGCGGTTGCGGGTTGGTTTGCCCGAGACCGGCGAAGAAATCGTTCTCGGACCCGGCGATCGTTTGGACTTGCCTGCCAACGTGCCGCACTGGGCTGACGTCAACGGAAACGGACCGGTAGTCTACCTCTCCGCGTCAAAGATCGGGCACAAAAAGTAGATCGTCGTGTAGGACGAATTTCCAGACTGGTCCTACGTTTTCAGGCATGGGTCAGGAGTTCAAACTTCTGACCCGTCTTGTGCTACCCGCTGCGTAGGACGAATTTAGAAATTCGTCCTACATTTCAGGAGACCATGATGCGAAAGAAAATTACCGTGGTGGGCGCGGGCTTTGTCGGCGCAACGACAGCCCAGCGCCTGGCGGAACGCAATTACGCGGATGTGGTGATTGCCGATGTGATCGAATTCCTTGCGGAAGGCAAAGCGCTGGACTTGGTCGAAGCCGGACCCATCGTCGGCTACGACGCGCACGTCGGCGGCATCACCATCAAGGATGGCGTGGGCTATGAAAAAATCGGCGGATCAGATATCGTCGTAATGACCGCCGGCATCGCGCGCAAGCCGGGAATGAGTCGCGATGATTTGATCTTGACGAACCAGAAGATCGTGGGCGGTTGGGCAGAGCAGATCGCCAAACACGCGCCGAACGCCATCGTGATCGTCGTGACGAATCCGGTGGATGCGATGACACAACTGATGGGGCATGTGACCAAGTTTCCAAAGCCGCGCGTCATCGGTCAAGCCGGCGTGCTGGACAGCGCGCGCTTTCGCGCGTTCGTCGCGATGGAGTTGGGCGTATCGGTGCAGAACGTGGATGCGTACGTCCTGGGCGCGCACGGCGACCAGATGGTCCCGCTGCCGCGCTACACGACCGTCGCCGGCGTGCCGCTGACCGAACTCTTGTCGAAAGAAAAAATTGATGCGCTCGTCAAACGCACGCGCGATGGCGGCGCGGAGATCGTGAATTTGCTCAAGACCGGTTCGGCGTTCTACGCGCCGAGCGCGGCGGTCGCGGAAATGGTGGACGCGATCCTGTGCGACAAGAAAAAGATTCTGCCGTGCATCGCGTACCTGGAAGGCGAGTACGGCATCCGCGGCGTGTACGCCGGCGTGCCGGTGAAACTCGGCGCACAGGGCATCGCGGAAATCGTCAAACTGAATCTCAACGCGGAAGAACTAGCCGCGCTGCAAAAATCGGGCGAAGCGGTGCGCGCGTTGAACAAGGTAATGGGGATTTAGAAGTTGGAGGTTAGAGATTGGAGATTCGCGAAGAACATCTCGACAACGGACTGATGGTTTTGCTCGCGCCGGTGCGGACCGCGCCGGTCGCGACGTTCTGGGTGTGGTATCGCGTCGGCTCGCGCAATGAAGTGCCGGGCATTACCGGCGTTTCGCACTGGGTCGAGCACATGATGTTCAAGGGAACGCCGACGCTCGCCAAAGGCGAGATCATGCACCTGGTCAATCGCAACGGCGGCGTGGACAACGCGTTCACGTCGGCGGACTATACCGCGTACTTTGAGACGCTGCCGAGCGATCGCCTTGAGCTCGCGTTGCGGATCGAGTCCGACCGGATGGTGAACGCGCTGTTCGATCCGGACGAAGTCGCCAGCGAACGCACGGTCATCATCTCCGAGCGCGAGGGCGCGGAGAACGAGCCGCGCTTTTGGCTCAGCGAGGAAGTGCAGGCGACCGCCTTCAAAGTCCATTCGTACCATCACGACACGATCGGCTGGAAGGTGGATCTGCAAACCATGACGCGCGACGATCTCTACGCGCATTACAAAAAGCACTATGCGCCCAACAATGCGATCATCGTCGCCGCCGGCGATTTCAACGCCGACGCGCTGCTCGCCAAGATCGCCGATGCCTTTGGCGCGCTCCCGCGCGGCGGCGCGCCGACGCCAGTGACAAGCGTCGAGCCGCCGCAAGAAGGCGAGCGCCGCGTCAAGGTCCGGCGTCCGGGTCCAGCCAAGTACTGGCACGCCGCGTATCACGTCCCCCAAGCGACCGACCCAGACTTTTTTCCGCTCTTTGTTCTTTGCGGCGTCTTGGACGGCGTCGGCAGCATGAGTTTTTCCGGCGGCGGCAGTCCGGGGCGGTCGGCGCGCTTGTACCGCGCGTTGGTCGCGACCGGACTCGCGGTGGATGTGGATTGCAGTTTCCGCGCGACGATTGACCCAGGCACGCTTGACGTCGCGGCGACGGTGCGTCCCGGCGTGCCGATCGAGCGCGTCGAGCGCGCGCTCTTTGCCGAACTGGACAAGATCGCGACCAAGCCGGTAACCGACGAAGAACTGGACAAGGTCATCAAGCAAGCCAGGTCGCAGTTCGTGTACGCGACCGATGGCGTGATGAACCTCGGTTACTGGCTAGGGCAGTGGCAAGTCGTCTCGTCGTACAAAGCGTACGGGACATTTCTCGACAATCTGATGCGAGTGACCAAGGCGGATGTGACGCGCGTCGCCGCGAAATACCTTGCGGAGACGAATCGTACTGTCGGCTGGTTCATTCCGACAGATGATAACGTGCGACGCAAAGCGCGCCGCACATCCCAGCGTGTGCGGAGATGACCCCCCATGGCTAACTCACTTCCGATCACCCCTGAAACCATCACGCGCGCGACGCTCGACAATGGCTTGGTCGTCTTGGTGAAAGACAATCCGAACAACGCGTCGGTGACGCTGCGCGGGCGAATCCGCGCCGGCGGATTGTACGACACCGACAAGACAAGCGGCTTGGCGCATTTCGCGACCGCCGCGCTGCAGCGCGGCACGCGCAAGCGCACCTTCCAGAAATTGAACGACGAACTGGACCAGAACGGCATGTCCTTTGGCATCGGCGCAGGCATGGAGACGATTGGTTTCAGCGGCAAGGCGTTGGTCGAAGATTTCGACCGGCTGCTGGACATCGTCGCCGACGTGCTGCTGCATCCGACGTTTCCGCGGGTGGAGACCGAGAAACTGCGCAACGAACTCCTCACCGATCTGCGCGAAGCAGACCAGGACACCCAGCACGTCGCCTACCGCGAGTTTCGCGCGGCGTGCTTCCCGGCGACGCATCCGTATCATCGGCTTTCGGATGGTCGCGCCGAGACGGTTAAACGTCTGACTCTTAAAGCGCTCGCGGACTTTCACGCGCGGTACTTTCGTCCGGAGGTGGCGGCGCTCGTCGTCGTGGGTGACGTGCGCGCCAGCCAAGCCATCGAGAAGATCGAGCGCAAGTTGGGCAAGTGGAAGGTCAAGGGCGCGGCTCAAGCGCACGTCATTCCGAACGCGCCTAAACTCAAACAAATCCTACGCAAAGAAATTCCACTCGCGGGCAAGACGCAAGCCGACATCGTCCTGGGCTATCCCGCCCTGTCGCGGACCGATCCGGATTTCTACGCGCTGAGTCTCGGCGACTTGATTTTTGGGCGGCTCGGTCTCTATGGGCGTCTGGGCGCGGAGGTGCGCGACAAGCAGGGCTTGGCGTACTATGTCTTTAGCAGCGTGGAGGCGAACCTGGGCGCGGGACCTTGGGCGGTGCGCGCGGGGGTCAATCCCAACAACCTCGACCGCGCGGTGGAGGGGATCGTCGCCGAAATCAAGCGGTTGCGTTCCGCGCCAGTTACCCAAGATGAATTGAGCGAAGCGCGCGATTTTGTCACGGGATCGCTCGCGCTGCGCTTGGAGACGAACGAGGGCGTCGCCGCCACCTTGGGCGACGTCGAACTATTCGGACTGGGCTTGGACTATTTGCAGCGCTATCCAAACATCATCCGCGCGATCACCCCGGAGCAAATTCTCGCGGTCGCGCAGAAATATGCCCAGGTCGAGAACTATGCGCTGGCGATAGCGGGACCGGTAAACAGCGCTCAGTAAGCAGTGTTCAGTGATCGGTATTCAGTAATCAATGACCGAACACGGGACACAGGTTGCCGGCGAGGAGGTACTAATGGCTGAGACGAAGAAACGCGCGCCGCGCCGCAAGAAGGCGGCGGAGGAATTTGAACGCGCGCGCGTCGAACTCGAAAACGCAAGCGTCAACGACGTTTCCGCGCGGGAAGTGTCCATTACGTCAGGTTCCGCGCGCGACATCAAGGCGGACGCGGTTGTCCTGACCCAAGGCGGCGCGAACACCATCAAAGCCAAAACAGTTACGCTAAACCAGGGCGGCGTCGTAGACTTGACCGCCGATTCGGTCACGCTGAAGCAAGGGGGCATCGTGCGCGCGCAAGCGGAAGAGATTCAAGTGACGCAGGGCGGCGTGATGCTGGCGCAGGCGGAAAACGCGCAGGTGTCCTCCGGCGGCGCGGTGGCGATCATGGGAACGAACATCACCGTTGACGCCGGCGGCGCGCAATACATGCTCGCGCGCGAGTCTATTCGCGTGGAGCAGGGCGGCGCGGCGGTGATGGCGGCGCAGCGCATCGAAATGCAGAACGGCTTTGCCGGGTTTGTGATTGCGCGTCAAGTGAATGGCAACGTGCGCACGCTGTTCGACCGGCGCGGCGCGTTGGTCTTTGGTCTCGCGGCAGGCGTCGTCATGGGCTTGCTCGCGCGGGCGAAGCGACGATAAACGCACATAGAGAGGAAGGTTTGATGGTTCACGATGTTACTTTGATTCGCGGCGACGGCGTTGGCCCCGAACTGATGGCAGCGGCGCGCCGCGTGCTGGAAGCGACCGGCGTAAAATTCAACTGGGACGTCCAGGATGCGGGCGTGGACGTGCTAGAAAAGTACGGCACGCCGCTGCCGGATGCGGTGCTCGAATCCATCCGGCGGACGCGCGTGGCGTACAAAGCGCCGATCACCACGCCGATCGGCACCGGCTTTCGCAGCGTGAACGTGGCGATTCGCAAGGAATTCGATCAGTTTGCGAACGTGCGACCCTGCAAATGGTATCCCGGCGTGCGCTCGCGCTATCAGAATGTTGACTTGATCATGTTCCGCGAGAATACGGAGGACTTGTACGCCGGCATCGAATTCGAGATGGGCCGACCGGAAACCAAGGAACTGATCCATTGGATCCGCAGCAAGCAAGCCAGCGCCAAAATTTTCGACGATGCCGGCGTTTCGATCAAGCCGATTTCGGTCACCGGGACCCGCCGCTTTGCCAAGTTCTGTTTCGACTATGCGCGCAAGCACAAGCGCAAAAAGGTCACGGCGATCGCCAAAGCGAATATCATGAAGTACACCGACGGCTTGTACTATGCGGTCTGCCGCGAGGTTGCCAAAGAGTATCCCGACCTCCAGTACGAAGAAATGCTCGTGGACAATATGTGCATGCAGTTGGTGCAAAAGCCCGAGTTGTACGATACGCTGATGTGTCCCAATCTCTACGGCGATATTCTCTCCGACCTGTGCGCGGGCTTGGTCGGCGGCTTGGGCGTCGCGCCCGGCGCGAACATCGGCGAAAAGGGCGCGATGTTCGAAGCCGTCCACGGCTCCGCGCCCAAGTACAAGGGCATGAACAAGGTCAATCCGACCGCGCTCATTCTGGCTGGCATGATGATGCTCGACTATCTGGGCGAAGCGGATGCCGCGCGCCGCGTGGAGAACGCGGTCGCGGCGGTCATCGCCGAAGGCAAGTCGGTGACGTACGACATGAAAGCCGATCGCAATGATCCGACCGCCGTCGGGACCAAAGAAATGGCGGACGCGATCATCGCCAAGATGAACTAGGCGCGCAAGTTGACACGCGTGCGTTTTGGCATAGAATGCGCGCCAACAGCCAGAGAAGGCGCGTCGCGCTTTCTCTGGCTTTCTTCATACCGCGATGTGTGAAGTGGATGCCGTGATGCGTCAAAAAACCACAGGAGGAAGAAATGGCACTCACTGATTCACAAGACCGCGTTCTGGAACAGGCGAAAGCGGATGGCGTGCAGTTCGTCAGTTTGCAGTTGACCGACGTGTTTGGCTCGATCAAGAATGTGACGATTCCACTCCACAAACTCGCCGAAGCGCTCGAGCACGGCATCTGGTTCGACGGCTCGTCCATGCAAGGGTTTACCCGGATCTATGAAAGCGACATGTTCATGATTCCGGACGTCAGCACCTATCGCGTGCTGCCATGGACGGAGGGCGATCATCGCCTGGCGCGCATCATCTGCGACGCGTACACGCCGGATGGCGCGCCGTTCGAAGGCGATCCGCGCGGCGTCCTGCGCCGCCAACTCAAACGCGTCGAAGCGTTGGGCATGCGCTACACTACCGCCTCTGAGCCGGAATTTTTCCTTTTCCGCAAAGGCGACGGCGATGCCAAGCCCGCGCCGCACGATGTCGCCGGCTATTTCGATTTTTCGCCGCGCGACCTGGCTTCCGAAGTGCGCCAGGACATCATCCTCGCGCTCGAAGCGCTCCGCATCGAAGTCGAGCGCGGGCATCACGAAGTGGCGATCGGTCAGCACGAAATCAACTTTCGCTACGCCGATGCGCTCGCCAGCGCGGATGTGCTGATGACCTTCAAGTACACGGTCAAAGCCATCGCGCAGGCGCACGATTTGTACGCGACGTTCATGCCCAAGCCGATCGCGGGCATCAATGGCTCGGGCATGCACACCCACCAGAGTTTGTTCGACGCGCCGGGAGAAACCAATCTGTTCTACGACGCCACGGACAGTTACCATCTTTCGCCGCTGGCGTACAGTTTTCTCGCCGGGCAACTGGCGCACGCGCGCGCGCTCGCCGCGATCGTTGCGCCGACGGTCAATTCGTACAAGCGCCTGGTGCCCGGTTACGAAGCGCCGGTGTATATCTGCTGGGGGCAGATCAATCGTTCCGCGCTGATGCGGATTCCGCGCTATTCGCCCGGGCGCGAAAAATCAACCCGCATGGAATTGCGCTGTCCCGATCCAAGCAGCAATCCCTATCTGATGCTGGCGGTGATGCTCGCCGCCGGACTCGACGGCGTCGAGCGCAAATTGCCGGCGCCGCCGCCGATCGAGGAGAGCGCGTACGAATTCACCGCCGACGACCTGCGCGAGCGCGGCATCAACGTCCTGCCGGGTTCGCTGCATGAAGCGCTGCTCGAATTGGAGAAAGACGAGGTCTTGCGCGATGCGTTGGGCGAGCATGCCTACAGTGGCTTTGTGCGCGCCAAGCGCCGCGAGTGGGACGAGTACCGCTTGCAGGTCAGCCAGTGGGAGTGGAATCGGTACTTTGANNTTACCGCGAGGATGCCGAGTCGCCGCTTACCTGGTAACGAGCGGTAGATAAAGCGGTCTAATACTAAACGTCGCCGTGATGTTCTTGGCTGCGTCTACCATGAGGATGCAGTTGCCTGTGCCATTGCACCCCGCGCCGCTCCAACCAACAAACGTCGAGCCGGTTGCCCCCGTTGCGGTCAACGTCACGACGGTGCTATAGTCGAAATTTATGGAACACGCGCTGCCGCAGTAGATGCCTTCTGGCGTGCTGCTCACCGTGCCGCTCCCGGTGCCGTCCTTGGCCACTGTGAGTAGGTAGGTGTTAAGCGTGAATGTCGCCGTGATACTCTTGGTCGAGTCCATGATGACGACGCAGTTGCCCGTGCCGCTGCACCCCGCACCGCTCCAACCAGCAAACGTCGAGCCGGTTACCGCCGTTGCGGTCAACGTCACGACGGTGCTGTAATCGAAAATCGTGGAACAGGCGCTGCCGCAGTTAATGCCGGAGGGCGTGCTAGTCACTGTGCCATTCCCCGTGCCGCTCCTATTCACCGTAGCGCGCCGCCATTCAGCCAGTCCCATAATGGTAAGGTCAATGTTGCCGGTGTAGGCGTGTTGGGGGCTCGCGTTTCCGTCGCCTTGCCAAGACGCAAACGAGTATCCCGTGGAGTAAACATTACCTCTTGGATCCGCCGCGATTCCATGGGCATAGTCATCGGAGTTGGATCCGTAGAAGGTATGCCACTGGTACGTGTCGCTGTTGTCGAGTTTCAGCATGACACTATCCAAGCCGCCACTGTAGGCGTGTTTGGGGTTCGTGCCTCCATCCCCTTGCCAGGTTGCGGTCGAGTACCCCGTGACATACACATTGGCGATGCTATCCACCGCGCTGCCGTAGCCGAAATCGTCTCCGCTTGACCCATAGAAGGTGTGCCATTGGTACGCGCCGCCGCGGTTCAACTTCACTACGACGATATCGGCGTTGCCGCTGTGGGGGTGCTTCGGATTCGTGTTTCCATCGCCTTGCCAAGTTGCACGGGAATACCCCACCACATAGGCATTGCCAATGCCATCCAACGCGACACCATAGCCGAAATCATTTTCGCTCGTCCCGCCGTAAAAAGTGTGCCATTGGTACACGCCGTTGCTGTCCAACTTTATCGCCACGATGTCGGCGCCGCCGCTGTAGCCATGCTGCGGGTTTGCGTTGCCGTCCCCTTGCCAGGCCGCAGTCGAATATCCTGTGGCATACGCATTGCCATTGCTATCTACTGCGATGCCATTACCACGATCATCTCCACTGGATCCGTAGAAAGTGTGCCATTGATACGCGCCGTTGCTATCCAGTTTGACCACCACAATGTCGGCGTCGCCGCTGTAGGCATGTTTGGGATTCGCGCTCCCGGCTCCTTGCCAGGAGGCATACGCATACCCTGTGACGTACACGTTGCCGCCACCATCCACGGCGATACCATTGCCAAAGTCGTCCGCGCTCGACCCATAGAAAGCGTGCCACTGGTACGTGCCGCCGCTGTCGAGTTTAACCACCACGATGTCGGTGCGGCCGCTGTGGGCATGTTTCGGATTCGCGTTTCCATCCCCTTGCCAGGTTGCCTGCGAGGTCCCCGCGATGTAAACATTGCCGGCTGCATCTGCAGCGATGCCATTTCCGAAATCGTCTCCGCTCGATCCGTAGAAGGTGTGCCACTGATAGGTCGGGTCAATCGTCAGCGCATAGCGTGGATCGTACGCGCTAACTCGGAATCCGACCACGTTGTCCGTGGAGACGCTGAACGTCACCGAGACCGGGACGCGCTTTCCCGCAATCGCTTGCCACGCCACCGGCGCGGACTCGGTCAGCCAGCCGCGTCGGGACGAGAGCCGGAATTGCAGCGAACCGTCGCTCTGCAACTCGACCGGCACGTTGTAGCGCAATCGAATCCGCGCCACATCCGCGCCGGGCGCGACGAGATACGCGCTCTTTGCAATGCCGCCGTGCGTGGCTTGATACGTGATGGAGATACCTACCCATACCTCGCGATACGTGACTTGAGGCAAGCCCTCCGACAGACTGCTAGCGTAGGGTCTTACGCCCGTCGCGCCGACAAACTCGACGCTGAGCGCGTGGTCGGCTGTTGCGAGGTACACCTTGTTCGGCTGAAAGCCGACCAGATGCCCATCCGCTTTGAACTGGAGCAGGTTGTCGGGGGAGACGCTGAAGGTATCAGGCGAACTACCCGCCAGCGTGATAGGCAACGCTGCGCTGAGGAAGAGGGCTGCCAGGGAGGAAAGGAATAGTCCGCAGACAGCAGCGGTCAAGTTGAACAAAAAAGCAAAGCACCTGCCACGACGCGTTCCTGCGGTTGCCCTCAGGACGCGCGTCGAATGACGGGTGCTGGGTTGGTTCCGGTTGCGGCTAATCTGTTGGAATACGAACGCCCCAGCGGTGGTCATACGCTGCCTCTCCTCCTCTGAAGCGAGCACAAATATGGTCGAACACCCAGGGCCAAAGACTAGGTCGCGCGAATCCAATTATAGCGCAAATCAGGCAAAAGACAAGCGGCGAAGTATCTTTGACGCGCGGGGCGACTGGGGTATAATCATCCTGTGGCTGAACAACACGAGTTGCTTGCAAAGGCGCGGCAGAGTCTGCAAGGCGCGGAGAGCGAGTACGCCAACCAGCGGTACGACAACGCGGCGAATCGCGCGTACTATGCGTGTTTTCAAGCGGCGGTGGCGGCGCTGATTGACGCGGGAGGGCAGCCAATCACTGAAAAGGGCACGCGGAGTCATGCAGTGATTCAGGCGTTGTTTGCGCAGCAACTGATCCATCGGCGTAAGAGGTATCCGATGGAATTGGCGTCTGTGCTTCCCGATACGCTTGGTCTCCGTGAACATGCGGACTATACTCTGAAATGGACGAGTGAGGTACGCGCCAAACGCGCTTTGGAAAAGGCGCAAGGTTTTGTGGCGGCTGTGAGGCAACCTGTAAAGGAGGGTCAATGAATCGGCGAGAAGCGCGACAAGGAATGACTGAATTGAAGAAGGAGATTCGGACGCGTTTTCCGGATATGGTTCTAAAAGAGGGGCCAGGATTCGAGGGTGGTCCCAGAGATATCTATTTGTACGCGTATGCTGAAGATGAAAAGACGGATGCCATACTTGAGATGGCAAGCCCGCGTGTCTCGGACATTCTGCTCAAGACCGGCGTGCTCGTGCATGTGATTACTCTGCGTCCCGGCACAATGACCTGGCTCTGGGACAATGGCAAGAAAGCCAAGAAAGGGCGATCAACCCGCGCGGTCGCGCCGCATCGCGCCGCGCGGTCGAACGCGCGCGTCCTCGCCGAGTCGCGCGCGACGTACAAGACCGGCAAAGCGGCAGTGCGGCGTAAAGCAGTTCACAAGAGGAGACAAGTCAATGGTGACTGACATCGTTTTGCTCGAAGGCGTGCGGACTGGGTTTGGCGCGTTTGGGGCAAGTCTGAAAGACCTGAGCGCGACCGATCTCGGTGTGATCGCCGCAAAGGGCGCGCTGGAACGCGCGCAGGTTGACCCGGCGTGGATTGACCACACGGTCTTTGGGAACGTCGTGCAGACGAGCGGCGACGCGATCTATCTCGCGCGGCACATCGGCTTGAAAGCCGGCGTGCCGATCGAAAGACCCGCGCTGACGCTCAACCGCTTGTGCGGCTCGGGGCAGGAGGCGATCGTCACCGGCGCGCGGATGATTCTCGCCGGCGACGCGGATTTCGTTCTCGCCGGCGGCGCGGAATCCATGAGCCAAGCGCCGCACATCGTGCGCGGCGCGCGCTGGGGCATCGGCTTTGGCGCGAACACCCAGTTCGAGGATATGTTGTGGACCGCGCTCGTGGATTCGTACACCGGGCTGCCGATGGCGATCACGGCGGAGAATCTCGCGGAGCAGTACCACGTCACGCGCGAGGAACAGGATCGTTTCGCGTTGCTCGGTCAGCAGCGCGCGAAAAAGGCGTGGGACGAAGGGCGCATGCAAGAGGAAGTTGTGCCGGTGCCGGTGAAGGATCGCAAAGGGAATGTGACCCAGTTTGCAAAGGATGAACTCATTCGCGCTGACGCGACGATGGAAGGACTGGCGAAACTGCCGGCGCGATTCAAGAAGGATGGCACGGTTACCGCCGGCAACGCGTCGGGTATCGTGGACGGCGCGGCGGCGGTTGTCGTGACAACGATGGCGCAAACGCAAGCGCGTGGGCTGAAACCGCTGGGGCGTTTGGTATCCTGGGGCACGGCGGGCGTTGATCCCCGCGTCATGGGCATCGGTCCCGCGCCGGCGATTCGCCTCGCGCTGAAAAAAGCCGGGCTGACGCTGCAAGACATGGATTTGATCGAGGTGAACGAAGCGTTCGCCGCGCAAGTCCTCGCGGTCGTGAAGGAACTGGGCATTGACACGGAGCGCTTTAACGTCAATGGCGGCGCGATTGCGATCGGGCATCCGCTCGGCGCGACCGGCGCGCGGCTCACGCTGACGCTGTTGTACGAATTGCGTCGCCGCGGCAAGCGCTACGGCGTCGCGTCCATGTGCATCGGCGGCGGGCAGGGGATCGCGGCGATTGTTGAAGCGCTGTAAAGACGACAGACGACAGATAGCAGAGTACAGAGAGAACCTCGCAAGTGTGGCGAGGTTTTTGTTTTGCAGCGTAGGACAAATTTGTAAATTTGTCCTACGGGATGGCGATTCGCGCGGGTAGCGTGCTGTAGTCGCCAATCGGCTGGTTTGACGCGTCGAAAGCCGGGAGGCGCGCGCCGGACGCGGGATCGTACATTCCGATTTGAATGGCGTACTCGCCGGCGGGCGCGCCGCGCGGAATCTCGACGTCGTACACGTCCACGAGGTACTCGCCCTTGACCCAACTCGTCGTCGGGTACGCGCCCGCGCCGGGGATTTGATCGCGTTGCGCGCGGAGCGTGCCGGTCTCGTCAACGAGATGGACAAAGACCGTGGACGCGGTCTCGCTTGACCCGAGCGCTTGCCAGTAAAGCACGATGCGAACCGAGCGTTGATCGCGGCTCACGTCGTAACCGACCAGGCGCGCGAGGTCGCCAAAACGCGCGTCGGATTTGTTCGACGGCGCAGGCGCGCCAAAGTAATGCGCGCGCCCTTTCACCGTGACCGCGCCAATTTCGATTGGTTCTAGCCGCGTCGTATGCGCGGCGTCAACGAGCGCGACGACGATGCGATAGTCGCCGGCGGGTGTGTCGCCGCGCAGCGTGAGCGTCTGCGGATCACGGACGATTTCGTTGGGCTGCCAGCGTGTCGTCGGATAGATGCCACGCGCGGGCGCGGCTTGCGTCGTGGCGTAGATGTTTCCGCGCGCGTCCTGAATCCGCGTGACGACGGCGTAATCCCGGTCGAGCGCGCGCGTCGCTTGCCAGAAAAAGGTGATGGACGCGGGATTGCCGGGTTGCATCGGCGATGGCGCGGCGTAACCGACCAGGCGGACGGCGTTCGCTAGGTTAATTGACATACGATTTGGAATCGCCGCGAGATTGGCTTGCGCCGGCGAAATCACGTTCACGCGCGCGAGCGGAACTGCCGCGCGGTCGGAATCGGCCACGCGCAACTGTGCGTCGTCGCGCGCGCGATAGACCACGAGTTGCAGAGCGTATTCGCCCGGCGGCGCGCCGATGGGCACCGCCAAGCCGACACGCTGCAACCCGCCGACGATTTCGCGATCATCCTGCATCCACACATTTCCTTTTGCATCCAGCAAACGCAGACTTGCCTTGAACCCGGTGGGCGCATCCACCTGCCAATGCAGCAGGACGCGGACGATGGCTTGCCCTGCGGCAACCGGGCTGTTCGCAACGCCCCACTTGGAGAGCGTCACATCATCCCCGAAACTCACAGAGCGATCGCCGGTTGCCGGGTCGCCTGCCAGCGCGAAGAGTTCGAGCCGCGTCGTGCCGAACCAATCGTCAACGACCGAGTACGCGCGCGGACGCAAATTGGCGTCGAGCGCATTTTCCAGGATGCGTCCGAGTGTTTGCAGCGCCGGCAGCCAGACGCGCGAATCTTTTTCGAGCAGTATAGCGAGATCGCGCTGCATTTGAGTTGGATGGTTGATCCACGCGGCGTTCGGCGTCTCGACGACGTTGAGCGGCGCGCCGGTATAGTACGCCTCCAAGTATCCGATTTGCCACGGATAGATCGCGAGAAAAACATCGCCCGGTTGCGCGAGCGTCTGCATCTCTGCGATGAGCGGGCGGTAGTCGTCTTGGGGATAGCGCGGCGCGGTGTAGAAATCGTACAGCGACGCGCCAGAAATCAACGCGACGACAGACAGCGCGAGCGCGCCGAAGAGCGCGCGGCGATTCCACAGCGCGTGAATTCCTAGCGCGGCAAGCAAATAGAACGCGGGCGCGGCGAGCAGCAAGAGTCGTTCGCCGTGAACCGGGTGAAAGGGAAAGCGGAGGTTGACGAGATAGCCGAGCGCGAGGGGAACCAGGACGGACAAGGTGACAAGGTGACGGGGTGACAAGGTGACAGGGTGACAAGGTGACAGGGTGACAAGGTGAAAAATGCCATCTTTCCTTGTCGCTGCGAAAATTCCAAGCCCTGCGAGCGAAACCAACACTACACCTGCCCACGCCAGCCACGGCCATTCGGTCAAATGCCCGGTCGAGAACGCGATGAGGTGTTGCGCGAGGTAGGCAAGCGGATCGAGTGGCGCGTACTGTTCGATCGCGATTTTGCTAATGACATAGGTGTAGAGTTTGGGTCCGGCGTAAATCACCCACGGGAGATAGAGCGCGGCGATCATCGTCCATGCCGCAAACCAGTGCGCGAGGGGCCAAGCCCACCAGGAGGCGAGCGAGCGCCAGTTCAACGGTCGGCGGTCCAATATGCCAAAGACCACGAGCGCGACCAGCATCTCGAACGCGAGAATGAACACGGCAAAGTACTGCGTGTACAGCGCGGCAGCCGTAATCGGAATATAGAGCGCGGCGAGCGCGGCGGTCTTGGGCGTGCCGGGTTTTAGCGGCAGCAATTCCAGAAACAGATAAACCGAAGCCAGCCCCAACAGCGTCACCACGCCGTACATGCGCGCTTCTTGCGAATAGTACACGTGGAACGGCGACAGCGCGAGCAGCAGCGCGGCGATGAGCGCGACGCGGTGATTTGTCATTGCGAGGAGCGACCCTGAGCGGAGCGAAGCGGAGTCGAAGGGTCGCGACGAAGCAATCCCCGAGCCGACTGGAGATTGCTTCGCTGCGCTCGCAATGACATAGCCCGGCGGCGCGAACAGTTTCAGCGCGAGCGCGTACAGCAGAGGAATCGTCGCAACGCCGATGGCGACCGAGAGGAGTCGCACCGCGACAGCGCTCTTGCCGGCGAAGGTCATCCAGAATTGCAAGAGCGCGTAGTAGAACGGGGGATGGATGTCAACTGCCGTACGCGCGAGCATCGTCCCGAGATCGCGCGTGGCGAAGAACATGCTGTACCCTTCGTCCCACCAGAGCGGTTGGAAATCGAGGCGGAGGAGGCGCAGCGCGAGCGCGCCGAAGGCGATGAGGACGAGCGGCAAGCGATCGGCGATCCGTTTCACTGGTAAAAGTCAACGTACCAACGTCCACCTTTTTCGCCAAAGGTGAGGGTCTGTGGGGGAGATATGGGGGTCAGGTCGGTTGCTGATCTTGTCAGGAACAATTTCATCGGTTCATTGCCGCGCCCGGCGGTGGCATCGAGTTGGTAATTGTACATGTTCTTTTCTTCAAAACAACTCACGCCCCATTCGGGATTCATCTGCTCCCTGCCCCACGAATCCATCTGTGCGACAATTTTTCCATCTGCGCCAAGCAGAACGATGTGAATGCCCGCAACGTAATCTCTGGCATCGGCGATGCGTCCCTTGACTTGGAAAACCGGCGCGCCCGTCTCGCATTTGCCGTGGCTGCCATCGTTATTTCTGACCTTGAACAAGAACTGCGGCGCGGGCGGCGCAGTCGGAGATTTGGTGGCGGCGGGACGCGGGGCTGTCGTCGCGGTGGCGCGCTTGGTCGGCGTGGGCGACGCGGCTTCAGTTGCGGTCGCCTTTGGAGTTGGCGTATCTTCCGGCGTCGGGCTGGCGGCAGGGCGCGGCGTAAAGGTCGGACGAAGCGTCCGGGTTCTGGTCACGGTTGGACGGTTGAGCGCGATGAGGTTGCCGGTATCGCAAGCGAGCAGCGCCAGGATGACGACCGCTATGGCTGAGAGAATCAGAATTCGATTGCGTTTCAATTTCCAAACTCCTTTCGAGCGTCGAGCGAAGCAATTATATCCTGGAGACGCGGTCTTGGCAAATAGGCGCGAGGAATCCGAGACGGGTCAGGTTTCCACAACCTGACCCGTCTGTTCTGGTAAACGAATCTTTACCTCTCTGAGCGGCAAAGTTAAAGAACTTAACCAAGCAAACTCTTGAAATTGCCCCGGATGTGTGATACACTATCGCCAGCATGATTCATCGGTGACGAGTGCCGATGCCGCTGCCTGATGAAGCGGGCAGGCGAGCCCGCGCGCATCTGCGCCCGCATCGCACTCCAATCGTCGCAGCAAAAGGAAAGCACCTGCCGCTGAAGCGCATCCTGAGCGTAGCCGAAGGACGCGCGTGGGCGGCGGGTGCTATTTGTTTGGTGACGCGCGAGAGTGAAAGAACTATAGCGATTTGCGCATTATATTGAATGGACGACCTTTGAACGTGTCCGTTGAATCCGCCCCTTCGACTCCGCTC
>DHFK01000188.1 GCA_002400365.1 Anaerolineales bacterium UBA4826 | reverse complement strand
GCGGATCTTTGCGCTCGTGGATGTGTGGGATGCGTTGACGTCAGATCGTCCGTATCGCAAGGCGTGGGCAAGAGACAAGGCGCTTGAATATATTCGGTCGCAAGCGGGAATCCACTTTGACCCGCGCGTCGTCGGGATATTTTTGGAAATGCAATCGGGCAAGTAGAAACAAGTGCGACGCACCTCTCAGGTGCGTCGCACTTGTCCTGCTATTTGCCCGGCATCGGCTTGGCGTCTTTGGGCGGGGTGACGGAGATCGAGGGACTGTTATAGTCCCACATGTGCGCGGTGATCTTGAGCGCGCCTTTCTCACTCGTCTTGGTGGCGTCGTGTCCCGCATAGTCGAGCAGCCATTTGTGGACCAAGCCATCGCCGCAGAGCCAGACGCTCATCTCGGCTTTGTCAATCGCGCCGAACTCGTTCTTGTCTTTCGTCGAACCGAGCAAGCCGACGATCGCCGCGTTCTGCACGGACTTGAAATCGTAGAACCACACGTCGCACGATTGCCCATCCAACGACTCGCTGCGCACCTTGCGAAAGTCGCTGTCTCTGCCGCCCGTGAAGCTGCTAAACTCGTCGGGCTTGCCGAAATCTTTGAAGGTCGTTGCGGCGGTGTCGTCGGTGATGTACCACACTTTCGGATCGGTCATGCCGAACATGGTGACGCCCTTCATGTACGTTTTGCCGCCGACTTGGATCATTTCAATCGTCGCGTTGGCGTCTGGCGCGAGCATCGCGAGCAAGCCGCCTTTGGAAGTCAGGTGCGAGTTCTGGCCGTCCACCTCGCCCGCCATGTTGAGGAATGGCGTCTCTTGATACTTGCCCTGGTCGGTGGTGCCGAGGATCCAGGTAAACTCGATGCGGTATTTCGTCGCGCGCTTGGCTTTGCCGATCGCGTCGGCAAAGGGATTGCCGCCGGCGGGCGCGGCGCGCGTTTGCACGCCTGGGGTGGGCATCACCCCGGGAACCGGCGGTGTGCCAGAGCCGCCGGGTTGCAGCGGCGACGGGACCACCGCGCCTCCCTCCAATTCACTCGCTTGGCCCAATGCCTGGCTAATTTGTTTCTGCACCTCATTGCCGGACACGAGTATGACCGCCGCGCCGGCGATGCAGCAGATCAACAGTACGCCGGCGCAGCCGGCGAGAACTGCCACTAACGTTTTGTTCTTCATCTTTCCTCCTGCGTAATTTCGAGAACCCCATGCCCGCGTGGGAATGCGCGAGGGCAGAGACTTGGGTTCAGGGGCAAGCCCCTGACGGGGTTTGGGGGTGTCCCCCGATCTCCATCTCCCCCTTGCGGGGCGTAAGTTCTTGAGCGCGACCGCTCACTGCCGCCGTAGTGTAACGGAAACGCGTTGTTTTGGCAAGGGGGCTGTGTGTCTCATTATTTTGACCCTCCCGCCAGATTGTGCTAGAATCGCAGGCGTGACCGACCTCGGTATAGTCATCGTGAACTACAACACCCGCGACCGCCTGCGCGAGTGCCTGCAATCGNNCGTACGCGAACAACCTGGCGCTGCGCGCGCTCCTCGCGCTCGATCCGACGCCGCGCTGGACGCTGCTCCTCAATCCCGACACCGTTCTCCCTCCCGACGCACTCGCGCAGACGCTCGCGTTTTTCGACGCGCATCCCGACGCCGGCATCGTCGGACCCAAGTTGATTATGGGCGACGGCAGACTCGATCCGGCTTGCCGCCGGAGTTTTCCCTCGCCGGAACTCGCGATCTACCACGCGCTCGGCTTGGACGCGTTGTTTCCCCGGAGCCAACGATTTGCGCGCTATAACCTCACCTTCCTCGACGAGAACCAAACGACCGAAATGGATTCACCCTGCGGCGCGTTCATGCTGCTCCGCACCGCGGCGCTCCGCCAAGCCGGACTGCTCGACGAATCGTATTTCATGTACGGCGAAGACCTCGACCTCGCGCTGCGCATCAAGCGCCGCGGTTGGAAGGTGTACTATTATCCCGGGGTGCAGGTCGTGCATTACAAGCGCGCGGCGAGCCAGGGTTCCGCGCGCGCCCAGTACGAGTTTTGGCGCGCGGCGTACATCTTTTACCGAAAGCATTACGCGCGCACGACGGCGCTGCCGTTGCGCCTACTGCTCGTCGGCGGGCTGGCGCTCAAGGGCG
Source organism: Anaerolineales bacterium UBA4826 (assembly GCA_002400365.1). Classification (GTDB taxonomy): domain Bacteria; phylum Chloroflexota; class Anaerolineae; order UBA4142; family UBA4142; genus UBA4142. Next base: position 22,227 of record DHFK01000188.1, on the reverse strand, counting down.
GCGCGAAATTGGTGCGCGAGATGCTGCAGCCCTTACCGCCCGCGCCGAATCGAGCGGAGTTGTACGGATGAAACGCCACGCGCAAGTGTTCTTTGCGATCACGCTGGTTGCCGTGGATAGCGCGATGGCGTGCCTCGCGTTTTTCCTCGCCTACCTGCTCCGCCCGCGCGAAGCCACGCCCAACCAGGTCATCCCGCCGTTCGCGTACTACGTCGGCATGATGGCGCTGAGTGTGCTTGCGCTCGTCGTCGTCTTCTTTTTCCACAAACTGTACCATCTGCGGCGCGGCGCGTCGCGGCTCGACGAATTGTATTCCGTCTTCTCTGCGACCTCGATCGGCGTCATCGTCGGCATGGCGTTCACCGCGTTCGTCTATCGGACCGAGATTGATTACCCGCGCGTGATGATCGTCTATTTCTGGGCGTGGGCGCTCGNNCTGATCGTCGGCGCGGGCGACGCCGGCAACCTGATCCTCGAAAAAATTCGCGTGTCGCCGCAACTCGGTTATCAGCCCATCGGTTTCCTGGACGATGCCCGCGCCGGGCAGACGATCCGGGGCTTGCCGGTATTGGGCAAAGTGGATCAACTCGGCGAGGTGGTGGAATACTATCGCGTCAACGAGGTCATCATTGCGGTGCCGGAAGCATCGCACGAAGACTTGCTGGCGATGATTTCGCGCTGCGAGGATGGTCGCGTCAGCATCAAGGTCTTCCCCGACGTTTTCCAGATTATGGCGGCGGAGGTGAACGTCGGCGATTTGAACGGCTTGCCGCTGTTGACGATGCGCGATGTCGCGCTGCGCGGCTGGCGCCTGACGCTCAAGCGCATCGTGGACGTCGTCATCAGCGCGAGCGTGCTGGTGTTCATCTCGCCCTGGCTGCTTTTGATCGCGTTGCTGGTCAAACTCGATTCGCCGGGTCCCGCGCTGTACATGCAGGAACGCATGGGGCTGGACGCCAAGCCCTTCCCGATTTTCAAGTTCCGTTCGATGCGGGCGAACGCGGAAGAAGAGACCGGGCCGGTGTGGGCGACGCCGGGCGACCCGCGCCGCACGCGGATCGGCGCGTGGCTGCGCAAGTATTCGCTCGATGAACTGCCGCAGTTTATCAACGTCTTTCTCGGCGATATGAGTTTGGTCGGTCCGCGCCCGGAGCGCCCGGTCTTTGTCGAGCAGTTTCGCCAACTGGTGCCGCGCTATATGGAACGACATCGCGAAAAAGCCGGCGTCACCAGTTGGGCCATCGTCAACGGCTTGCGCGGCGATACCTCGATTTGGGAGCGTACCAAGTACGATCTATACTACATCGAGAATTGGTCGTTGTGGTTCGATTTCAAGATCATGCTGCTGACCTTGCTGCGCATCTTCCGCGACCCACATGCGGTCTAAAAGAGCTGAAAGAGGAGAGAACGGGTCTCTCCTCTTTCAGCTTTCCTCTCTCGTCTTTTCTCTCACTGGCGCGAACGACGCGCGATGCGCGCGCGACGCGCCGAGCGTTTGCAGCGCGGCTTGGTGCGCCGCCGTCCCGTACCCCTTGTGCTGCGCGAACCCATAGCCGGGAATTTGCGCGTCCAATTCGACCATCAGCCGGTCGCGCGTCACTTTGGCGAGGATGGACGCGCACGCAATCGAAAGCGAGCGTTGATCGCCGTGGATGAGCGCGTGCTGGGGCAGCGTGAGCGCGGGGAGTTCGAGCGCGTCGATGAGCAGCGCGTCCGGCGGAATTGCCAGCGCGTGGAGCGCGCGCTGCATCGCCAGCCGCGTGGCGGGGACGATGCCGAGCGCGTCGATCTCTTCGTTCGTCGCCGCGCCGGTCGCGCACGCGAGCGCGGCGCGGCGAATCGGCTCATAGAGCGCGTCGCGTTGCGCGGGCGAGAGGAGTTTGGAATCGCGCGCGCGCGCCAGGTCGCGCAGCGCGGCTTGGGTCCACCACGTGGCGCTGCGCCGCGCGCGCGGCAGGATCACCGCGCCCGCGACGACGGGACCCGCCCACGCGCCGCGTCCGGCTTCGTCAATGCCGGCGACGCGCGCGAGGCGGCGCGACCAAAAGGTGTGTTCGAATTGGAGGGTGGGGATCAGGCAGGCAGTGAACACTACATCTCGGTATTTGGCCGGTTAATGCGAATCAATTGTTGCGAGAGATTTGCTTGTTGTCCAAGAACCTGATGAATGCGATAAGCCAAAGCGACAAAATCCGGATCAAACGTGCAGGCAATAATACCGGCGTGTCGGCTCCGTGAATGCAAACGGACAAAGTGCTTGCGGTTGAGGGTCAACAAAACGCGACCATCGGAACGCGCAAACGTCAACACTGCCTCATCCGATGTGGCTTGACCAGCTTGACTCGTGTCCTGAGTCGTTAGCACATCATGTCCCAATCGGCGAAGTTCCTCAACGGCGGGTAGAGGAAAGTTCTCGTTTGCATAAAGCCGAGCCATTCACGCTGCCTCGTTCTCGCGGATTTGTTTTTCAATTTCCTCTTTGTGGCTGCGATGATAGGCCCACGCATTTGCCAGGTCTTCGGCGCGCAAGGTGGGGTACGCGCGAAGCAATTCCGACTCGCTCGTTCCCAATTGGCGCGCCCGAACCAGGACCCAGACCGGGATCCGTGTGCGAACGATGCGCGGTTCGCCACCGCATACGTCTGGGCTACTGTCAATACTGGGGAACGCGTCGCCCAGATCGCGTGCGATCCACTGGAGCACTTCAGCTTTTTCGGCGCGTGTCAGCGCGGTCAACAGTTTCTCGGCTTCTCGTATCTTGTCCATAGCATCCATTTGGCTCCATTATACATCAATTTTGCATCAGTGGAACAACGCTTTACTCTCTTTCAACCAGCGCGGATAGAGCGCCCTCACCCAACAAAAAACCGCAAAGATCAAGCCAAGTGAACTTTGCGGCGTTCTGTCTCCGTGGCGTCTTATTCTGCGGCGGGTGTCTCGGCGACTTCGGACGCGGCTTGCCCGATACGCTTTTCGCGCAGGCGGGCGGCTTTGCCGTGGCGTCCGCGCAGATAGTACAACTGCGCGCGGCGCACGTGCGTGTGTCCCGCCACCTCGATCTTTTCAATGCGCGGCGAGTTGAGCAGGAACGTGCGCTCTACGCCGATGCCGTGCGTGGCGATGCGGCGGACGGTAAAGTTTCCGTTGGCGCCTTTGCCTTTGCGGAGCCGCATCACGGTGCCTTGAAAAACCTGGATGCGCTCGCGATCACCTTCGACGATGCGCGTGTGCACTTTGACGCGGTCCCCGGGCCTTAATTCCGGTACATTCGTCTTGGCTTGGGGTTTGGTTACTGCCGCTACTAGATCCACGATAGACCACCTTCGATTGATTGCAGATTTCCGATTTCAGATTGCGGATTGACGAACGGGCGGGATTATAGCATGGAAATCACAAACCGGCAAATCGCCGGCGCAAAATCAAACCCCGGAGCCAAGCGCTCCGGGGTTTTGCCTGCATAAAGAGTGCCGAGCCAGGGACTTGAACCCTGATGACCTCACGGTCACACGCCCCTGAAACGTGCGCGTCTGCCAATTCCGCCAGCTCGGCTTGCACCTGCATTCTATTCCAATCGCGGGTTTTGTCAAACGACTCACCGCGCCGACTCACCGCGCCGGCGTGGGCTCGCCCGCGTCCGTGCTGAACACGACGCGCTTGGTCTTGAGGTACCACCGCGCGAGGTTGCGAAACCGGTCGCTCGGCGTCAGCATCGGCGCGAGCTGAACGCCGCGCACGCGCGCGTCCACGCCGTAGGTATAGACCGGGTAATAGAGCAACAGCGCGGGCGTCAGGTCGGCAAAGCGTTCCTGGAACTTGCGATACAACTCGGCGCGCTTGGCTTGATCGTTCGTCTTGCGCGCGGCTTCCAACGCCTCGCTGATATCGCGGTCTTTCAACCCACCATAGTTCTGTCCCAGCGTCGCCTGCCCCGGGATTTGCAGTTCGTGCCAGTTCTCGTACTGATCCGGATCGTTCGATAGCGTGCGCCATTCGGACAACACCGCGTCGAATTGACGCGGGCGCAAGATGTTCTGCGCCAGGAGCGAGGTCGGCACGGGCTGCGCGACCACCTTGACGCCGATGGCTTGCCACCCCTTTATGATTTCGTTCGCGAGGGCGACGCGCGTGGGGTCGTCGGTGGTAATCAACGTGAACGCGAGCGCGTCCTTGTCCTTTTTGCGAACGCCATCGCCCGGGTCTTTCCACCCCGCGTCGTCGAGCAGCGCTTTGGCTTTTTCGACGTCGAAAGGATATTGCGGCGCGGCGGCGTCGTACGCCCACGTGCCGGGCGCGATCGGACCGGACGCGAGCAACCCCTGACCCTGCAAGAGATCGTTGACCAGGTGCTGGCGATCTATCGCGTACAACAACGCCTGGCGCACGGCTTTGTCCTGGAATTGCGGTTTCGACAGATTGAGATGGATCACGGAATAGCCGGCGATCCGCGCGTTGTAAAGCGTCAGGCGCGTGAGCGCGCGCGCCTTGGGCAAGTACGCCGGCAAGATCCGCGCAATGCCTTCGACCTCTTCGCGGGCGTACGCGGCAAAGACCGATTCGTAATCCGGATAGAATTTGAACAGGAGGCGCGACAGATAAGGGCGCGCGCCATAAAAGCGCGGGTTGGCGTCGAGCAGCGCATGATCGCCCGTCATCTCGGCGATCATAAAGGGACCCGTGCCAATCGGGTGACGGTTGAACGGGTTCTGGAACAACTCGCCTGGCGCAACGTCTTTTAACAAATGCGCCGGCAGAATACCGATCGTCGTGTAATCGAGGAACGGCGCGTAGGGCTGCGTGAGTTGAAAGCGAATCGTCGCGGTATCGGGCGCGGTGATCGCGACCGTGCGCCAGAACGCGCCGAGATCGGGCGGACCTTTGTACGCCGGGTCTTGGATCGAATGGAGCGTAAAGAGGACGTCGTCCGCGCTAAAGGGCGCGCCGTCGTGCCAGCGCACCTCCGCGCGCAGCGTAAAGGTGTAGATCAAGCCGTCCGGCGAAATCGTCCAACGCGTCGCGAGATCGGGCTGGAGTTGCCCGTTCTCGTCCGCCGACGTCAGCCCGGTAAAAACCAGCGCGGCGAGATCGCGGTCCACTTCGTTGTATTGGCTAAAGAGAGGGTTGATCGCGTTCGGACGCCCGGCGATGCCTTCGGTGTACGTGCCGCCCACGTCCGGGCGTTCGACCGAGTTGGTGCCGAGCGCGAGGTAGCCCAACACAACGCCGAGAAAAGCGATCCCCACCAGGGCGATCAGCAATTGCCAGCGGATATGTTTCACTTGCGACCCCGGGTCAACGCGCCGCGACTAGACGCCGAAGAGAGCGCTGAGGAAAGAAATGAGGAGAAAGAGCGTGGACAGCACGATGGTGACGTTGAACAGCGTGCGCTCCAAGCCCCGGCGCGTGCGCGCCACCGAAGCGCCGCCGCTCAAGAAACTGCCGGCACCTTCGCCTTTGACCTGGATGAGGATTATTACGGTCAATGTGATCGAGACGATGATTTGAATGATGTTGAGATACAGACTCACGGCACTATCCTTTGACTAAAAGTGGACGCATTATAGCATCAGACGACGCATTGGGCAAATTACGGTACTCACCCTGCCATTGCGAGGAGCGTTTTTTGCGACGAAGCAATCCCCTCCGTACTTTGGGGATTGCTTCGCGGAGTTTACGCTGAGCGTAGCGAATGTGCTCGCAATGACATGGGGACTGAGCGCAAATCACGAAATGACGATCGGTTCTCCCGCGCCGGAGTTCTTCTCGCCGATCTCTGCGCGCAGCGCCTGGATATGTTGCGGCGTCGAACCGCAGCAGCCGCCGACGATCCGCGCGCCCGCGCGCACCCAATCGCGCGCCAGCAGCGCAAAGCGCGCCGGGTCAACTGGGTAAATCGTTGCGCCGGCGCGCACTTCGGGGATGCCGGCGTTCGGCTTGGCGATCAGAGTCACACTCGGCGCGGCGGCGCGCATCTCGCCGATGATGCCGGCGACGTCCCAAGGTCCGTGCCCGCAATTTGCGCCGAGCGCGGCGACGCCGCGGCGTTGCAGTTCGCGCGCCGCCAGCGTCGGCGTGACGCCGAGCAGCGTCTTGCCCTGGGTATCGAATGACAGCGTCGCCACGATGGGCAAGGGACTAACCTGGCGCACGCCTTCGATCGCCGCTTCCATTTCGCCCAAGTCGCTCATGGATTCGATCTGGAACAGATCCACACCGCCGAGCGCGAGCGCGTGGGCTTGCGCCGCGAATTGATCCAGCGCTTCGGCGTACGACATGCCGCCCAACGCCAGTTGCAGGCGTCCGAGCGGTCCGATCGAGCCGGCGACGAGCGCGCGTCCGCGCGCGGCTTGTTTCGCCAACTGCGCGGCGCGCGTGTTGATTTCGTGCGCCTGCGACTCCAAGCCGGCTTCCTGCAAGCGCGCGGCAGTACCGCCGAACGTGCACGTCAAGATGATTTGCGCGCCGGCGTTGACGTACGCTTCGGCGGCGGTGAACACGCGCGCTGGCTCGTCCAGCACCCAGGCTTCGGGCGCTTGGCGGAGCGGCAAGCCGAATTGCTGCAACAGCGTGCCGGTCGCGCCATCTGCCACGACGAGCGAATGTTGCGCGAGCAAATCGGCGAGTGTCTGCGCCATCGCTATGCCTCAACCCGATCCAGGTGTTCGTGGCAATGACCGCAGCCAACGGCGGGCTTGGCGACCTCCACGCGATACTCGCGGCACGCGGCGACGACCACGACTTGTTGCGTCAAACCAAAAAACGCTTTGCCAACCCGCGCGTGGAGCGCGAGGTGGGGACACGCATTGGCGAGCAAAATGTCCGGCGCCGGGCACGTCCGGCAGAGCGCGGGCTTCCACGGCGCTGAAGCCGGGTTTGCCTGAATCAGACGACATGCCTCCGTGCTCTTGCCGCGAAAGTAATCGCTGTAATAGTACTGGCACGCTTTGCCAAAAGGCGTCTTCATTTCCGTGGCGTATCCTCGCGTTCGCCGATCAACCAGCGCGCCTCGACGTACCGGGCATAGCCGAGCGCTTCCAGGTTCTTGACCGCGCGCTCGACCGCTTGCTGGCTCACGGCTTCCCACACTTCCATGAACGTGCCCGGCGCGGAGGTCAAGCGGTAGCCGGTGATCGGCTCCAAGCCCAGCGCGCTCGCCGCTGCGCCAACGCGCGCGATAAAAGCGCGCTGCTGGGCGGGCGCGAGCGTATGCCATTCCGCTTTGTACTGTCCGATGACGATCAGAGCGGTCTTGGTTTTCATCTTGGTTCAACAATACGCAAAAAGCCGCTTGAGATCCAAGCGGCTTTGCCTTGCCGATCAATGTGGGTCAAAAGGGTAACTCTTCGCCAGTCGTCGGTTCTTCAACGCCGACTTCGCTCACCGCCGCGCCGTTGACCGGCTGCGCGGCGGCGGCGTCGCGTTTGCTGTCCAGGAAGCGGACGGTCTGCGCGCGCACTTCGAACGAGGCGCGCGGCTTGCCGTCATTGCCCGTCCAGATCCGCGGTCCGCCGTTTTCGTCTGGCACGAGATTGCCTTCGACCAGGACTTTGCGTCCCTTGGTGAGGTACTGATTCACCGTCTCGCCTTGCTTGCCCCACACTGAGACGCGGAACCATACCGTTTCCTCTTTCTGTTGTCCGTCGGCAGTGGTGTACTTGCGGCTCGTCGCCACCGGGAACGATGTGACCGGCGTGCCCTGCGGCGTGTACCGCATCTCGGGATCCCTGCCGAGGTTCCCGACCAGAACAAGACGTTGGTACATTTTTTCCTCCTTAAGATAAACTGACCGGGGTCATTGACGCGCGGCGTGCTGCCGTCGCGTCAGCCACGCCAAGATTATAGCACACATTTGTTCTATTGGCAAGCGGCGATCAACGCGCCACCAATTTGACCACGGTCACGCCCTCGCCGCCCTCGTGCGGCTCCGCCTCTCGAATCTGCGCGACGAGCGGATGTCCGCGCAAGCGCTCGCGCGCCAACTTGCGCAGCGTGCCGGTGCCCTTGCCGTGCACGATGCGCACGTACGGCAGCCCGGCGCGATACGCGCGATCGAGATATTTCTCCAGCGTATCGAGCGCGTCGTCCGCGCGCATCCCGCGCAGACTCACTTCGATGCCCGGCGACTCGGCGGTCGGCAACGCGATGCTGCCGCGGGCTTGTTCGCGCGGCGCGGCGGGCTCCGAAACCTTTGCGTCCAATTCGTCCAGCCGGACGCGCACGCGAAAACTGCCGATTTGCACGTCCGCGCCGCTCGCGTCCAGCGCGATCACTTGCCCGATTTGTCCGAGCCGCGCGATCATCACCCGATCGCCAACTTGGGGCACGCTCTCTCCCCGGTCGGCTGCGGAGAAGACGACGGGGGAGGGTTGGGGTGGGGGCACTGTCGCCGCTTCGATTTCGTCCAACTTGGCTTGCTCGTTCGCGACGAAATCGCGCGTCAGCGACACGGCGCGCCATTCCTGACGCAGCCGATTCAACTCCTCGCGCGCGCGTTGGATTTCCGCTTGGGCTTGGTCGCGCGCGCAGGTCAAGATTTCTTCGCGCGACGCTTCCACTTCTGCCAGTTTGCGTCGCGCCTCCGCCGCGCGCTGTTCTGCCTCGCGCTGCGCGATCTCCGCGTGCGCCCGCGCCGACGCGGCGTCTTGCTGCGTCCGCTTGATCTCCGCGAGCATGTTTTCCAATTCCACGTCGGTGCGCGTCAGCGCGCGGCGCGCTTGCTCGATGATCGCCGGCGCGAGACCGAGGCGCGTGGCGATCGCAAAGGCGTTCGACTGACCCGGCAAGCCGATGGTCAGGCGAAACGTCGGCGAGAGTGTTTCGACGTCAAACTCCATCGCCGCGTTTTGCGCGCCGGGCGTCGTGTGCGCAAACGCTTTGAGTTCGGCATAGTGCGTCGCGACGAGCGCGGGAATCTTGCGTTCCAGCAAGTGCGTGAGCAGCGCGCGCGCGAGCGCGGACCCTTCCACCGGGTCGGTGCCCGCGCCAAGTTCGTCGAGCAAGACGAGCGCGCGCGCGTCCGCCTCGCGCAAAATCTCGACGATGTTCTTCAAGTGCGCAGAAAAGGTCGAAAGACTTTGCTCGATGGATTGCTCGTCGCCAATGTCCGCGTACACGCCGGAGAAAATCGGCAGACGCGATCCTTCCCGCGCGGGGATATGCAAACCGCTCTGCGCCATCAACGCCAGCAAGCCGACGGTTTTCAGCGTGACCGTCTTGCCGCCGGTGTTCGGGCCCGTGATGACGAGAATCGTCGTGCCATTGTCCAGGCGAACCGAGATGGGGACGACTTGGGCTGGATCGAGGAGCGGATGACGCGCATCAAGTAATTGGAGATTGGAGGTTGGAGGTTGGAGATTTGATCTCCCCGCGTGGTTTTCTCGAACCTCCAATTTCCAATTTCCATCTTCTAACTTCCAAGTTCCAACTTCCAACTGCGGCTCTATCCCGCGAATCTCTGCCGAATACTTGGCTTTCGCAAACGCGAGATCTATTTCCGCCAGCGTCGCGACCGTCGCGTCGATCGCATTGGCGTGCGCGGCGACGCGCGCGGTCAGTTCGCGCAGGATGCGCTCGATCTCGCGCTGCTCTGCGCGTTCCAACTCACGCACGCGGTTGCCCATGTCCACGACCGCCAGCGGCTCGACGAAGAGGGTTGCGCCGCTCGCGCTCGTATCGTGGACGATGCCGGGGATTCTGCCCTTGGCTTCCGCGCGCAGCGGAATCACATAGCGCCCGTCGCGCTGGGTGATGATCGGCTCTTGCACGATGCGCGCGTGCGCCGGCGCGGCGACGAGCCGCTGCAATTTGTCCATCAGGCGCGCGCGCTGGGTGTTCAGGTCGTGGCGGAGGCGCGCCAGTTCCGCCGATGCGGTATCGGCAACTTCGGCGCGGTCATTGACCGCGCGCGCGATCGCATCCACGACGTCCGGCAGTTCGGCGAGTTCCGCCGCGCGCGCGGCCAGGCGCGGGTAGAGTTGCTCGAGCCGCGTCAACGCGCGCCGCAGTGTGCGCGCGGCGAGCAGCGTTTGCCGGATTTCGAGCAGATCGAGCGGCTGGAGCAGCGCGCCGAGGCGCGCGCTCTTCGTCAGCGGCCGCGCATCGCGCGCGCCGCCGATGCTCATTTCGGGATGCTGGTCGAGCAGCGCGCGGGCTTCGGTCGTTTCGCCTTGCCGCCGCGCGATCTCAGCCGGCTCGGCCGAAGGCACGAGCGTGCGCGCGAGGTGTGCGCTGGCGGAGAATTCGGTATGCGCGGCGAGGCGGGCGAGGACCTTATCGAATTCGAGAGTGCGCAAGTATTTCGGATTCACTCTTTCGCTACAAATTGAAAATGGAGGGCAAGCCGAGCGGCAGCCAGGGCCCAACGGTACTGAGGATCAAGGGCTTGAGCGCTTCGAATACCGGCAGGAGGCGCGACGTATCGAGTTGGGTTGAAATCGTATAGCGCAGGGTCTCGTTGCCGGGCCAAGATTCGCCAACCGCAAACCGCACGACCGGCAAGATCAGCGCCAGCGTCACGATCATCGTCACCAGGCCCAAAACGCTGCCGCCGAATTGGTCAATCAAGGGAAACAACTTGACCTTGGTCGAGCGATAGGCGTCGAAGGCGAGCCAGGTGATGAGCAGCCACACGGCGAAGACGATGAGGGTAAAGGCGATGGCGTTCAGAAACCGACTCGTCGGCTGAAAAAGAATCGCGCGGATAAAGTTGCTTAGGACGATATAGTACTGCGCGCCCAGGATCGCGGCGATGTACAGCGCCGCCAGTCCGATGATCTGGCGCAGCATCCCTTGGGCAAAGCCGATGCCTAGACTAACGATGCCAACCAACAGTATGCCCAGGTCGAGCCAAGTCAGACCGCCTAGAAAATTCATTGCGTCCTCTCCGGTTGCCCGTCATTGGGGTATGACGTAACAGCGTCCTAGAATCATCAGAAAGATCAGCACTCCCAAAACGACGATAGCAACATGAGTTCGCGTGATTTTCATTGGGCGCCTCCGGGAGAGAGTATATCACAAACCAATGAAAGACGAAAGATGACGAACGCGGTACCATGCGCGCCGCCATGTGCGGCAGGAGGAGCGTTTGTGTCTTCGCGCATGCTGGCTCAAGGACCTACCCGCGACCTGTTATTCCCCGCGCACTGCCGCGCCGATCTCGCGCTTGAGGCGCGCGACGATTTTTTCGCGCGTTTTGGACGCGTCCGCATCCGACAGCGTGCGGTCGGACGCCTGAAAGGTCAGCGAGTACGCCAGCGATTTTTTGCCTGGTGGGATCTGATCACCGCGATAAACGTCGAACAGGACGACGCGTTGGAGTAGCGCGCCGCCGGTCTGCGCGATCAGCGCCTGCACGCGATCCGCCGGCACGTTCTCGTCCACGACGAGCGCCAAGTCCTGCGCGACGCCTGGGTAGCGTGAGAGCGCGTTCACCTTGTGGCCCGGCAGCACGCGCGCCAGCAACGCGTCGAGATCAAACTCGCCGACCAGCACCGCTTGCGCCGGCAAATCGAATTTCTCGCGGACGACCGGATGCAATTCGCCGAACACGCCGATTGCCTGCGCGTCGAATTTCAGCGCCGCGGCGCGTCCTGGATGAAACAGCGGATCGTCGGCGGGCGCGAAGGTCGCGGACAAATGCAGCCCTTCGAGCAGCGCTTCGACGATGCCTTTCAGATCGAAGAATCCCATTGGCGCGGTGTCACTGCCATGCCAGGATACATGCTCGCGCGGACCGGTCAGCACGATACCCAGCCGCCGGCGTTCGAGCGGCAATTGGATGTCCTTGTCCTCCGGCAATTCGGTCGCGGTTTCGCGCGGCAGCAGCGCATCGTTGGCGCCGCGCAGCCAAAACACGGGCCCGAGCTCGAACAGCGCGACGCGCGGCTGGTAGCGCAAGTTCGCGGCAACCAGGTCGAGGAGATTGGGCAGGAGCGCTTGGCGCATCACCGTGCGCTCCGCGCTGATCGGATTCTCGATGCGGACGTACGCGCGCGCGGGGAACGCCGGGCGCGGCGCCCCGGGCAGTGTCAGCAGCGCCTCGCGCTCGGGCGTGGTGAAGCGATACGCGACGACCTCTTGCAAGCCGGCGTCAATCAAAATATCGCGGACGGCTTCTTCCTGGTCCAGATCGAGGTTCGTGCGCTGCGGCGGCAGTTCGTCGTTCATCCGCGAGACCGGGATATTTTCATAGCCGTACATGCGCGCGATTTCTTCGATGAGATCGTCAGTCCCGTCCACGTCCAGGCGATGATCGGGCACGGTAACTTGGAGATTGGTGATCGGAGATCGGAGATTGGACGTTTTACGTTTTACGTTTTGCGCTTTAACTTGGAATTCCAAACTCTCCAGCAAGCGCACGATTTCTTTCGCCGGAATCTCTACGCCCAACTGCCGCTTGACCTCCGCGACCGGCAGCGTGATGACGATTTTCTTGGGCTTGCCCGGGTATTTGTCCACGATGCCTTTGGCGATCTCCCCGCCGCCGACCACGCGCATCAACTCGATCGCGCGGTTCAGTCCGACGCTGGCTTGCGTGGGATGCACGCCGCGGCTGAAACGATAGCCGGCTTCGGACGACAAGCGCTGCGCCGCCAGCGTGCGGCGGATGTTGATATACTCCCACGCCGCGGCTTCGAGCAGGATGTTTTTCGAGCGCGCGTCCACCTCGCTCGCCGCGCCGCCCATCACGCCGCCGATCGAAAGCGCGCCGCGCGTGTCGCAGACGAGAATCGTGAACGGATCGAGTTTCCGTTTCACGCCGTCGAGCGTCTCCAGTTCTTCGCCCGGCTGTGCGAGGCGTGTGATGATCGTCGGCGGCGCGCCAGCGGCGCGCTCCACTAACTTGTCATAGTCGAAGGCGTGGAGCGGTTGTCCGGTTTCGAGCATCACATAGTTTGTCACGTCAACGATGTTGTTGATCGGGCGCATCCCGGCGAGCGCGAGCCGCCGCTGCATCCAGAACGGCGATGGTTTGATCGTCGTGCCGCGTACGAGCGCGAGCCTAAAGCGCGGGTTGAGCGATGGCTCCTTGATGACGACGTCCACCTGTCCTTCAATCGGCGCGCCTTTCCCGATCACTTTTTGCGGGATGGGGCGCAGCGGCTGCCCGGTCAGCGCGGCAACTTCGCGCGCGATGCCGATGACCGACGCGCAGCGCGCCATGTTCGGATTGATCTTGATGTCGAACACGACGTCGGCGAGATAGTCCGCGAGCGGCGCGCCGACGGGCGCATCGTCCGGCAAGAGCATGATGCCTTCGTGGTCTTCGCTCAAGCCGAGTTCTTTTTCGGAGCAGACCATGCAGCCGGACTCGATGCCGCGAATTTTCGATTTCTTCAGGGTCATCAATTTCCAGCCGTCCTGATGACCGTCGAACAAGCGCGCGCCTTCGAGCGCGAACGCAACCTTTTGGCCAGAATCGCCGACTTGGATATTTGGCGCGCCGGTCACGACTTGGATCGGCTCGGCGCGTCCGTAATCAACCACGGCAAGCGTCAAACGATCCGCGTTCGGATGGGGCTTGACCTCCAGGATTTGTCCGACGAAAAGTGTGCTGCGATCCCACGCGAGTTCCGGGCGCGCGCCGGACTCTAGCCAAGCCGCGTGTCCGCCGCGCAGTCCGGGCGGTCGCGCGACGCCGATGTACTCGGTCTGCTCGACCTCCAAGCCGGCGAACGTGAGTTTCTCCGCCAATTCTTCCGGCGCAATCTTGATGTCAACATAGTCGCGTATCCAAGAAAGTGGGAGTTTCATGGGTAACCCCTTTACATTTCACGTTTTACGTTTTGCAGTCGTAAAGCGTGAAACGTAAAACGTAAAACGTGTCTGTCTAGAATTGTTCGAGGAATCTGAGATCATTTCCCCAAAAATACCGAATGTCCTCGATGCTGTGTTTCAACATCGCGATACGCTCCGGTCCCAGTCCAAACGCGAACCCGCTCCATCGGTCTGGGTCGTAACCACCGTTACGGAGGACTTGCGGATGCACCATCCCGCAACCCAGGATTTCGAGATAGCCGGTGAACTTGCAGACGCCGCAGCCCGCGCCGTCACAGATGATGCACTGCACATCCATCTGCGCGCTCGGCTCGGTGAACGGAAAGTGATCGGCGTAAAAGCGGACGGGACGGTCGCCGTACATCCGCCGCGCAAATTCGATCAGCGTCCCTTTCAAATCGGCAAACGTGACGTTGCGACCGACGGCAAGCCCTTCGACCTGATTGAATTGAATTTCATAGCGCGCGCTGATCTGCTCGTAACGATAGCACATTCCCGGCAAGATCACGCGCAGCGGTTGCGTGCCGCCCTGCGATAACTGGCGCATCGCGCGGATTTGCCCGGGCGAGGTGTGCGGACGGAGCAAAAGGCGGCGGTCGCTGTCCGCGATATAAAAAGTGCTCCAATTATCGCGCGCCGGATGGTGCGGCGGGATGTTGAGCATTTGAAAGTTGATTTCGTCCGACTCGACCTCGCGCGAGAGGAACACTTGAAAGCCCATGTCGCCCCAGATGCGGTAGATCTCGCGCAGGTTTTGCGTCGCCGGGTGCAACCGCCCGCGCTGGACCGGGCGACCCGGCAGCGTCACGTCGAGCGGCTCGCTCTCGAGCGTTTCGCTGAGCGCGCGTTGTTTCATCGCGCCGGTTTTGGCGTGGTACGCGGCTTCGAGCGCGCGCTTGGTTTCGTTCGCGAGTTTGCCGGCGGCGGCGCGTTCCTCTTTCGGCAGCGCGCCGAGTTTCTCCATCAGCGCGGCCAGCGCGCCCTTGCGGCCCAGGAATTTCACGCGCCATTCTTCGAGCGGCGCCGCGTCCCAGATGGGCGCGAGTTGCGCGAGCGCGTCCGCGCGCAGTTGGTTGAGTGCGTCGAGCATTCTGACCCCCTATCAAGTGAACAGCGTTCAGTGGATGATCGCGGCGACGATCTGGTAACTGATCATTGTTCGCGGTACTCCCGCAGTTGCGGCGCGAACCACGCCATCGCGGCGACGAGGAGGATCGTCGCGATGCCGCCGGTGATCACAGAGAGCGGCGCGCCAATCAGCGCGGCGACGATGCCGGCTTCCAGGTTGCCCAGTTGCGGTCCGCCCAAAACGAAAATCATGTTCACCGCCGTCGTCCGCCCGCGAATGTGATCCGGCGTCGCCAGTTGGCGGATCGTGTTGCGTAGAATCGTGCTGATCGTATCTGTCGCGCCGACGAGCGCCAGGAACAAGAACGACAAGGCGAACCATTGCGACGCGCCGTATAGCACTGTCGCCAGGCCGTAGAAGGCGACAGCCCACAACATGACGACACCTTGCCGGCGGAGCCGCCCGGCGAACGACATGCCCACCCCGGCGATCACCGCGCCGACCGGCTGCGCCGCGTACAAGAAACCCAAGCCCTCGGGGCCAACGCGCAAGATATCGCGCGCGAAAATCGGCAAGAGCGCCGAGGCGGACGAAAAGAAATTCGCGAAAAAATCCAGCAGCATCGTCGAGAGAATGACCCTGGAGCGCCGCACGAACCGGATGCCCTCGCTCAACGCGGACGGCGTAACGCGCAACGCGCCCAGGTTTTGCTGCGTCGGCGTGCGCATCAGGACGAGCGCGACCAGCACGGCGAGAAAGGATGCGGCGTTGATCCAGTATACCGCCCCGACGCCCAGCCACGCGATCACGAAACCGGCGATCCCCGGTCCGACGATCGCCGCCGTCCGGTGCATGACGCTGTTGAGACTGAGCGCGTTCGCCAAATGTTCTTTCGGCACCAGATTCGGCGGGAGCGATTGCCGCGCCGGATTGTCAAAGGCGGTCGCCGCGGCGGTCAGCGCGGCGAGCAGATAGATCACGCCGGCGGAAACCCACTCGCGCATCGTCGCGAGCCCCAGCAGCGCGGCGAAAAGCAGCATCGCGCTTTGGGTGACGAGCATCACGCGCCGCCGATCGTGCGCGTCCGCAAAGACGCCGCCGACGAGCGAAAAGGCGACGACCGGCACGACGCGCATCAAGCCGGTCAATCCGAGCGCGAGCGCAGAGCCGGTCAGGACGTAAATGTGCCAGTTGATCGTGACCGTCTGCATCTGCGTGCCCGCTTGCGAGACCAATTGGCCCAGCCAGAGCAAGCGAAAATCGCGATACGCCAAAGCGGCGAATGGCGACGCGCGCGCGCGGGCGGGAGGGCGCGGCGCGTTCAACGCAATGGCTCCGGCGGCAAAAAGGCGCCGTCCGCCGCGCGTCGCGCCGGCTGCACCGCGACGATCGCGTCGCGGTTGAGCGCGCCGTAGATGTGCGGATACAAACGCGCGGCGTCGTCGTAGCGCAGCGGCGCGCGCACGCGGGTCTTGTCAATGTAGAGATAATAATGCGGCTCGGCATTTCCGCGATAATAGCGATTCGCAGTGCGCGCCATTTCGTCCGCGCCATCGGTGCAGTGAATCAAGCCCTCGCGCGCGAAATCGCGCGGCGCATAGTCCGCGCGCGGGTCGAGCGCATCGAAATAGTCTTGAGGCACCAGGTGAAACGTCAAATCCATTTTGGGTTGCCAACAAAAAAACTCTCGCCTCCTCAAAGGGACGAGAGCGCTTCTCGCGGTACCACCCTTGTTAGCGCAATAGCGCGATAGTTCAATAGTTGAATCGCACGACAGTTGGTTTAGAAGACAACTATCGCACTACTCAACTATTGCGCTATCGAACTAACGCACTCGCTTTGCGCCGACGATCATCGGCGGTCCGTCTAACGCTGGACAGGCGGCGCGTGCTAGTCTCGTCAAGCGATTTCGCGCGCGCGGCTCGGGAGCGAATTTCGCCGCCGTCTGCCGGGAGGACTTGCACCGACGGACTGTCCTCGTCTCTGCGGGAGTTGGGCGGTTACTCCTCTCCGTCACTGCCGTTGCGGTAATTGAATTTCCTTAACTCTGCTCGCTCAGGACTTTGTCGGCGAGCAGACGGATGGTTTGCCCATCCTTTTTGCGAATGACGATCGTGGCGATTTCTTCCGAACCAAGGCCCACCGCTTTGCCGATCATGGAAATGAGCGTTCTTCTCGACTCCGCGTCGCGCCGGGCTTGCAATTCATTGAGGCGTTCTTCGTACAGCGCGGCTGGCGACGCGTTGGCGGATTGCGCCATCTTTTTGTCAATGCGGTCCAACTCGTCGCGGATGGCTTCCAGCCCCATCGCATGATTCTTCTGAATGGCGCGGATGAACGAGAGCCGGTCCATGAGCGAGGGATCGTAATAGCCGCGCGTGCCGCGCCCGCTGCTCACCGGACCGCGCACGGGCTTTGGCACCAAGTGGCGCTTTTGCCAGAAACGCAGCGTGCTATAGTCCACGTCAATCCCCAGCGCGTTCGCCATGCGCAGCAGTTCGTGCGTCGGGATCAACTGGGCGCGCGCCGCCGAGGATTCGTAGAAACGCGTCAGCCAATCCGGGATCGCTTGTTCTGCGCCCTCGCTTTCGGCGGCTTCCAGGCTTTCTGGCCCGCGCGGCGGCTGGGCTTCAGCGGGCTGGCTGGTCAAAGCAGCCCCTGAACCAGTGGGAGCGGCAGTGCGCGGGGCTTTGGACGCGGCAGCGGCTTTGACTTGCGCTGGCTTGGCTGGCGCTTTGCTTTCCGCCGCCGGCGCTGCCGTGCCCGAAGCCAATCGCTCGCCACAGCGATTGCAGTAGAGACTGGCAGCGGGATTGCGCGCTCCACATTTCCCACACAGAAGGTGGGTCGGAGACGACAACTGGACGCCACAATTCTTGCAGTATTTCAGGTCGTCTCGATTTTGCATTCCGCATTGTGGACAGGTTGCCATGTTACTCCCGGGATACCTAATAGTTGAGAGTTACTATAGTACCAATAATACTCCCACCCCGCCGATTTGTCAAAAGCCGCAAGCCGCTTGACGTATCGCGACAGTAGCCTTATAATGGGTTGCGAGAATGTTTCGCCTGTGAGTTGAGACCAATGGCTCTGGATACGCAGCGTCGCGAACAACTACTAGATCGTTGCGCGCGGCGCATCGCCGACCTGGGCATGGCGGCGCCGGCGATTTTGTTCTTGGAGGCGTACAAGCCGCTGTCCTTCCTGGGCGCGCAATTGCTCTGGATCGCCCAGCCATTTCTCAACGGCGTATTCAATCCGGCAGACCTGCGCGATTTCACTCTGCTGGTCCAAGACGACGCCGGCGCCGAAGCCTTGATCGCGCGCCTGGAAGCGTTTCAGGAAAACGACTCGGCATCGCAGGCGCAGCATCGAACGTGACCACGGACCCTATGCGTCCGTAACCGCCCCGAACCTGCCGAAGGTTCAATGGCGACCCTGCAATCGAGTGTGCGTCGGCAGACCCACCAGCGTTGTTTCGACGAGCGCCGCACGACCCTCGCACAGATGACTTGCAACAAACCGGGAGCCGCGTGTTGGATGCGCTACAGAGTCTCCTCAAATCGAGCATTGGAACAGACCAGGCATCGGCTCTGGCAGTGTTCCTTTTTTTCCTCCCTCTCTTTTTCTTCGCGCGTTGGGCCGTCCGTCGCGGCGCCAAGTTCTCGCTGCGTCCCATTCCGGGCTACGCCGCGCTCAAGGGCTTGCTCGGTCGGTCGGCGGAAACCGGTCAGCCCGCGCATCTTTCGCTGGGCGTCTCAGGCATCGGCGACAAGTTCACCGCGGATACGATGGCGGCGCTCACGATCCTGGACTATCTTGCCGAGCGGGGCGCGATCAGCGCAAGTCCGCCGATCGTGACCTGTTCGCATCCGACGACGCTGCCGGTCGCCAAAGACTTGTTACGCCGCGCGTACCAGCGCCAGGGGTATCCCGAAGAATACGATCCCGCGCGCACGCGTCTGATCGCGCCCGATCCTTTTTTGTACACGCAGGCGCAGAACGACGCTCTCGCGTACGCGGCGGGCGTCATGCGCTTGCTGGATCATCAGAAACTCGTCGCGAATGTGATGGTGGGCAACTTTGGCGACGAATTCTTGTTGATGGGCGAAACGGCGGCGCAGCGGCGCATCACCCAAATCGGCGGGACGAGTTCGGCGCGCGTCTTGCCCTTTGTTTATGCGACGATGACACACCCGCTCATCGGCGAAGAAATCTACGCGGGCGGCGCGTACTTGTCTGACAAATCGGCGCACGTCAGCAGTCTGCTCGCTCAGGATATAATGCGATGGCTCCTCGTCGCGGCTATGGTCGCGGGCGTCGTGATCCGAACCCTGGGGCTGGTGTAATATGAAGTGGCTTGCCACAGCGATTGCCATTGGCGTCGGTCTCATCATCCTGCTCGATTATTTTTTTACCTTGCCGTTGTTGGATGCGCTGGGCGTCGCCTTTAAGGAATGGACGATTATTCTGACGGCGTTCGCCATGCTGGTGGGTCTCGGCAACCTGGTGATCGTCCATGCTCTGCGCATCGTCCGGCGGAATGAATCGGGGACGGGCTATAGCGTCATCGTCTTGGCGACCAGCGCGCTGGTCTTTGTCGTCGGCTTGATCTTTGGCATAGCCAATGGCCCGATGGTGTGGCTCTTTGACAATGTGTACTTGCCGCTGCACGGCGCATTCTTCGCGCTCGCCGCGTTCTTCCTGGCGACGGCGGCGTATCGCGCGCTGCGCGCGCGGAACATCGAAACGACGTTAATGCTGCTTGCCGCGCTCGTGGTCTTTCTGGGACAGACGCCGTTGGTCAGCGGGCTAGCCGGCGCCAAGGAATGGATTTTGAGTGTGCCGAGCGAGGCGGGTGTGCGCGGCATTCTGCTGGGCGTTGCCCTGGGAACCATCGCCACGGGCTTGCGGTTGATCCTCGGCATGGATCGTCCGTACAGCGAATAAAGCAACCTTGCGAAGGTTTCCTTCGACTCCGCTCAGGATGAACCTTCGCAAGGTTGGATGACAGCGAATAACTCATGATCTACTGCTCTCACTGCGGGACCTCTAATCGAGACGGAAGCAAATTCTGCAGCAGTTGCGGCGCGCGTCTGACGCCGCAGGTGGGTTTGGTTTGCCCCATGTGCGGCGCGGCAAACAAAGTGGAAAGCATCTTTTGTGACAAGTGCAATGCCCGCCTGGCGCCTCTGATTGCCGCGTCCGGCGCAGCCGGCGAGGGCACCTTGCCTCTACCCAAGCCGCCAGCGCCAGAAACGCCCGCGTCATTGGAAGAGGAATTGCCGAGTCAGCCGGTAAGCGAGACGACGAGCGCAGAAACCGACGCGCCGGACTGGCTTGCGCGTCTGCGGGCTGAGCCGGCGATGGAGGAAGAGTCGCCGACTGTTCGCGAGACGATGCCCAGTTGGCTCCAGCCGGCGGAGCCAGTCGCGCCAGCGCAAGAATCCGAATCGGAGCCGGAGGCAGAACAACCGGCTTGGCTCCGGCAAGCGCCCGCGGAGGCGACGCCGCCCGCGCCTGCCGAAGCAGAGACACCCGATTGGCTCAAAGCGCGCGCGCCGACTCCTGAACCGCCGGCGACGCCCACGATTGAAGAACCCGAATCGAGTCAGCCGACGGTTGCCGAACCGCCCGAGACAGAAATGCCATCCTGGCTCAAAGGGCTAGAGCCGACCGAAGAAACGACTGCACCGGAAACTCCGACCGAACCGATTGAGCCGGCGGCGACTGTTGCGCCTTTTGAGATTTCCGCGCCCGCGCCGACGACCGAGCCAGCAGTTTCCAAAGTGAGCGAGGAGGAGATCCCGGACTGGCTGCGCGCCGCGCCGTCGGCGGAGGAGACACCGCCAGCCGCCGCGCCGCCGGAGCTTCAGCCGCTGTCGCCCGAGGAAATGCCGGACTGGGTTGCCGCGCTCAGACCGGCGACGCCGCCCCCAGCCGTCGCAGAAGGTCCGCTCGAAACCGAGGGCCCGCTTACCGGTTGGCGCGGCGTCCTGCCGCTCGCCGTCGCGATTACCGAACCTCACGCGCCAGCGCAACCGGTCGAGCCGGCGCCAAGTCAAGAGCGCGGGCGTCTCTTTGAATCCATTTTGGCGGCGCAGGCCCAAGCCGCCGCGCCAGTCAAGCCGCGACGCGCGTGGACGATGCGTCCTTTGATTCATTTGCTGCTCGCGCTGGCGGTTCTCGTTCCTTTTCTCATTCCACCCGATCTGGCTGGCTCGACGCTCAAGATCGCCGGCACGCCGGCGGCTGAATTCTACGATACGCTTCAAGGTTTGCCTGCTAACGCAACCGTTTTGCTCTCCTTCGACTATGACCCGAGTCACGCGGGCGAGATGGACCTGCTGGCAAAAGCGATCGTCCGCCACTTGATTCAACGACGCGTCAAGATCATCGCGCTCAGCACGTTGGACACCGGCGCGCCGATCGCCGGGCGCATCCTCGATCAGGCAGCGCGCGCGGCAGGCGGCTATGCGTATGGCGCGAACTATGTGAACCTGGGCTATCTCCCCGGGCACGAAGCCGGGTTAGCCAATTTGGCGACAAACGGCTTCGCCCCGACCACCCGGGACCTGGTTCAAAATCAGGAACTGGGCAAACTCCCGGCGACCGCGAACGTCAAGACGCTGCGCGACGTTCAGTTGGTGATCGAATTGGCTGGCTCGGAAGATGCGCTCAGAGTGTGGATGGAACAGGCGCAGCCGCGCGCGGGCGTGCCGATCGTCGCCGGCGTCAGTGCCGGGGTCGAGCCGAAAGCGCGCGCGTACCGTGACACACCGGCGCGACAGTTGGCAGCGCTGGTGAGCGGACTCGTCGGCGCGGCGCAGTACGAAGTCCTGTCGAGTCAGCCCGGTCTGGCGCTCGTGAGTGTGAACGCGCAGAGCGCGGCGCAGTTGGTGATGGTCTTGGTCGTGATCCTCGGCAATCTGATCTTTTGGGCGCAAGCGTTGCTGCGCGCGCGAGGTCGAGCAGAATGAATGACCTGATTGGCGTGTGGGTCGGCGCGCTTTTGACGCTGTTGATCTTTAGTTATCTATTGAAAGATACGCCGCTGTTCCGCATCGCGCAAGCCCTCTTCGTCGGCGTGACGGTAGGGTACGCTGGGACGGTCGCGGTGCGCTTGGTGCTGGCGCCGCGCCTCGTCGTTCCTCTGCTCGCCGATCCAGGCGCGAACTCACACCTCTTTGTGCCGCTGGCGCTCGGCTTGCTCTTGTTTGCCAAACTGCGCGCGGCTTGGGCGCCCGTGGGCAACGCCAGCATCGCGTTTCTGTTCGGCGTCGGCAGCGCGCTGGCGATCGGCGGCGCGATCAGCGGCGCGCTGGTGCCGCAACTGCAGGCGACCATCGTTTCGTTCTCGCCGGCGCAGGGGTGGGAAACCGTGG
>DHFK01000140.1 GCA_002400365.1 Anaerolineales bacterium UBA4826 | reverse complement strand
TTCAAGTCCCTCCTCGCCTGCAAGTGACGCACAAGTCGAATTGCGACCGGCTTGTGCGTTCTTATTCCCCAAATTGTGATATAATTGCCCCCGCACGAGTGGGTTCAACGGAAGGAAGGATGCGCGACCAACCCGGTACGATCACCCTCATCGGTTCGGGTGAATTGGGCGAGGCGATGGCGAAAGTCTATCGCGCGTTGCTAGCGCGGCTCGAGCCCGCGGTTGCCGCCGTCTTTCTCGATACGCCGGCGGGCTTTGAGGCGAACGCCGACGAAATCTCCGCGAAGGCGGTCGAGTATTTCAAGCAGCACTTTGACGCGCAACTGATCGTCGCGTCGTACCGCTCCAAACCGCGCGCGACCGCGCGGCAAGTCGCCGCTGCCCTGGATGTCTTGCGCCGCGCAAACTTTATCTTCGCCGGACCCGGCAGTCCCAGTTATGCCATCCGCAACTGGCGCGGCTCGGTCGTCTGGGATGCGCTCGCCGCGCGCTGGATGACGGGCGCGCACCTTGCCTTTGCCAGCGCGGGCGCGATTGCGCTGGGTTGCTGCGCGCTGCCGGTGTACGAAATCTACAAAGCCGGGCACGACGTGGACTGGATTGACGGATTGGACCTGCTCGGCGCGTTCGGATTGAAACTCGCAATCGTGCCGCACTGGAACAACGCGGAGGGCGGCACGTACGACACGCGCTATTGTTACATGGGCGAAACGCGCTTTAAGATTCTAGAAGCGAAATTGCCCTGGGACGTTGTCGTCCTGGGCATTGACGAACACACCGCATTCATACTCGCTCCGGCCGTGCGGCAAGGCGCGGTGAGCGGCGCGGGGCACGTGACGATTCGCTACGCCGGACGCGAAACGAAATACCCCGCCGGCGCGACGATCGCGTTCGATCAAATGCGCGCGCTGAACCTGGGGCAGATCGCCGCGCCGGCTGAGACCGCGCCGCCGGCAGTTTCAGCCGCGCCGACGCCGGAAATTCTCACCACGACGATGTATCTCGACCAACTGGCGCGCGCGATGAAAGAAGCCAGCGAGCCGGGCGCGCAGCACGAACTGATCGACCGCGCGCACAATACCATGCACGAGTTGGCGCAGAGTTGGCGCGAATCGGATCGCCTGTTGCCTAGCCAAGACGATGCCGCGCTCGTCGAGTTACTGGTCCGAACGCGCGCCCAGTTGCGCGCGGCAAAACAGTTCGCCCTGGCAGATCAAGTGCGTCAGGCATTAACTGACCTCGGCATCATTCTCGAAGACAGTCCCAGCGGTACGACCTGGAAACGAAAATGACGCGCGACGAAATTCTAAAGACGCATGGAGAACAGAGGCAAACATGAAAGTTGCAGTCATGGCCGCCGGCGGTTTGGGCGGTTACTTTGGCGCGCTCTTGGCAAAGGATGGGCACGCAGTCACCTTCATCGCGCGCGGCGCGCACCTGCAAGCGATTCGCGAAAACGGGTTGACGATCAAAAGCCTCCACGGCGATTTCGCGATCAAGCCGGCGCAGGCAACCGACAAGCCGGCGGAAGTTGGCAGCGTAGATTTGATTTTGTTCGGCGTGAAGACGTACGATACCACGACCGCCGCGCAAGCAATGCGGCCGATGGTCGGCGCGAACACGGTTGTGCTAACATTCCAAAATGGCGTGGACGCAGCGGACCAGATCGGCGCGAGCGTCGGCAAGGAGCATGTGCTCGTCGCGCCGACGCAGATCGTGTCGAACATCACCGCGCCCGGCGTGATCGAGCAGAGAAGCCCGTTCCGCAGCACGACGATTGGCGAAATCGGCGGGCAAGGGCTGACGGCGCGGGTCGAGCAAATCGTCGCCGCGTTCCAGCACGTCGGGATCCAAGCCGCCGGCGCGCCCGATGGCCGCAAGCCGCTGTGGCACAAATTCGTCTTTATCGCGTCCACCGCCGGCTTGGCGACGCTCGCGCGGACCGCGCCGTACGACTTGTTTCAACTGCCCGCGGCGCGCGCGACTTTGCGCGCCGCGATGGAGGAGGTGTACGCGGTCGGCCTAGCGCACGGCGTCGAAATGGACGCGGATATCGTCGAGCGGCAGTACCAGTTCACGTTGAATCTAAAACCGGACGCGAAACCTTCGATGCAACTCGACCTGGAGCAAGGCAAGCGTTTGGAAATTGATGCGCTCAGTGGCGCGATCGTGCGGCTGGGCGCGGCAAAGGGTGTGCCGACGCCAGTGCACCAAACGATTTACGTCGCGCTCAAAATGGAAGATGAGCGGGTAAAGCGTAAAACGTGAGATAGAGTCCTGGCTTGCGGAGAAACATGACGATCCCATTTTTCGATCTCACCAAACAGTACGCGTCTATTCGCGCGGAGATTGACGACGCGACGGCGCGTGTGCTGAAAAGCGGCTGGTACATCCTCGGAGCCGAGGTCGCCGCGTTCGAAAAAGAATTCGCCGAGTACATTGGCGTGAAGCACGCGCTCGGCGTCGGCTCCGGCACCGAAGCGCTGCACCTCGCGCTGCGCGCGCTCGGCGTCGGCGCGGGCGACGAGGTCGTCACCGTACCGAATACCGCGGTCGCGACGGTAGCAGCCATCGAACTGACCGGCGCGCGCGCGGTGTTATGCGACGTCCGCG
>DHFK01000157.1:231-16654 GCA_002400365.1 Anaerolineales bacterium UBA4826 | reverse complement strand
AACCAGCACACCAACCTTCACACCGACGCCAACTGACACACCAACCTTCACACCGACGCCAACTGACACACCAACATCCACACCAACGCCAACCAATACGCCAACATCCACGCTGACGCCGACCCACACGCCGATATCCACGCAGACACCCACCAGCACGCGAGCATCTACCCCAACATCAACTCACACACCAACGTTGACACCGACGGCGACTAACACACCGACATTCGCGCCGACGTCAACCAATACGCCAACATCCACACCAACGTCAACTCGCACACCAACGCCGACGCCGACCAACACACCAACGTCTACGTCAACAGCCACTAACACACCAACCTTCACGCCGACGCCAACGCACACACGAACTTTGACACCGACGGCGACTAACACACCAACACCAACCAACACGCCGACATTGATGCTGACGGTAACTCATACGCCAACATCCACCAACACACCAACGTTCACCGCAACGCCGACTCGCACGACAACATCCACGCCAACGGCAACTTTTACACCAACATTCACTAGGACGCCGACGCATACGCCAACTGCGACATCAACCTGCCTGCCTGCAGTAATTAGAACTGCTGGTGGAATCAACAGCCCGAAAGGACTGGCAGTTGATCCCGTGCGCAAGCGCATCTACGTGGCAAATTTCAACTCATCAACGGTCACGGTTCTGGATCAGAATTCGGGAACAACTATAGGCGTCTACAGTACCGGCGGACTTCATTCGAACCAGGTCGCGGTCAACCCGAATACGGGTCGGCTTTACGTCACCAATCGAGACAGTAACAACGTCTCTGTTCTTGACGCCAGTAGCGGATCCCTCGTGGCGCGTGTTCCAGTCGGTAGCCTGCCATTCGGCATTGCGGTCAATCCAACGAACAACCGGATTTACGTCGCGAATTTTGCCAGCAACACAATCTCTGTCATCGACGGCGCCAGCAACACAGTTATTGCGACACTTGGCATAGGGATCAATCCGACGATGATAGCGGTAGACGCTGCAACAAACCTGATCTATGTTGTCCTCAGGGGAAGCAATTCCATCGCGATCGTCGATGCCGCGAACAATCTGCAGGGGAAGATTTCCGCCGGGGATGGTCCATTCGATTTGGCGCTAAACGCGAACACCCATCGTCTCTACGTCACCAATCGAGACGTAGACCAAATCACTGTGATTGACACAATTGCCCAATCGGTCGTGGGGAAGATTCCGATGCCCGGCGGGCCCTATATGGTGAGAGCCAACCCGAATAGTAGTTCGATCTTTGTCACAGTTCCTTCCTTGAACGCGGTCTACATGATTGACGGCAAGACCGATACGCTCGTCGGCAGCGCGCGAGCGCAGGACGGAGCCGAGGAAGGGCTTGCTATTGACGATGCCAGCAACCGGTTTTACGTGTCGAACACTCTATCCAGCAGTGTTACCTTCTACGGTGACCTCTGCGCGCCGACGCCCACCCCAACCAGAATGACCGGCGCAACCTTTACACCAACGCCAAGCCATACGCCAGCACCAAGCACCACACCTACAATCACTGCGTCGCCGACCACGACGTCTAGTCCGACATCTCCGCCGACGTTNNGACGCAAACGCCAACGCTGGTTGCTCCTCCAAGCCCGACATTTACACCCACCACTGGCGCAATCCCTACTCCGCAAGTAGAGGTTGTCGATCCCCGAGGCGCGATCTCCGATTCCAAGCGCAGTCATTTGTTCCTCGTCAGCAACGCGACGAATTCGGTGATCGTCGCGGACGAAAACACGTTGACTCGGATTGCGACTATTCCGGTCCGCGCGTCTCCGTTCAGCATCGGTTTGGTGAATGACAAGGTGTACGTAGCGAACACCGGTAGCCGATCGGAGTCAAGCAGCGTCAGTGTGATTGATCCTGATAATCTGACCAAGATCACGGACATTGCGTTGAGTTCGTGCGGCGGTGGCGCATCGCATCTTGCGACCAATCCGAATACAGGTCGTGTGTACGTGGCGCTCTACGGCAGCGGCCGCGTCGCGGTCATTGATGCGAGTTCGGATACCCTAGTTGATTGTATTGCTACTAATGCCGGGGCATTTGGCGTCGCGGTCCAGCCCGCGTCGAACAAGATTTTTGTGGGGCACCGCGACGGACTGGACCTGTGGAGCATTGACGGCGCGACCGCCACTGCGACGCGCGTCTTGACTTGGGCAGACGGCAAGGGGGGCGGCAGTCCGTACTACCTTGGAATCAATCCAAACACGAGCAAATTATTCGTGACCGTCGGCTTGCCCAGTTCTGACACGCCGAACAAACTGTACATTTACACGCTTGACGACGCCGGCAATCTCAATACTAATCCGGATGTGGTGAGCATTGGTAATACTGGGGAAGGTGGCTATATGCTGCAGAGCCAGTGCTCTGGGTTGATATTTATTGCCGAAACGGCTGACAATAGTGTCCGCATTCTCAACCCCGACCTTTCGCTTCATAGTGTGCTTACGGCAGCGAACGGTCTGGGCGTGGGTCCTTTCAGTCTCACGGAGAACCCTATTCTGCGGCGTGTCTATGTTGGCAACACCATGTCCAATACCCTCAGCGCATTCAACGCGTGTTCGCCGTGAGTTGACTTTCCAATGCAAGTTTGGATCGTCGAAGCGACCGAACCTTTGTCCGGGATTGACGGCAATTTCCGCGATCTTAGATGCGGGATGTTGTCCAAGTCGCTCGCGGCGCATGGGCATGAAGTGACTTGGTGGACATCCACATTCAACCATGAGAAAAAAAAGCACCGCTATAACAGCGCCCGCACGATCAAACTTCAAGATGGTCTTCAACTAAGACTCCTCCATGGACCTGGATATGCTAGGAATATCTCGCCGTCGCGTCTCTGGCATCATGGCGTAGTTGCCCGTGCCTTTGCGCGCGAAGCATTCGCGATCCCCCATAAGCCTGACGTAGTTTTCTGTTGTTTGCCGACGATTGAGTTGTCTGAAAAAGCCATCGCGTATGGTCAAGCCAATGGCATTCCGGTAATCATTGATGTTCGCGACCAATGGCCTGACGTCTATCTCACTGTGTTCTCGCCAAAACTACGCGGTTTGGCGCGCAAGGCATTGGCAGCAGAGTTTCGGCGCGCGGCAGGGATATTTCGGGCGGCGACGGGTATTACGGCAGTCTCACGCACTTTTTTGGATTGGGCTCTGGAATGTGCCAAGCGGTCATGCCAAGACAGCGATGGCGTATTTCCTCTCGCATACCCAAGTCTGAGCGCGAACTCGGGCGCGATAGATACCTCAATGACTCGATTGCAGACCGAGTACGGAATTGGCTGCAACACTTTGGTGGTGACGTTCGCCGGGACGTTTGGCGCATCCTACGATCTAGAGACCGTGATTCGGGCTGCTCGAATTTTGCAATCTAGCGACATATCGAGTAATATACAAGTTATCGTCGCGGGTGATGGCGATAACGGGGCTCGATTGCGTGAGATGGCCCGCGGTCTGCAGAACGTTGTTTTCACCGGTTGGCTCGACCAGAATTCTATTGTGGCGCTCCTGCGCTTATCCTCCGTCGGGTTAGTGGCCTATACCGCGGAGGCGTTGCAGTCACTGCCCAACAAGCCTTTCGAATATATGGCTGCCGGTTTACCGCTCCTTTCATCGCTGCGCGGAGAACTCGCCGCACTGATTCGTGATGAAACGATCGGAGTCCAATATCAGCCGGGGGATGCGCCTTCGTTGGTCGAAAGTATCCATTGGTTCTTGTTGAATCCAGATGCGCGCCGGGCTATGGGGCTGAGAGCGCGGCGACTGTTCGAGGAGAGATTCAGCGCAGAGGTTGTCTATCCCAGACTGATCCAACACCTGGAGAAGATCGCCGTATGCTGAGCGAGAGGAGATGCGTCAGATTTGGAAGATAGGAAACGGCAAGAAGCCGAGTTCCACGATTTTCTTCGTGGCAAGGAATTGCTTGAAGGAGACCCTGCCCAAAAAGAATACTTTACCTCAAACAAAAAGTTCTATGCGGTGACGGGCACAAGCACAGAACACGTCGCCCACTGGTTAGCGCAGAGGGTACCGGGAAAACGCGTACTAGACTATGCCTGCGGCGATGGTGGCACATCTTTCCATGTGGCTGCGCTCGGCGCGAGGCAAGTTGTGGGGATTGACATATCCGAGGTGTCGGTTGAAAACTGCCGGCGGGAGGCGGCGCGTCAGGGGATAGGTGAGCGCTGTTCCTTTTTTGTCATGGAT
The DNA here is from genome assembly GCA_002400365.1 of Anaerolineales bacterium UBA4826. Classification (GTDB taxonomy): domain Bacteria; phylum Chloroflexota; class Anaerolineae; order UBA4142; family UBA4142; genus UBA4142. The sequence continues at coordinate 12,409 of DHFK01000157.1, read as the reverse complement.
GCCGAGAATCTTTCATTCCCGGATGATGATTTTGATCTTGTCGTAGTTGACGGCGCGTTGCATCACATGAATCTTGAAAAAGTGTGGCCACAATTGGTGCGCGTTCTGAAACCAGAAGGCGCAGTGATGTGCATCGAGTCCCTCGGGCACAATCCAGTTTTTCAGTGGTATCGCCGGCACACGCCTCACCTGCGCACGGCTTGGGAAACCGAACACATAATCCGGCGGCGGGACCTAGAGTCGGCACGGAACTATTTTGGGCGGATTGAAATGCGGTTCTTTCACCTGGCAGCGGTGCTGGCAGTGCCTTTTCGTCGGACGCGTGTGTTTCAACCATTACTCGCGTTATTGGATCTAGTGGATAATGTGTTACTGCGATTGCCGGTTGTGAAGTGGCAAGCCTGGATGATCTGGTTTGTGCTGTCACAGCCCAGATGGGATCAATCTGGCGCTGATACCAACCGGAGCAAGAGAGTAGATGTATCCTTTTGCTAAACGCCTGTTCGACTTGGTTTTTTCGCTCATTGGTTTGGTGGCTCTCTCACCGCTGATGCTTGTGATCGCGCACATGATCCGCGAGGATACCCCGGGGCCAGTTTTTTACCGGGGCACGCGGGCGGGGCGCGGCGGCAAGCCATTCCAGATGCTCAAGTTTCGCACGATGGTCATCAATGCGGACAAGATCGGTGGTCCTTCTACCTCTGAGGACGATCCGCGTTTGACCAAGATCGGCAGGCGGCTACGTCGCTACAAGTTAGACGAACTGCCGCAACTCATCAATGTTCTGAAGGGTCAGATGAGTTTTGTCGGTCCGCGTCCCGAAGTCCTGTCCGAAGTCGAAAAGTACACCCCGGAAGAGCGCACGCTGCTGTCTGTGCGACCCGGCATCACGGATTGGGCTTCGATCACCTTCAACAACGAGGGAGAGGTCCTCAAAGGCAGCGCGGATCCGCACCAAGCGTACTTGGAAAAGATCCGACCAGAAAAAGTGAGACTGGGTATGGAGTATGTCCGGAAACGTTCGCTGCGGATTGATTTGCAGATCCTTTTTCAAACCGTAGCGACCATTACTGGAACAAGGGTGCGGCAATAAGTGGATGCCTGGATCAATACCCAATGTGATCACGGCTCAATACATGAACTGGCATTTCGCATACGGCGGCATAGCGTTATGATGACCCACCGAGCCAAATCCTCTCACGTCGGCTCTGCTCTGTCAATGGCTGAACTGCTTGCGGTCCTGTATGGCAAGGTATTGCGCGTAAACCCCAGCCGTCCAGATTGGCCCGAGCGCGACCGGTTTATTCTGAGCAAGGGACATGGATGCGCCGCGCTCTACGCCGTCTTGGCGGAACGCGGTTTCTTTCCGTTGGACTGGCTGGATACTTTCTATCAAAATGGCTCACGACTCGCCGGGCATATCACGCATACGGACGTGCCTGGCGTTGAGGTCTCGACCGGGTCACTCGGTAACGGACTGGCCATCGCGACCGGCATGGCACTCGCGGCGAAGCGAGATGGTAAGACCTATCGCATTTTTGCGTTGCTCAGCGACGGTGAATGTGACGAGGGTTCGACCTGGGAGCCGATTCTCTTCGCGCCGCAGCACAGATTGGACAATCTGATTGCGATTGTCGATTACAACAAGATTCAAAGTCTGGGTACCGTCAAAGAAGTAATGGATTTAGATCCATTCGCCGACAAGTGGCGCGCCTTTGGCTGGGCAGTGCGCGAGATTGATGGGCATAACCTGGATCAAGTCGAGGAGGCGCTCTCTACGGTGCCCTATGAGCGCGGTCGCCCCAGCTGTGTCATTGCCCACACTGTCAAGGGCAAGGGCGTCAGTTTCATGGAGCATCAACTCCTCTGGCATTATCGTTCGCCGCAAGGGGAAGAGTTCGAGGCGGCGCTGCGGGAGTTGGAAGCGCAACGATGAGAACTGCCTTTATTGAAACTCTTTTTGAGTTGGCGCAGCGCGACGAGCGGATCACGTTGGTGGTTGGCGACCTTGGATTTGGCGTGGTCACGCGATTCATGCAAGAGTTGCCAAAGCAGTTTGTCAACGCGGGAGTGGCTGAGCAGAATATGACAGGGCTGGCGGCCGGAATGGCTCTTAGCGGCAAGATCGTTTTTACTTACTCCATAGCCAATTTCCCGGTCCTCCGCTGTTTTGAACAGATCCGTAACGACATCTGCTACCACAACGCTGACGTCAAGATCGTTGCAGTCGGTGGCGGCATGGCGTACGGTTCCTTGGGCGTCACTCATCATGCGACTGAAGACCTTGCCATCATGCGCGCGTTGCCCAATATGACTGTTGTCGCACCAAACGATCCAATTGAGGCGAGACTGGCCACCCGCGCGGTTGTAGCCCACGCCGGTCCATGCTATCTGCGACTGGGTCGCGCTGGAGAAGCGATCCTTCACAAGCCCACTGTCGCATTTCAACTAGGCAAAGCCATCCGGGCACGCGAAGGCAGCACCCTCACGCTGATCGCCACCGGCGGACTTTTGCAGAATGCGCTTCAGGTTGCCGACATTCTCGCTCACAAAGGCATCCAGGCGCGCGTTCTGAGTATGCACACAGTCAAGCCGCTGGACTGTGCAGCCGTGCTTGCCGCAGCCCAGGAAACCAGCGCCATTCTTACCATTGAGGAACACAGTGTGGTGGGAGGACTAGGTGGCGCGGTCGCGGAACTCTTGATGGAAAGCGACGTGCCGGCGGTCAAGTTCAAGCGAATTGGACTGAAGGACGCCTTTTCGTCCACGACCGGCGACCAGGAATACCTGCGATCGGTTTACGGACTGGATGTCGCGGGCATTTTACGGACGATCGAAGAAACCCTAGCCATATAGTTTTCAGAACGAGAAAAGAGGAAAAGATCTCCCATGTCATATCGAGTGCGCTTTGTCGAACCGACTTTGCATTATCAGCGCTTGAAAACAGAGCTTGACTCTACGATGCAAGATGTGCTTGCCAAAGGTGACCTGATCAATCGGAGCCAGTTGCGAGAGTTTGAGCAGAACCTGGCAGCCTTTGTTGGGACAGAATATGCGGTTGGCTTGAACAGCGGCTTTCATGCGTTGCACCTTGCGTGTATTGCGGCGGGCGTTGGTCCGGGGGACGAGGTCATCGTGCCGGCGCACACGTTCGTGGCTAGTGTTTCGGCGATTGTCTTGGTCGGCGCGACGCCTGTACTCGTGGACTCGGGCGAAGATTTCAATATGGACGCCGACGCGTGCGAACGGGCGATCACTCCGCGGACGAGGGCAGTCATGCCGGTTCACTTGAATGGCCGGCTCTGCGATATGGGACGGGTGATGGCGTTGGCAGAGAAACACAACCTGATAGTCATCGAAGATGCTGCCCAAGCGCTCGGGGCGACCTACAAAGGCAAAATGGCGGGGTCGTTTGGTTTCGCCGGATGTTTCAGTTTCTATCCATTCAAGGCACTGGGTGCTTTTGGCGATGCCGGCGCGTTGGTGACTAACGACGAAAAGGTAGCGACGATGGCGACCCGGCTGCGCTATAATGGCGAAGACCGTGAGACCGGCGAATATCATTATCATGGCTTTACCTGCTTGTTGGACAATTTGCAGGCAGCGGTGCTTGATGTCAAGTTGCGTCATTTTCCCCGATGGCTAGCGCGGCGGCAACAAGTGGCGGCACGCTATCGCGCCGGGTTAGCGGACATTCCCGAATTGCGACTGCCGCACTTTGAAGGGGACGAGTATCATGATACTTTTCAGAATTATGTGGTGCGCGCGGCGCGGCGTGATGAACTAGCGACATATCTAGACGAACATGGCGTTGAGGTTCTGGTACAATGGCGCAAGCCGATGTGGGAGCATGATGGACTGAATTTGGGAAAACATCACCTGTCTGGGGTCGAAGCGATCTGTCGCGAAGTCGTGTCACTGCCAATGAATGCTGAGATCAGCGATGAAAGCGTAGATTACGTCATTCAAACCGTCCGCAGGTTCTACGGACGATAAATGACCCCAGACTACACGCCCGTTACCGAACTGCCTGGGAGTCTGGCTACGCGCGAGCAACTAGCGCGGCTCTATCAGCGTTACTATCTAGCCAGACGCTACTCCACCGGGAAGCGCGTGCTAGAAGTTGCCTGCGGCACTGGCCAGGGATTGGGTTATCTCGCCCAGTCGGCAATCCGTGTTATGGGCGGCGATTACACGGAGGGCTTGTTGCGGATTGCGCAATCCCACTATCAGGGTCGCGTGCCGTTGTTCCGCCTCGACGCGCATCATTTGCCGTTTTGCGACAAGACGTTCGATTTGGTTGTGATGTTCGAGGCGATCTATTACCTGACGCAGGCGGAACAGTTTATTGCCGAAAGCCATCGCGTGTTGTCGGATGATGGGACGCTCCTGATTGGCACAGTCAATAAGGATTGGGCGGATTTTGCCCGCAGTCCTTTCAGCACGCGTTACTGGTCGGTACCAGAACTGGGAGGCTTGCTCAAGCAGCAGGGTTTTACCCATCTAGAGTTCTTGGGCGCTTTTCCCACGATGGCGGTCTCACTAAGACAACAAGCCATTTCATTGATCCGTCGGGTTGTGGTCGCGCTTGACCGGATGCCCAAGACTTTGGAGGGCAGAGCGCGGTTTAAGCGTATCTTCTACGGTACTCTCACCCCGCTCAAGCCGGAGGTCGAAGATGGGATGGCTGAACTCTATCCCTTGATACCCATTGCCAGCAATGTCCCTAACGGAAGTTACAAGATTCTGTACGTGGTTGCGCGCGTCTTGCGAACCGGTGGCAGGCGTACCGGCGTAGTGGATCTGTAGACTAAACCACAATGAACAAGTCTTTGCTATTCAGCAAGATAAACAATGGACTGACCCGCATTCTATTTGGCTTGCGCAATCGCCATTTCTTTGCGTTGGATCTCTTGTCGTTTTGTTTGGCGGGGGTGCTAGCCTTGGGGCTGCGCGTGGAAACGCTTGAGGAGTTCCTGCAGTACACGGAGGCTCTCGCGCTGTATGTGCTGATCGCAACCGCTCTCCGGTGGATGATCTTTATTCCATTTGGTCTCTATGCGCGATATTGGCGATATGCTAGTATTGACGAACTGGCTCAGATTATTCTTGCCACTGGCACAGCCACGCTCTTAGTTGCCTTGGTGTTCTTCGGCGTTCTACGACCCTTTGGATTGCTCGGCGGAGGGTTGCCGCGTTCGATGCCGTTTCTTGATGGGATCCTCGTATTGCTGGCAGTGGGGGGCTTGCGCTATAGCGTGCGGTTCGTTGAGCGAACAATTCAACGGAGACGTAACCACCGGGCCGGCAACAAGCGAGTCGCGATCATCGGCGCGGGAAGCGCGGGTGTGATGATGGCCCGAGAAATGCACGCCAATCCCCAACTCGGATTGAAGCCGGTAGTTTTCTTGGACGATGCGCCGCGGAAACAGGGCTCGCTGATCTACGGTATTCCCGTGGTAGGCGATCATTGGCGGATCGGGGACGTCGTCAGAGATCACAAGGTGGAGCAAGCGGTTATTGCGATGCCCACCGCGTCGGGGAAGACGATTCGCGAGGTAATGCGCCTGTGCCAGGCGGCGAACATTCCCTGCCGGACCGTGCCGGGGATTTTCGAACTCCTGGATGGGAGCGTCACTATCAACCAGTTGCGTCCGGTAGATATTGCGGATCTATTGCGCCGCGAACCGGTTGTGACCGACCTGACCCAGGTCGCGCGTTTACTCAAGGGCAAGCGCATCTTGGTGACCGGGGCGGGCGGCTCTATTGGCGCTGAGATCTGCCGACAGGTGGCACACCACGGTCCGGGGATTGTTCTGCTCTTGGGGCATGGAGAGACGAGTCTCTTCCATGTTGCCAACGAATTGCGGCAGGCGTTCCCCCAACTCCAAATGCAAACCATCGTTGCCGACATTCGCGACTGGGAGCGGATGCGGATGGTCTGGGAGCGCTGCCAGCCCCAGATCGTCTTTCACGCGGCGGCGCACAAGCACGTGTCCCTGATGGAAGAAAACGTGGAAGATGCGGTGAGCAATAACGTCCAAGGCACGCAGTGCGTTCTTAGTTGCGCCGAGATCTACGGGGTCGAACAATTCGTATTGATTTCCACGGACAAAGCGGTCAACCCCTCGAGCGCGATGGGGGCGACCAAACGCGTGGCAGAGCTTCTGGCGCAACAAGCGGCCGCGCAAACGAGTCGCTGTTTTGTCGCGGTGCGTTTCGGGAATGTCTTGGGCTCCCGCGGCAGCGTGGTGCCTCTGTTCAAGCAACAGATCAGCAGTGGAGGACCGGTGACCGTTACGCATCCCGAGGTCCGGCGCTATTTCATGACGATCCCGGAGGCAGTGCAATTGGTATTGCAAGCCACCACGCTTGGAAGGGGTGGGGAGATTTTCACTCTGGATATGGGGGACCCGATCAGGATTCTAGATCTAGCGCGTGACCTCATTCGCTTGAGCGGTCTCGTGGAAGGGGAGGATATTGACATTGTCTTTACCGGCTTGCGCCCGGGAGAAAAGTTGTATGAAGAGTTGTTTATCCCTGGCGAGAACTGCAATCGAACGAGTCACGAGAAGATTTACGTTGTGCGGAATGGCGCTGGCATAGAACCGTTCACTCAAGCCCAATGGGCAAGTCTGCCTATGGCGGTAGATGAGTTGGTGAGCGCGGCTCGGGCCGGCGATAGCACGCTAGTCCGCCGACTACTTCAGCAAATTGTACCCGAATACCATCCCCCGGCAATCAATGCGGAGCCAACGCCTCCAGGCGCCACCCTCGCGCACCGGGTCTGTACTCCCCCTCAAGACGCACCGGCAGATCTGATCCACTAGGGTGAACCACCCTGGCAATTATTTGACAAAGAAATCGAGGTCGGGTATATTCCCAATCAAGTTGGACAGAGGAGTAACCAGTGGAACTACGACATTATCTATCAGTTGTTCGAAAATGGCTCTGGCTCATTATCCTAGGGGCTGTTCTAGGGACCAGTGGCGCTTATTTCATCAGCATTTTCAGCCTCCCGGTTTATCAATCTACCACTACCCTTCTGATCAACCAAGGCGCGGATCCGATTGGTGATCCTTATGGCGCAATTCTCACGAGCCAACGCATTGCGACGACCTATGCGGAACAGATCAAATCCTCTGCAATTCTGAGCGATGTGATCCGCGTGCTGAATCTTCCGTTTAATCCCACCGAACTGCGAGCAATGATGACCGTCCAGGTCGTTCAGGACACGCAACTGATCCGGATTGCGGTGGAAGATACTAACCCTGAGCGGGCGCAGGCAGTGGCTAATCAGATCGCCCAGGTGTTTATTGAGCAGAATTCTGTGAAGCAGCAAGCGCGCTTTCAAGCGGCGCAGAAAGACCTCGATCAGCAGGTTGCCGACGTGCGAAAGAAGATTGATGACACCCAGAAGGCGTTGGCACCTCTCGGCGATCCGTCAGACCCTAAGAACCTCTCTGCCCCTGAGTTTGTTAGAACAGAGCGTGCCCGCTTGCAAATGGAACTGACGACCTACCAGACTCAGTACACAATCTTGCTCCAGAGCGCGCAAGATTTTCGTTTGGCTGCCGCGCGGTATGTGGATACGCTTACCGTCTTGTCACCCGCTGAAGTGCCCCAGGTTCCGATCCGACCGCAGACGGCTTTGAATACGCTGTTGGGTCTAGTGGCTGGAATCATCCTGGGCGGGTCCGCCGCCTTCTTGTTTGAATATCTGGACGATACAGTCAAATCGCCTGAAGATGTGACGCGGACGCTGGAACTGAACACACTTGGGACGATTGCCCAATTCAACCATGTCCGGAAACTTCAGGACGGAATGGTCACCGTTAAGGATGCCCGTTCGCCCTATGCAGAAGCATATCGCCGACTGCGGACCAACCTCCAGTTTTCGAGTCTGGCGAACCCGTCTGCCGGGGTGGTCGTTACAAGCGCAGATCCTGGGGAGGGTAAGTCAACCACGCTCGCGAATCTTGGAATAGCGATTGCCATGTCAGGGAAGAAGGTCATTCTCGTTGACAGCGACCTGCGCAGACCCGCTTTGCACAAGCTCTTTGGGCTGCCCCAGGAGCCAGGCTTGACCGATGCCCTTTTGAAAGAGGACGGAGATCTCGACGGCATTCTTCATGAGACAGATGTTCCGGGTCTTGGCGTTCTCACCAGCGGAATCAATCCGCCGAATCCCGCAGAACTCTTGGGCTCGGACAAGATGGCGGAATTGATTGAGGTGCTCAAGCAAAGAGCCGACCTGGTGCTCTTTGATGCACCTCCAGTCCTTGCAGTAACAGATGCCATCCTGCTTGCCGCAAAGATCAGCAGCGTACTCTGGGTGATCAGCGCGGGGCATGCGCGCGTGGATGCCCTACGCCGTACCAGGGAAGCGCTGTCCCAGGTGAACGCCAAAATCCTGGGAGCCGTGTTGAATCGAGTTTCGCTCACCCACGGGAACGGTTACGGATACTACTACTATCATTATTCCGACGATGGACAGAAGCAGAAACGCCGGCGAAATAGCGAGATCCCTCGACCGCTGACCGCGCCAGAAACAACGCGTGCGGTTCAAGCCGAACCCCCTCCGAAACCGCCGCCGACTGAGACAGATCTCTCTAAAGCGAAGGTGGGCTGACGCATCATGGGTGATTCAAAGCAAGTGGGTCAATTGCGCATCGGCGCGGAACCAACGAATTCACAGATTCCCGGGCGCGGTTCTCTGCGGGGTAAGACGCCTCCACTTTTCCAGTCGGCTTTCGTTTGGATATGTCTGCTTGCCCTGGTGGGCGTGCTTTCGGTTGGCTGTGAGGCGCTGCCCAAGCCCCAGCCCGCGCCGACCTTTATTCCGCCGACTGTGGCGATCCCGACAGTCAATCCACCCACGCCGGGGGGCGACTCACCCAGCGCGCCGGGAAAAGCATCGAGTGTCATTACCGTTGCGCGCGGCTCGCTGACTCAATCCCTCAAGACTCGGGGGCGGGTGGTCTCGGCGCGCGAGGCTTTTCTCTACTTCCCCCTTGCCGGAACAATTAACGCGATCAATGTTGCGGCCGGCGACCAGGTCAAACAAGGGCTAGTCCTGGCCAAGTTGGATCCCTATAATCTTAATCAAGCGGTGGATGCGGCGCAATTCAATCTTGACCAAGCGAATGTGCAATTGCGCCAGGCGCAAGCCAAACTCTCCGCCTTTGATTTTCAGATCGAGGTGGCGACCAATGTCTATTCGCGCACGCTCGACGTGCGTAACAAGGCCGGCGCGGACTATCAAGCGATTGCCTGGATCGGCCTAAACGATCCCAAGGTCCAAGCCGCTTACGATCGTTTTCAGCGATTGGATGCGGACTATTTGAGGGCGGCGACGGATCTGAACAATGTCAAGACCAATCGGCAAGTGGCGGTACTCGATGTGGAGGCGCAGCAAAGGGCGGTTCAGAACGCGCAAAGAGCGGTGGACCTGGCGCGCGCGCGCTTGGCCAGCACCGAACTAACGGCGCCGTTGTCGGGGCTCATTGTTTCCGTAGACAAAAGAGTGGGAGATCAAGTGCAAGCCTTTGAGGCGGTGGGGGCAATTGCGGATCCCACCGAGTTGCAGATTGAGGCAACTGTGCCTGAGAGCGATGTGATCAGTGTTGGACTGGGTCAGCCAGCCAGTGTCGTCCTGGACGGCTTTCCCAATCAACGGTATTCGGGTAAAGTGAAAGAAATCAGCGCCAAGGCAACGATCTTCCAGGGCAAGAGTTCTTACCGCATCATCGTGAGTTTTGATAGTTCAAGCAAAGTGCCGGCAACGCTGCGTTTAGGCGCGGATGTTATGCTGACGACCCAGGTGAGAAACAATGCCTTGATTATCCCCACTCAGGCGGTCGTGGTCGAAGGCACGAAGAATTATGTGACGGTCATTCGCAATGGCAAACCCCAACGGGTTGAAGTTCAGGTGGGGATTGCGAATGAGACCCAGACCGAGATTCTCGCCGGTCTGCTTGAGGGCGAGCAGATCCAAGTTCCCTGAGTCTGGGCCGGTGCCTTTGGGCGAGCGCGGGGGTGGGAGTTTACTTTGCCGTGAAGCATTTGTCCACATTCGGCGACTGGGCATATGAGAAGGAGGCGAGTCTGGCAGCCGCATTTAGGGCTGCCATTTTTCATGGCTTGGCGTCTTGACAGTGAGAATCTCGCGGCGGGAGGACGGTAGAGTGTTTTGGCACATCAAGTTCATGATTGGATCAATAGTCGTATTGGGCATTTCCGCATGCGCGCCGGTCCCCACCGTGGTGCCGGTGGCGACCTGGACCGTGCCCAGTCCTTCGACCATTGCGCTGGTCTCCCCTACGCCAACGCGGATGCCGACTGTGCCGGCAACCGCGGCAACCACTACTGCGACCCCTCCTCCGCTCGCGCTTTTTCCGGGTTTCGTTGATACCGGCTGCGTGTGGGGTATTCCACTCGGTCAACTCCTGGACTGTCTGTCGAAAAAAACCGGCACGGTTCTGCAAGCGAGTGATGGCAGCTACGTGGCGTCACGCGCCAGTTTCCGGGCGGCTGACGGACGCACCTTTGAAATGAATGTCTTGAGTCAAGCGGGAAGGGTCTTGCGCAATATCCAAGGGACGACTTTTTGGGATCTATCCATCCTCACTCCGACGCCCACCGCAACGCCGACCCTTGCCGCAACGGCAACGCTTACGGCTGTACCCCAGTTGACGATCGGCGCGCTCCGCTTCTATGGATTCGAACCGGGCGAGATCCAATTTATCTTGCAAACTTTCGAATGGGTCAGACAAGTGGATCCGGCGACGTATGGCGTATGGAGCAAAGTCACAGTTTCGATTTATCGGGTAGAGCCGGACCTGCTGAGTTCTGTCGCCGCGGTGTCCGGGTTGTCCCTGGCTGGGGCGGGGAGCGTGCGAGACATGCAGACCCCATTTGCCGCCGATCGCATCGAGATTCGGTCCGACTATATGCGCGCGACCATTGCTCAAGCCCAAGGCCTTACGCCCGAATCCAACCAGATCAGTTTCTTTGCGCTGCTGGCGCGCCAGTTGCAGCATGTTCAAGACTATCGCGCCTATCGCACCGCCGGCAAGCCGCTGGCCACTTGCGCTCAGATAACCGTCCAACTGGAACAGACCTTTGAAGCCGCCGGGTTCAACGCGCAACTGGAAGCAGTGCAGCGGCTTGCGACCAACGCGTTTGAGAAAGGACGCATTGCCCCGCAAGACAAACCGGCGGAGCGAGAGCAAAAGCGCCGGTTCTTCAAGGCCGAGACCGATCAATGGATTGCGGATCTACGCTGGATAGTTCAGAACCCGCAGTACTATACACTCTTGTGCCATCCGCCGACGCCGACCCCCAAGCCCTCGGCTACGCCGATACCGCCAACCCCGACCATTCCTCCCGGCATGGGAGTATTGGTGGTTTTCAACCCGTGGGAAGACGCGACGATTACGATCAATGGACCGTCGTATCGGGTGCCGGCGCTGGGGGAAATCCGCATCAACCTGCCGCCGGGTCGCCACGCCTACTCCGTGAATGTGAGTGGACGCTCCGCCAGCGGAGTGGTGGAGATCAAAGCCGGGCAGTACATCGAGTTCCAATTGCCACAACCCCAAGCGCCAGAGACAGAGCCCCCCAAGACCCGCGGCGCCGAAAAGGCGCCCCGGCATTGAGTGGGGACACCCTTGCCGTGCCGTAGGCCACCGAGGAGAAACTAGTGCATTCCAAATCGCGAACGAGCGTCGAAACCGGACTGGTCGGATTGATCGCCGCGTTGGTCATCCATGTCGCGTCAGGATTGACGCTGCCCTCCGTGGCGCAGGCAGTGGAGGGCAGGCATTTCGAGCATGCGGCTCAAGCCGGTCGCCCCCGGGCTTTGCTCAGCCCGACGATTACTGTAGTCACGTCACAGAATCCTTCTGTTTTCGGGCAGACGGTGACCTTCACAGCAACTGTGACCGGCACCGCCGGTCTACCCACCGGCACTGTGACATTCCAGGACGAGGGCGCGGATGTCTGCGCGAATGTTGCGCTGGACGGCGCGGCGCAGGCGGTCTGTGACACCGCCGCGCTCGCCGTTGGAACGCACACCATTACCGCAAATTACAGCGGCGACTCGAACTATACTTCTGGGACTGGCACGTTGACCGGTGGGCAGACGGTCAACCCAGCGGACACGACGACGACGATC
>DHFK01000157.1:0-169 GCA_002400365.1 Anaerolineales bacterium UBA4826 | reverse complement strand
GGCAATGTCGTCGTGAGCGATGGGACGAACAATTGCACGGGGACCGTGGCGGCGGGGACGTGTGACCTGGTTTCGATGAGCGCCGGCAGCAAGACGATCACCGCGACGTATCAGGGCGATGGCAACTTTAACGCGAGTCCGGCGTCGGGCGGCGTCGCGCACACGGTGA
>DHFK01000156.1 GCA_002400365.1 Anaerolineales bacterium UBA4826 | reverse complement strand
TCTCGTCGAACAGACCCGCCAACAGTTGCCGCGCGCGCTCAAGCATTTCGAGCCGCGTTCGTTTTTCACCATCGTCAAGTTGTCGTACAAGAATCCTCGACTCCACTACGAAGTCTGGGTGCGCGGCAAAGAGCGTCTCATCGAAGTCGGCTTGCACTTGGAAGCCGACAAAGCGACGAACGACGCGCTTTTGGCGCACTTTAACGCGCGCGCGGTGGAAATCCACGCGGAACTCGGACCGCGCATCGAGATCGAACAGTGGACGAATTCCTGGAGCCGCGTGCACGAGGTGGTGCCGTATGCTGCGCTGAACGAGGAACTGGTCAATCTCCTCGCGGGGAAATTGGCACGGATGATCGTCGTGCTGCAGCCGATGTTGGAAGAATTCGATGACAAGGTGACACGGTGACANNGTGAATGTTCACCGTGTCACCTTGTCACCCGGTCACCTCGTCACCTTGTCACCCGGCCACCCCGTCACCTTGTCACCCGGTCACCCTGTCATTTCTTGTCCCACGAGAACTTGCGCGTGAAAATCGGAATCTTTTTCACTTGCGCAATCGTCAGCGTCCGCTCGCCTTCAAACGAATCGTACCACGCCGCGCCTTCGAGTTGCCCCGCGAGAATCCAGGGACAGAACGCGAACATATAGTCGGGCAGCGGCGCGCCATCGGACACTTTGCCGTCCAAGAACCAACGGAAGAGTTCGACGTGGTACCTGGCGTGCAACTTGTCGTCAATCATCGGAAAGCGATTGTCGTCGGTCGCTTTGAATTTCCAGCCGCCCTCGCCGGCGATGAACGGCGGCACGAAACCGATCTCTTGTTGGAAGACATCGGCATAGACGCGATAGCCCAGCACGCCGTTCTCGTCTTCGGTATAGTTCGGCGGATGATTCAAGCCGTAGGGATGCGGCACAAAGAACATGCGACCGAAAATTCGTTCGCCTTTTTGCGCTTTGATCGCTTGAATCACCGCGCGCAGCCAATCCTCGTCTAGCACCTGCAAGCCGACGTAGCCGCCGGCGTTGTAAACGTCCTTTGCCATTTGGACAAAGTACGGCACCCACTGATCGCGATTCACGTCGCGCCCATCCCACTCCTCACCGGTGTCCGGCTCGTTGTAAATCTGCAAGTACGGCGGCAGCCCATTGTCTTTCAGAATCTGAATGTCGCGGTCCCACGCGTAATAGCGTTGGTACGCGCGCAGGTATTTACGCCACACCGGCGTGATGCCTGCCGCTTTGAATTGCGGCGCGGCGAGACGCAGTTGGTTTTCGTCGGAATAGATCGCCAGCACCCAGCGCATTTGCAAATCCTTCAGGCGCGGAATCTGGATTTCGAAATCGCGCGCGGAAAAGTAGCCAGTCGGCAAAAAGTGGATGCAGCGCCCATTATCGTTCGCGGGGCGCGGCCAGTCGCGCAGCGTCAGCGCGGGCAGATCGGTCCGCAGCGGCAACACCGGCGCGGCAGTGAGCGTAGGGCTTGTCGTTGGAGTATCGCTCGGCGCAGGCGCTGGAGAATCAACCGGGGCGGCAGTCGGTGTGATGGCAAACGCGACGCGCGTCGGCAGTGGTGTGGACGATGCACCAACCAGTCCCTGGAGGACCGCTTGCGGCGAGCATGCCAAGAGCGCGACGGCAACCAACCCGACGATCGCGCTGGTTTGATTCAGGTATTTGCGCATCTTGTCCTTCCTTTCGTGAATCCATTATAACACACAGCAAGCGCAGAAGAAAAGCAAATTGACGCGTGGGGATAACCATGCTAGAATTGTCATTAGAAGGAAGACAAGAGAGAAATGAGTGACGCCAATTCATCATTCCGTGCTCAGGTTGGCAGACGCGGAATGGATAGTGAGGGACAGATGAGTGAGCAAATCACGCTTCAGGTACCAGAGCGCGTGGTGCAAAGCGCATCCTACGTCGCGGCGCAAAGTCAGCGACGCGTTGAAGATGTGCTGAGTGATTGGCTGGAACAAGCCGCCATGGAGTTGCCAGTGGACACATTGCCTGACAAAGATGTGCTGGCGCTCACGAAACTGCAACTGCTGCCAGAAGAGCAGACAACGCTGAGCGATCTGCTGGAGCGGAACCGCGAGGGCGCACTGGATACCGCGGGCAAGCGCCGGTTGGATGAGATGATGCGCGTCTACGAACATGGCTTGCTCCGCAAGGCGCAGGCGCTGCGCGTGGCGGTTCAGCGCGGCTTGCGTCCACCGTTGCAGTCATGAGCGCCGACAATATCGCTGCGAATGTCCGTCTGCGCGGGCGCGACGCGGCGTTAAAGCCACTGTTGGCGACGATGGCTTGATTTGCCTTGAGGGTAGGGGAAACTATGAGTGGCTCATGGCTTGTGCGTCTGGCAGCGGGTGCTCTTTGCCTGGCACATGGTTTGACAGGACACGGGCGAGCGTGGTACAATCGCGGGTGGATTGGAGATTGAGGCGGAGGTAGAATAGAATGAAACACCAAGAGATCGGGCAGTATCTGGTGGTAGACCCGGAGATCTGTCACGGTCAGCCGACCTTCAAAGGCACGCGCGTGCCAGTGCAAACCGTGCTGACGTTCTTGAGCATGGGATATACGATAGACGCGCTGCTAGCCGATTGGCCCGAACTGCGCCGTGAGGCAATTGAAGAGGCGATCCGTTTGGCTATGGATGCTCTGGTCAGTCGCTACAGTCCGATTGCCGAGGCCGTCGCGTGAGTCAGATCGTCCTCGATGATCAATTGCGCGCGTCGCTAGTGCTGCTCCCCATCCGTGCGTGGATTACGGCTCAACGTCTGCGCGACTTGCGACCAGGTGAAGTCATCAAAGACGAGCGCGTGCCGACTCTCTTGCAGGAACTGCGCGAGCCCACATTCGTAACGATTGATCATGGTTTCTGGAACAGGCGTTTGCGCAGCAGGCGCTATTGTATCGCCTACTTTGACCTGCGCGATGAACAACAGGGTGAACTGCCGGCTCTCTTGCGCCGTTTGTTGCAGCAGTCCGAGTTTAGCAACCGAGCAGCGCGGATGGGCAAAGTCGCCAGGGTTGGCGCAGCCGGCGTGGACTATTGGCAACTGGGTGACGATCCACTGCACAGCATCCAATGGTGAACAAGTTCTTCGAATTGGCAGAGGATTTCGATGGTGTGTCTTTGCCTGCGTGACGAATCATGTGTGAGCTATTCAGCACCTGTCGCTCGGGACGCGCGATCTTTAGCGCGTCGGCGGCAGGTGCGTTTTATTGTATACGCGGGCGATGACAACGGACGCAAATGGATTGAACGGACGCCGCAGCGTTGGTTCACGTTCACAAAGACGCGGGAAACGTCAACGCATGTTGCTGCGCCCATTCATTCGTTTACCCTGGCACTTGCGTTCCCGCCAGGGCAAGTGTTCGTGAGAGATTCGTTGAGTCGCACTGAGAGGAGTGGTGAACCATGAAAACGCGACAGCTCAACACGTTCGTTTTCGTTGCGGTCATCGCTCTGCTGGTTCTGCTCGCGTCGGAAGATGCAGTTGCAATTCGCTATAGACGATGCTATACTGGAGCTGTGAGTTAAGCGGCGAACAAGGGTCAAGCCGAGGTCAAGAGGAAGGAATGAGCAAGGTCGAAAAGCTGCTCGAAAAGGCGCGCCACCGTCCACAGAATTTGCGGTTTTCGGAACTGTGCTTGTTGGCTGAGCAATTTGGATTCGAGTGGGTACACGGCGAAGGTTCGCACCGAGTTTATGGACGCGCGGGAGTGCATGAGGTATTGGTTTTTCAGCCGCGACGAGGCGGTCAAGCCAAGCCCTATCAAGCGCAGCAGTTGCTCAAATTGATTGAGCGATACAAGTTGGAGGTAGAATGATGTACGAGTATGCTCTGGTGATTTGGTACAGCGAGCAAGATGAAGCGTATCTGGTCGAGGTGCCCGAACTGCCAGGGTGTATGGCTGACGGCGCAACGCCAGAAGCAGCCGCGCAAGCCGCGCAAACCGCAATTCGCCTGTGGATCGAAGGAACGCGTAAGATGGGGCGTCCCGTACCGCAGCCGGCGCGCGTGCGCGACGCGGCGTTGAAACCACTCTTGGCGACGATGGCTTGATTTGCCTTTTGCTGGTTCTGCTCGCATCGGAAGATGCAGTTGCAATTCGAGTGGGTGGCGCTATACTGGAAACATGAGTTAAGCGACGAACGGGGGTCAAGCAGAGGGCAAAGTGAACGCGGAACGTTGTCACGTCTGCGGCGGAACCGATTTTGAAGACCGCCGTGTCGAGTACATCTGTCGGCGGAACGGGAATTATCTCGTTGTGCGAGATGTGCCTTGCGAGGTCTGTCTGCGCTGTGGAGAACGCTACTATGACGGCGCAATTCTGTTGGATATCGAGCGTCGTTTCAAAGCGATCTACGAACAGCATGTCAAGCCACGCTCTGTCGTACAAGTGCCAATTGAGGTGTATGCGTGAGCGGCAAACCTTAGCACCTGTCGTTCGGGACGCGCGATCTTTAGCGCGTCGGCGGCAGGTGCTGTTTTGTTATGGTGGTGGTTGGTCCGCTTGTTTTCGGGGTTGTCCGTTGTAGTCGCCGGGGATGACAACGGACAAGAACGAAATTATCGGACGTCCGCGCGCGGGTTTGTCTGTTCATTTCGTCCTGAGCGATAGCCTGCCCTGAGCTTGCCGAAGGGTCGAAGGATTGTCCGTTGTCATCCCGCGGCGTGAGAGGAGTGGTGAACCATGAAGACACGACAACTCAACGCGTTCGTTTTTATTACGATCATCGCCTTGCTGATTCTGCTCGCGTCAAGCAACGCGCCATTCGTTGACGCCGCCGTGCAGACGCAGCCAGTCCCATTCGCCGCGCCTGCCTCAACTCCCGACCCCGCACGCGTCTCCGCCGCGCTCCGCAGCAGCCCCGTGATGTTCATCGAAAATGTTGGTCAGTTTGCTGGTGGAGCGCGCTTTCAGGTGCGCGGGGGCAACGGTACGATTTGGCTGGCGAAGGACGCGATCTGGATTACCGTGATGGAGCGTGTAAGCACGGGAGCGGGGGAGCAGAGGGGCGGTGGAGCAGAGGAGCAGAGGAGCAGGGGAG
>DHFK01000030.1 GCA_002400365.1 Anaerolineales bacterium UBA4826 | reverse complement strand
GGCGTATGATCCCGTTGCCAACACCTGGGTACACAAGGACTGGACGGGACCTGACTGGCTTTCAGTTTGCTCATAGTGCTCCGACCAGCATAGGGATCAACTGAACATCAGGGGTTTCACCGAGATGGAGTAACCGATTGATATATCGCAAACCCAACTGAAACAAACTCAGTTTGGAATGGCGGGCGCGATCAACTTCCTGGCGCAACCCCATCCGATGAAGCCAAATCCCAATGCTCAAGACCCACCAGCAAGCCAACGCAATCATCAAGACTAATCGATCTAAGCGTTCTGGATCTTGCACGCCCGAGTCACCCAAATGGAACCCATACCCTTTGAAATCCCGAAAAGTCTCCTCGATCCAAAAACGTTTTGCATAGATACGGAGGATAGACGGGCCTGCCGGTTCCATGCTGATGATGAACCACGGATCCAGGTCTTTGCCTGGCTGGGCAGGCGCACAGCTGGCGGAGACGCTCACCGGACCAAACTGCTCGGCGGTCAGCCAGACCTCCTGATGGAAACGCGTCTCCCCGACTGGGGGTGCCCACGCGTTCAAAGGACGCTGGGTGCCATCCGCCAGCGTTGCGGTGGTGGTCCCCTTGCCACGCACAATGGGCATCCATCCCTGCTGGTCGATCAAGTCCAGCATATCTACGCCATGAAACTCGCGATCCGCGAGCAGATAAACCTTGACCCCTGGCGGCAACCAACGGGACAACTCCGTGAACAGCAGGGTTACGCTATCCTGAATCATG
Source organism: Anaerolineales bacterium UBA4826 (assembly GCA_002400365.1). GTDB lineage: Bacteria > Chloroflexota > Anaerolineae > UBA4142 > UBA4142 > UBA4142. Next base: position 7,264 of record DHFK01000030.1, on the reverse strand, counting down.
CCCGGCTTCATCTCAAAACTCATCCAAATCAAGGGGAGGGCGCGCCCGTGATAGGCGAGCATGATCATCACTGTGCAGCGTTCGGCGTCCAAGTCGGTGGGGTCCAGAATGAGATAGACCGCACGCCCCACTAATCCTTTGAGCAGACATTGCGCCATCGGGCGGAAGAGTTGCCAAGTCCCCATCGTGTCATTGTCGAGTTGACGCCGCACCCATTGCTCACGGCTCGCTTCGTCACCCCGCCGATTCAACTTCTCAGCAATCTTGGCGAAATGCACATGGCGGGCTTGGACGAGCGCTACAACAAAATCAGAGATGTTCTCGACCAAGGTCTTGCGGATGTCTGGATGAAAGACGCGCAACTGGCTGGCAATCCGAGATTTGGTCTGCATCTGTTCGAAACGACGCTTGACAACGATGGCACGCATGGGAGTTCTCCAATAGGATTTGGCTCTATTCTACTCCCATGCGCGGATGTGCAGCAAACTGAAAGCCTGTCAGGGAATTCTGTGTGGTTCCGTGGCAGATTAGACCCCCACGATTCCGTGGGGCGCCACCCAGTATATCACGGCGCGCGAGAAACTCAAAAACTATGATGTCATCGAACCAAACCCTCATCCGCTTCGAGCACGTCACGAAACAATTTCAAGAAGGCGACCAGCCGCGCATCGTTCTCGACGATCTGAGCGCGGCGATGCGGCGCGGCGAATTCGTCGCGCTGGTCGGACGCAGCGGGAGCGGCAAGACCACGCTGCTCAACTTGCTCGCCGGACTCGATCTGCCCACCGCCGGCGACATCTGGATCGGCGATACGCGGATCAACGCGCTGACCGATCGCGACCGCACGCTCTTTCGCCGCGACCACATCGGCTTTGTGTTTCAATTCTTCAACCTGATTCCGACGCTAACCGTCCGCGAAAATATCCTGCTGCCCGCCGAACTCAACGGCTGGAGCGAACGCGCCGCGGACGCGCAGGCGCGCCGATTGCTCGACGCCGTCGGTCTGCTGGATCGCGCCGACGTCTTTCCCGATAAACTGTCCGGCGGCGAGCAGCAGCGCGTCGCGATCGCCCGCGCGCTCTGCGCCGATCCCGCGCTCATCCTCGCCGACGAGCCAACCGGCAACCTCGACGCGGACACCGGCGCCCAGGTGCTCGATCTGCTGACGCGCCTCGCGCGCGAGCAAGGCAAGACGCTCATCCTGGTCACGCACTCGCTGGACATCGCGGCGCTCGCGGACCGCATCTTGAAACTCGACCATGGTCGGCTCATGGAAACAAAAAATGAATCCGCGAATCACGCGAATCGCGCGAATTAAAATAAAAAGATTAGCGAAAATTCGCGTGATTCGCGCATAATAGATCATGACTCAAACCCTTCTCAAGACCATGCTGCGCGATCAACTGCGCCGACCCTGGCTGACGCTGCTCGTGATTCTCTCCATCGCGCTCGGCGTTGCCGTCGTCGTCTCCGTGGATCTCGCGAATCAATCCGCGACGCGCGCGTTCAAGTTGTCCACCGATGCGGTCGTCGGCAAAGCGACGCATCGAATCGTGGGCGGTGACACGGGCTTTGACGAAACGGTGTACCGCGTGCTGCGTTTGCAAGGCAATCGCCTCAGCGCGCCGATCGTCGAAGGGTACGCGAACGCGAAAGAATTGGGCGGACAAACGCTGCATGTGTTCGGCGTGGACCTGTTCGCCGAAGCGCCCTTCCGCACGTACTTTGCCGCGAACGCCCCCGTCCCATTCGACGCGCTATCCGCGTTGCTGACCCAGCCGAACACCGCGCTGGTCAGCGCGATCAGCGCGGAACGCTTCGGCGTGAAGGTTGGCGACAAAATCACGCTGGCTATCGGGACGCAGACGCGCGCCGTGACCATCGTGGGATTTTTGCGCCCGCCCAACGATATTTCCGCGCGCGCGCTCGACGGCTGGATGCTCGCCGACATTGCGACCGCGCAGGAACTGCTCGGGATGACCGGCAAACTTGCGCGCATTGATGTGATCGCGACCGATGCGGAAGCGCGAGCGATTGCCGCGCGCCTGCCGGACGGACTGCGCGTCGTCCCGGCGTCGGAGCAGGCGAACACAGTCACGCAACTGACCGCCGCGTTTCAGTTGAACCTTACCGCGTTCAGTCTGCTCGCGCTCGCGGTCGGCATGTTCCTGATCTACAACACCACGCTCTTTTCCGTCGTGCAGCGTCGCCGCGTCCTGGGAATTCTACGCTGCGTCGGCGTGACCGGCAGAGAAATTTTCGGAATGATTCTGATCGAAGCCGCGCTCAGCGGCGCGATCGGCGCGGTGATCGGAATTGGGCTGGGCATTTTGCTCGGACGACTGACGGTGGGGCTGGTCACGCAGACGATCAACGACCTGTACTTCTCGGTCACCGTTCGCGGTGTAGAGGTTGACGCGCTCTCGATCGTCAAAGGCATTGCGCTGGGCATTAGCGCGGCAGTGATCGCCGCCGCGCTGCCCGCCGCTGAAGCCGCGAGTGTTCCCGCCGTCACCGTGTTGCAACGCTCCGATCTCGAAGCGCGCGTCCGCCGCTGGCTGCCGATGGTCAGCGCAATCGGCGTGGTGTGCATCGCGACGGGCGCGGCAGCGGTGTGGCTCAGCGACAACGCGGTGCCGATTTCGTTCGCGGGAATTTTCGTCGGCTTGTTCGGCGTCACCCTCGGCGTGCCGGCGCTGACGACTTTGTTCATGCGGATTGCCACGCGCACGCTGGGACGCATCGGACTCTTGGGGCGCATGGCGGCGCGCACTGTGACCCAAGCGCTCAGCCGCACGTCGGTGGCGATTGCCGCGCTGATGATCGCGGTCTCGGTCGTCATCGGCGTGACCGTGATGATCGAATCGTTTCGCGCGACCGTGCAAAACTGGCTCGCGCAAACGCTCGTCGCCGACACTTACATCACGCCGCCGATCATCGGCGCGAATCGAACGTCGTCGCTCGAGCCCGCGCTAATCGAAAAGGTTCGCGCGGTCCAGGGTATCGGCGGGATGGATGTGATTCGCGATGTCAACGTGTACGCGCCCGCTTTCGGCGACGTGCGCTTGATCGCCGCGTCCTCCGCGCGCAATCGCGTGATCAAGTCGTCGCGCGCCGCGAACGTTTTGGAAAGTTGGCAGCGCGGCAGCGTGATGGTGAGCGAACCATTTGCGAATCGGCACCGGCTGCGCGAGGGCGAGGACATTACGCTGACGACGCCCCACGGCGCGCAAAAATTCCAAATCGTCGGGATCTTTTTCGATTACTCGTCCGACCAAGGCATCGTGCTAATGTCGCTCGATGTGTACCGCCGCTTTTGGAACGATCCAAGCGTCTCCGCGATCGGCGTCTACACTGCGCCCAACGCGAACGCCGATCAGGTCGAGGAGGCGATTCGCCGCGCGCTCGGCGGCGAGAACATCGTCGTCCAAAGCAACCAGGCGCTGCGCGACGCCGCGCTCGTGATCTTCGACCGCACGTTTGCGATCACTGCGACGCTGCGCCTCATCGCCGTCGTCGTCGCGTTCATCGGCGTGCTGAGCGCGTTGATGGCGCTGCAACTCGAACGCACGCGCGAACTCGGCACGCTGCGCGCGACCGGGATGACGCTGCGACAGTTGTGGCGCTTGACCCTGCTCGAAAGCGGCTTGATGGGCGCGACTGCCGGCGTTCTGGCGACTCCCACGGGTTTGTTGCTCAGCGCGATTTTGATTTACGTCATCAACCTTCGCTCGTTCGGCTGGACGATTTTCTTTGAGCCGGTGCCCGCGGTGTATGTGGAAGCGTTCGCGGTGTCGGTGATCGCCGCGCTGCTGGCGGCGGTGTATCCCATGCTGCGGCTGGGGCGTTTGCAAGTGGCGGAGGCGCTGAGGGAAGAGTAAAAGATGAANNTTCATCTTTCATCTTTTGGAGCGACGAATGAAAAAGATAATTGCTAGCATAATCACATTGCTTGGACTCGGCGCCGCGGCGTTGATAGCAGCCAATTCCGCGCAATCCCCACCAATCAGCGCGGCGATTGTCGGGCTGCGCGCAAACGACAGTACCGCGGGGTACGCGCGCGCGGAGCGCGTCCGCGCGTTCAAATTCCCCGACGATCACGGACCGCATCCGGATTTCCAAACCGAGTGGTGGTACTATACCGGCAACCTGGATGCCGCCGACGGACGACACTTTGGTTACCAGCTCACGTTCTTCCGCCGCGCCATCACGCCGACCGCGCCGCCGCGCGCATCGGACTGGGCGACGAACCAAATCTACTTTGCGCATTTCGCGCTGACCGACGTGAAGAACAACCAGCACGCAGCGTCCGAGCGGTTCAGCCGCGGCGCAGCGGGACTTGCCGGCGCGAGCGGCAATCCATTCCGCGTGTGGGTAGAAAATTGGTTTGTAGAGACGGCTCCTTCGACTGCGCCGCTTTCTTCGACTCCACTTCGTTCCGCTCAGAACGGCTCCGCTCAGGATGCCGTGCAACTACACGCGGGGGACACGGGACGCGCGCTTGACCTCACGCTCACATCGCTCAAGCCGCGAGTGCTGCACGGCGACCGCGGGCTGTCGCAGAAATCGGCGGACGTTGGCAATGCGTCGTACTATTATTCGTTCACGCGGTTAGAAACGCGCGGAACGATTACGGTGAACGGCGAGCAGTTACTGGTAAATGGAAATTCCTGGATGGATCACGAGTGGAGCACGGCGTTCCTGGGACCGAACGCGGTCGGCTGGGACTGGTTCTCGATACAGTTGAGCGATCGGCGCGAACTGATGCTGTTCCAGATTCGGCAGAAGGATGGCAGCATCGAGCCGTTATCGTCCGGCACGCTCATTGAACCGGANNCGCGGATCAAGAGAATCGCGTTTCGATTGTTTATTGGGAAGGCGCGGTGGAAATCAACGGGGAGTCGCATGGCGCGACCGTGCGCGGGAGCGGATATGTGGAGATGACGGGGTACGTTGTGGCTACGGTCGTTCCATAAAGACAAAAGTCACGCGGGCGCGCGGGGATCGCCATGCCCTCCCTCGGTCGTGGCATCGGACTGTTCGGCAAACTCGACGCGCAGGTCGCGCGCGTTTTCCAACTCCGCAATCGGCAGATGATCGAACGCGCAGTGTCCACGGACGATCACCTCAGAGTGCTGCTGATCGTTCCAGCGCAGCGTGACGTGGAGGGGTTCAGGCAGCGGGGAGGATGAAACGAGGAAAATCTCTAACCGTCCTTCGGGGGAGTCGGCAAAGCGGTGAACCCACATTTCGACCAGGGCATTGCGCTGACCCAGGTTCACGGTGTCGGAGAGAAGCAGCGCGCGCTCGGTCGGCGCGGCGGCTCCGCGCAGGCGCGCTGCCGGCGCAGGCGCGAAGAGTCGCTGCAAGTGCTGGGGCTGGATGATAAAGCCAAAGCCGAGCGGCGCGCCGCCGACGCGCGAACGCACCTGTTTGCTCCACGCCGTCGTTTCGTCCGCGCGGATCAGGAACGGCAAAGCGGGAATCGAAGCGCGTGTTGAAATCGAGTCTGGAGCAGCGTCTGCCAAAGCGGCTTTCGCCAGGTCGTAGGATTCGCGACAGCGCGCACAAGTCTGCAAGTGTTCCCAAACGGCGGGATAGAGCGCCCGCGCCTCCTCCGCGCGGCGTTCGTGATCCACGTAGAATTCGAGGAGCGCCTCACATGCGGCGTGAGACAGCGGCGCGGGCGAGGGCTGACCCGGCGCGGCGGCGATCGCCCGCGCCAGCCGCTGGAGTCGCAGGGCAAGGGTTGGAGAGTCCGTTAGATACCGCGGCGCCGTGCGCGTGGCTCGCTCCATTTTGGGGATCTTGGTTCTTTTGTTCATGGATGCCTACTCGCCGACAAGTCTACCATGCCAAAGTCAAGGTCGTTCACTTATCCTAATGCGTTTTTCGTTCGATTTCTTGCGCGGCGTTTCGCCGAGAATTTTCCCGAGCCGCACCAAGGCGCGCTGTCGCAGGTTGTACACGGCTTGCTCGCTCTTGCCCAGCCGCTGCGCGATTTGAGTGTCGTCCCATTCCTCCAAAAAAGCCCAATAGATCACTTGCCTCTGGACAGGACTGCGGAGCCGCCCGATCGCGTCGAGCAGCAAACTCTGGTTTTCGATCTTTGCAAAGGGCGCCAGCGAATTCAGCGCGGGCATCAGATCGCCCAACGGAGTACCGCCTGCGTCGTCGCCGCGTTTGGGTCGGTCAAGTGATTCGGGCGGGTCAGGGCGATCTAGGACGTCCGACGAGCGGGTAAAGTGCTTCAGGACGAGACGCTTGAGAATGGTGGTGGCCCAGGCGTCGAAGGAAACATCGCACGGGTAGCGTTCGCCGAAGATGACGATGCAGGCTTCCTGCGTCAGGTTCGCCGCCTCGGCAAACGCGTCCGCGCCGTCGCGAAAGTGGTGAACCATCGGCAGCGCGCGGCGCAGCAGAAAATCGTGGAGCCGATTCCATTCCGCGGCGTCGCCGCCCTCCAGCGCCTGAACCCGCGCGGATTCACGGCTGGCGCAGGCGATCACGCGATCCACGTACTCGGCGAGCCGGAGGGGGTGGCGTTCCGCCCGGTTGGCGGCGACGCGCTGGAAACGACCGCTGGCAAGGTTTTCTTCGACTAGGCGCATAACCCGATTTTCAAAACGATCGGGGTCGCTGCCGGGCGCAGGCAGCGCGGCGATGCGTCTGCGGCACAGCCGGCGGATGGAATCTTTGGAAGAACTCGGCATGCAAGAAATCAGGTAAAGAAAAGTGAAAGAATTCTAACCGAAATTGCATCATCCGGTATANNTAGATGGGAGGCGAAACGCTCTATGCCAGACTGTACCACACATTCTGCGCGGTGTCAATCAATCAACCCTGGATTCTTTTGGACGGAACGTATGGCAAGGATCGAGATCTGGAAATGCAAACTCGCGTGGCGCGCGCTGTCGCTCGACGAGAGACGCGCGCTACTCCGGCGCCTGGGCGCGCTGGTGGAACGCAACCGGCGCGACGACGGACTGGGGGAGAGTGGACCTTTCCTCGTGCAAAAGGGAGGGAGCGATCTCTTGGTGTGGTCCACGGAAGCGAGCAAAGCAGAGGCGACGGCGCAGTGCGCGCGGATCGGGCTGGACACGTACTTTGAGCCGCTCGCCTACGCGACCGCGACCGGCACCTTGACTGCTAGGACGTTGGCGCGCAAGTTGTCGGACTGAGGACCAGTCGCCTCAAAGCAAAACGACACGGTTTCGGAAACGAAGCCGTGTCGTTTTGTCCGGTGAGCCGCGAGGGACTCGAA
>DHFK01000119.1 GCA_002400365.1 Anaerolineales bacterium UBA4826 | reverse complement strand
CTCCGCAGGACGAATGATAACACATTGTTGCCAAAGCCGCCAAAGTTGACCGTCAAGCCCGTGGTTGCGTTTTGCACCTGACGATCCTTCGGCAGTTCGTGCCGCAGTTGCCAAACGATGTCCACGACTTGCGCGACGCCGGTCGCGCCAACCGGATGTCCGCGCGCTTTCAAACCGCCGGACATGTTGATCGGAATCTGTCCGCCGAGTTTCGTCTTGCCTTGCTCGACGGCTTTCGCGCCTTCACCTTTCTTGAAAAAGCCGACGTGCTCGCTCTCCGCGATTTCGAGGATCGTGAACGCGTCATGCAGTTCCGCGACGTGAATATCGCTCGGTTTCAGTTTCGCCATCTCCAGCGCGGCTTGCGCTGCGAGCGTCACTGCTTTGAGATCGGTCGGGTCATCGCGCTCTTGCAGCGTGTGCGTGTCGGTCGCTTGGCCGAACCCGGCGATCACGACCGGCGTCTTTTTGAACTCTTTGGCGCGCTCCAGCGGCGCGAGAATGATGGCTGCCGCGCCATCGCTCACCGGGCAAACGTCGTACAGATGCAGCGGATCGGCGACCGGCGGATTGTTCACGCGCGCGTGCCACGAATCCACGATCCCTTCGTGCGTGATGCGCGATTCGACGTGCGCGTACGGATTGAGCGCGCCCATCTCCTGGTTCTTGATCGCGACCTGCACCAGATGCTCGCGCGTGACGCCGTACTTTTGCATGTACAGCCGCGTGAACATCCCCGCCATGCCCGGCAACGTGACGCCGTAGATGTACTCGGCGGTCGGGTGCGTCATCGAAGCGACGAAATCGGTCGCGCGCCAGCCGGAGACTTCGCGCATCTTTTCGCCGCCGACGACGAGGACGAGATCATAGTAACCGGACGCGACCGCGAACATGCCGTTCTTGATCGCCGATGCGCCGGACGCGGGGCCGTTTTCGATGGCTTCGGCGGCGGCAGGCATCAGACTTAAACGATCCACGAGCGCGCTCGCGACCGACGATTGATGATTCAGCATCCCCGCGCCCATATTCGCGACGTAGACCGCTTGCACGCCCTTGTCGCCCAAGCCGGCGTCGTCGAGCGCGTTGAGCGACGCATACGCCAGCAGGTCCATCAGCGTGTCTTCGTCGCGGCGACCGAACGGGATCATCCCTGCGCCAACAATTGCAACAGGTCTCATTGTTTCACCCCTTTAAGCCACAGAGGACACAGGGGACACAGAGAATAAGAAGGTTTTCTCTGTGCTCTCTGTGTTCCCTGTGGCTGAAAACTGTTCGACATCGTGTCATCGCCCCTTGACGCCGCAGATTTTCTGCGCGACGGTTTTCTCGTCCACGACGATGATTTCTTCCAGCGCTTTGTCCAGCAATTCTTTTGGCACCGGGCGATCGCCGACGACCAGCCGATCCTTGGTCGCGTAGTACAGTTCTTTCGACAAACGGTACGACGGCGCGCCGCCCAGTTCGTGCGGGATGTCCGTCGGCTCCAAGCCGTACTCGATCATCCAGCGCCGGAAACCGATCGGGCTTTCCGCGACGATCCACACCTCGTCCTGTTTGAGGTACTCGATGTGATGCTCCATCTTCGCCGCGAACATGTGCGAGCCGACGCGCAAGCCGCGGTCAATCGTGAGCGTGTGCAGACTCATGCCGATTTTGGGGGTGTACATCCGGCTGTTCACGAGCCCGACGAGCATCCCCTCAATCTGCGCGATCAAGCAGAACTCTGCCTGCTCGCGGTAGCGGTACCACGCCAGCAGTTCCGCGTACACGCGCGCCGCGACGATGTCGTAGTAATCGCGCTCGTACGTCATGATCGGGCGCACCGCTTCGAGGACGCGCGGCACGTCCTCGCGCGTGATCTCGCGCACCACCATCGGCTTGCCGTTCGCCAAGGTGATGACCTTGGGCGGATACGGCACCATCGGAAATTCCGGCGGGCGCAGCCGCGCTTCTAGTTCCATGTCGAAGGGCATACTAGTCTCCTTGTCTAAATAGTCGAGTAGTCGGATAGTCGGGTAGTCGAGTAGTCAGGTAGTCAGGTAGTCGAATCGTTGGCTCGTTGGCTAGTCGGTTGACTACAAGACCAATTGACTATTCGACTATTTGACTATCGGACTATCCGACGATTTTGCACGTCGCAATCATATCACCAAATTTCGTTTTTTGCATCGTCTCCTTTTTCTTCATCAGCGTTGCGTACTGTTCGTCTTCGACGAACGCGACGATGCGGCTGATGCACGATTCGCCGTCCACAAAGCGCCAGGGGAAGCAGCCGATCGTCGCGCGCTGATTGAGCAGCAGGTCAATGTCGCCGCCGAGACATTCGGCGTGGATGATGTGGTCGGGGAACATTTCAATGTGCATGAACTGGTACTTGTCCGGCGTGAACATCTCCGCCATCGGCTTGCCGTATTTCTTGCGGAAATGCGCGTCGGCTTCCTCCGCCTGACGCGGCATCCACGTGCGGATGATCGTGTTCATCGGATGATCCGCGCTCCCGCAGTCCACGCCGATCCACTTGATCCGCTTCCGCTTCGCCCACTCCGCAAACTCGCGATCGGGACCGGGGTGCTTGACCATGTAGCGCAC